>JALGTR010000151.1 GCA_029821265.1 Candidatus Zipacnadia bacterium
AACGAGGACGTGGGGCCGCCCGGTTCATCGTCAGCCGACCGGGCGTTGCCCGCGAGCGCGCCGACATCAGAGAGCGTGTTCGCTCGGTCCGGGACCTGCGCCATCCGTCGTTGTCGCGCCTCATTGCGTTCCGCGAGGAGCCGGAGGCCGAGGTCATCGAGGACGTTGGCGAGGGGGCGGTGCTGGATCGGCTCTCTGACCGCGCGATCAGCGCGGGCGGGGTGATCGGGGTCCTCGAGGCGCTCGCGTACATGCATCGCGCGGGAGTGGCGCACGGAAACGTGCGCAGGGAGGCGCTCGTCGCGCGGGATGGCAGGCTGGTGCTCACCGGAGCTGCGATCGGGGCCGGCGGTGAGGATGGGTTCGTTGCCGATGTGAGGGCCTGGGCCGAGCTGGCTGTGGAGCTTCTCGCCGACTATCGCGGTCCTCTGGCCTCGGCGGTCGTGGAGACTTCCCGCCGGATCCTGTGTCAGGCCGATGACGTTGCCCCGCCTGCAGGCCGGCTTGCCAGCGCACTGCGGCGTGCATGGCGCGAGGCGGGCCCCGAGGCCGTTGCTGACGAGCCGGCTGGTTCAGCCGATGGGACGCTCATGAAAGTACTCCACGCGCTTGGGGATATTCTGTTAGGCGTGCTAACCACGGTGATCACCGGGGGCGTGATCGCCGGCGCCGTCGTGCTCGGAGCGATGTGGTTCCTCGACCAGCTTCCCCAGGAGGTGCCGGTCCCGGATGTTGTCGGCCTCCCCAGGGAGGAGGCGCGCGAGATACTGCAGCGGGCTGCTCTGCAGGTCGGGGGCGTTCGGCCCGCATACAGCGACGAGTATGAGCCGGGTGAGGTCATCGCGACGAAGCCGGAGGGCGGAATGCTGGTGCGCCAGGGCCGCGAGGTCACCCTGGTCGTGAGTCTGGGGTCGGCGCAGGTGGAGGTGCCATCGGTGACGGGCCTGACGGTCCGCGAGGCCCGCGAACTGCTCGGGGAGAGCGACCTGCAGCTGGAGGTGCTCGGGCAGACACGTTCATCTGCCCCGAAGGGCGAGATCGTGCGGCAGAATCCCGCCCCCGGTGAGCGGGTGGCTCGAGGTGAGAGCGTGTATGTGCAGGTCAGCGGTGGCCCGCAGTTCGGCCGGCTGGAAGTGCCCACGGGGGATGGGGAGACCGCAGTGGCGTACTTCCGGACGCTGAAGATCACGGTCCCTGCCGGGGATCCCCTGCAACGCGTGCGAATCCTCGAGGGCCACGACGAGCCGCTGGAGGTCACCTACGACCGCCTGCATCGTCCCGGCGATACGATCGAGTTCGAGACCTGGGGGCGAGAGGGCAAGCGTATCGAGGTCTGGATCGAGGGTGAGCGCATCTACCGGACGCAGCTTTAGGGTTGGACGGAGCGTAATGAGCGCCGCGGACGATAGAGACCAACGCTCGGATCGCGAACTCGTCGAAGCGGCGAAGGCCGGCGACGCCTCGGCCTTCGACCGTCTGGTCGACGGGCACTATCGCTCCGTGTACAACACCGCCTACCGGATGCTCGGGACGCCCAGCGCGGCGTCGGACGCAACGCAGTCGGTGTTCCTCCGGGTGTATGAGGCGCTCGATACCTTCCGGGGCGAGGCAGCATTCAGCACGTGGCTGTACCGCATCACGATGAACATCTGCCTGGATGAGCTTCGGCGTCGCAAGAACCAGCCATTCAGCCTGACGGAGGAGGATGAGGACGGCGAGTTCGCGGGAGAGCGCGACCTGCCCGACGAGTCTGACGAGCCGGCGATAACCGCCGAGCAACGTGAACTGCAACGTCTCGTGCATGAGGCGCTCGGCAGGCTGCCCGAGGATTTCCGCACCGTTATCGTGCTTTACGATCTGCGTGGGCTGGCCTATCAGGAGATCGCCGAGGTTCTGGATGTGCCGCTGGGGACGGTGAAGTCGCGGCTCAATCGCGCGCGAAGAGCATTGCGCAACGAGATGCATGAGCACGCGGAACTTTTCGGAACGTAGGGCCGTCCTACCCATGGCGCGACCGATGCCGCGGCGTGAGGGACACCTGTGTCAATGGGCTGTGACGAGTGTCGAGACAATTTGACCGCGTACCTCGAGGGCGAGCTCAGCGCGGAAGATCAGAGGCGTCTGCGCGACCACCTGTCGGAATGCCCCGAGTGTGCGCGTGAGCTCGAGCAGTTGCGGACGCTGGTGGCGGTGCTGCACGGCATGCCCGAGGTGGAGCCGCCGTCATCGCTGCGTGCGGAGCTGCGGGCGATCCCCCGTCGCGGTTCCACGGGGCCCAGGAACGCGCTCTGGACGCGGGGTCGCACGGTAATCGCCGCGTTCGCTGCAGCCGCCGCGGCCGCTCTGCTGCTGTGGACAGGGATAACGCTCTACACGGGCACCGAAGCGCTTCCCGGCGGGCAGTATCGCACGGAGGAGATGGCGGCCGAGAGTCGGGAAGGGCTCCGAGCGGACGGCCCGCTGGCGGCAGCCGGCGCGGAGACTGCCGATGCTGAGGCGGGCGAGGAGGGTGCGCCTCCTGCGGATACGGGGGCGGAGGATTCCGAGACTGTTGTGGCTGCGGAGCCTCGGGCTGTGGACGCCGACGTTCCGAGCTCCAGCTCCGGGCCTACGGGGCGCGAGGACGATCGTCCCCCGGTGCCGGGCCCATCGGCACAGGAGGATCGACCATCCGCTCCCGGGCCCGCGATCGCCGACACAGGCGCAGGTGCGCCTTCGCAGGACGCGGAGACGCCAGACGTGGCGTCGGGCGCAGTCGGGATGGAGACTGAGCCAGCCCCGATGCCGCCGCCGCGTGGCGCGATGGCGGAGAGCGTGGAGAAGGAAGCGTCGGCGCCGGAAGCGCTGTCGGTGCCGCGCCGGGTGCCGGGGATGGTCGGGCCGCTGGGCTCGCGGGGGCCAGCCGCGGCTCCGACCGCGATCCGCGAGCTGCTTCCGATGCCGGAGCCGCGCTACCTCGACGCGAGTTCAGGACAGGTGGCCGTCGCGCCACCGAATGAGGGCACACCGTTCACGATAACCATTACGCCGCCGCGAAGCCGTCCGGTTGGCGAGGTGGTTCCCGCGACGATCGCGATAGAGCCTGAGGGGGACGTGGCCCGCGCCGTGGTCGATGTCGAGACGTCGGAAGGGCTCGAGCTCATCGGAACTGCCCGCGACGGCAGGCTGTTCGATGGCGCTCTGGTCGGCAACGAGAAGACCGTGCTGACTGTTCGGATGCAGGCGGAGCGGGCCGGTCGGCACCAGATGCGCCTGCGACTGCGCAGCACCGATCCGGTGGTCGATACGCGCCTCACCGTGCGACTCGGGGAGTTCCGGGCGGAGACGCCGCCGGCGAGCAGACAGGTGACATTCTCTTTCGACGGCGTCCCGTTGCGCGACGCGATGGCGGAGATCACCCGACAGTCCAACCTGCAGATCGAGGTCGCGGATGAGTGTGCCGACCGCACGGTGACGATCGCCGCGCCGGATCCGGTCCCCGCAGCCGCGGCCGTACGATCCATCGCTGAGACCGTTGGATGCGAGGCCCGCGAGGCCGACGGCGGCATCACCATCGGGCCCGCCGAGTGATCGTGTTGATGGGAGGGTGCACTGTGCTGACGCTTCGTCGCGTTCGAACGCCCGCACTGCTGCTGGCCGGGCTCCTGACGCTCCTCTCCGCGGGTATCTGTATCGCCGATGACGAGGTACCGCGCGTGCGGGTCGCGGTGTATGACCACACGAACGGGACGGAGTGGGAGGGGCGGCTGATCGGGCGTCGCGGTGGCGATGCCGTTCACGCGGCGCTGGCGGCGACCGGACACTGGGAGCTGGTCGACCGGGGCCGGGTCATACGGATGTGTGAGAGCGAGGGCCTGCAGCCTCCATACGGTGTCGGCTACCTGCAGATGCTCGGTGAGCGCATGAGCGCAGCCCTGTCCGTCACCGGGCTGGTGAGGACGCTCGAGGTCAACGCGCGGCGCGGCGTTGCACAGGTAACGCTGCAGGCAGATGTGGTCGAGAACATCGGCGGGCAGACGATAGCGTCGGCGCGAGGCGTCTCGGCTGTTCGGCGCGCGGAGGGTGAGATCGTCCCCATGGAGGTGATCGTGGACCGGGCGTTGAACGAGGCCGCCGCCGAGATTGCGCGTTCGCTGACGAATCTGCCGGCAGTCAACGCACCAGTGGTCTCGGTGCTGCCCGACGGTCGGCTGGTGATCGACGGGCCGGACGACGAGCCGCTTCACAAGGGCGACGTGCTGCTGATCTACCGCGATGGACGCATGCCCGTCGGCGCCGCGAGGGTCGAGCGGGTCTCACTTACTGTCATTCACGCGGAGCCGCTGGCTGGGGCTGATTTCATGACGAACGATCGGGCGGTGCTTGTCGCGCGTTGAGGTGCGTCTGGAGAGGGATTGGCGGAGGCCGGCGCGAAATAGACCGGTGAAGCCTGCGGGCTTCGCCGTTCTCGTTTCTCGTGGTCGTTTGAAGATGCCGGCACGCCTGGAGATCCGGTGCACACGCCCTTCCTCGGACTCGACGTTGGAAACACGCGCCTTACCGCCGCCGTGGTCAGCCGCGACGGCGGCATTGTCGCGCAGGAGAGCGTACCGGCGCCCGGCAACGCATGCGAGGCAATCGAGGCGCTCGTCGTAATGGCCCGCGATCTGATCTCCGCGCACGAGGTTGCGGGCGTGGGAATCGGCTTCGGCGGGCCGGTGGACGTGCAGCACGGCCGAATACGCACGTCCTTCCTGAGCGGTGGCTGGGATGACGTGGCGCTCGGGGAGCATCTCGCTCGGCGGCTGGGTCGGCCCGCGTTTCTGCTCAACGATGCGGACGCAGGGGGGCTGGCTGAGGCGCTGTTCGGCGCTGGGGCCGGGCTGGAGAGCGTCCTTTACGTCAACGTCGGAACGGGCATCGGCGGCGCAGTGGTCCTCGACGGGCGTGTGCGCACCGGAGCGACGGGCTGTGCGGGAGAGATCGGGCATTTCACGGTGGTGCCGGACGGCCCCGCGTGTGAGTGTGGTAAGCGAGGCTGCGCCCAGGCGCTCAGCTCCGGAACAGCGATCGCGCGACGGGCTCGAGAGCTGACGGCGGAGCGGCGTGCCGACGGACGGCTGCCCGACACAGCGCTCGCGGATATGCCCGAAGCGAGGATAACCGGCAGGCTGGTCGGTCATGCTGCGAAGGAGGGCGATGCCCTGGCACGCGCGGTGATCGAGGAAGCGGGGGAGATGCTGGGCATCGCGGTGGCGAACGCCGCTCTGCTTCTCGATCCGGCGATCATCGTGGTCGGTGGCGGCGTCGCGGAGCTGGGTGATCTCTTCCTGCTGCCACTTCGCAGTCGCTATCAGCGTGCGGTACTGCCGCCTCTGCGGCAGACGCCGATTCGGCCGGCGCAGCTTGGCTATCAGGCGGGTGTTATTGGCGCGGCTGCGGCCGCGATGACGGAACAGGGCGCGAAATCCGAGCCCTGAAAAGGCATGACAGGTGGGAGGACGCATCGATGATTGACCTGACTGACCTATCCGGCTATCCGCTGAAGTTCGATACTGAGACGTGCGACGTGTCGTTCGGTCCGGGGATGCGTATGCCGCAGTACAGCACTCGGGAGCTCGACGCCCTGCGGCCGGTCCTGATGGACCCGGACGTGGAGGGGCCAGATGTGATATACTGGATGTACCGCAACTGCGGTTGCCCCGAGGATGCGGCACTGGGCGAGGCGTATAACCTGCGCTATGATATCAGCACATTCCGCTCGGTGATGCTCGGCCCTGAGTACATGAAGACCTCCGGACATTACCATCCGCAGATTCCGGGCAAGGCCGAGGCCTACCCGGAGGTCTACGAGGTGCTGCACGGTCAGGCACTGTACGTCATGCAGATCGTCGACGACTACGGTGCGTCGCCGGAGGAGGTCGTGGTCGAGGATGTCATCATGTGCCGCGTCTCGGCGGGGCAGAAGATCATCATGCCCCCCGGCTACGGCCACGTGACCGTCAATGAGCTGGACGAGCCGCTGCTCATGAGCAACTGGGTGAGCAACAGGTTCAGCTCATTCTATGGCTCCGTGGAAGAGGCGCGCGGTTTCTCCTGGTACGTGGTCAACGATGGCGGCAAACCCAGCTACCTGGAGAACAAGAACTACGTGCAGGGCGTGCCGGCCGTTCGCTGGGCCGAGGTGCAGGAGGTGCCTGAGCTGGGCCTCACATGGGACACGCCGCTGTACCGGGCCTGCGCGGAGGCGCCCGAGAAGTTCGAGTTCCTGAACGATCCCGGTTCGTACATCGACCTGATCTGGTCCAACCTGAAGTTCGATTGACCGATGAGCACTCGCCGATCGCCGGATCGGAGTAGCCCGAGCGGCAGTTCGCCCGCACGGGCCGACCGGCGATCGTTTTGGAGGTGGTGAGATGGAGGGCCGATTCGCGAAAGAGGGTCTCTCCTTCGACGATGTCCTGCTTGTTCCAAACAAGGCGGAGAGCGAGAAGTACGACGTCTCCATCAGCACGCGTCTTACACCGGATATTCCCCTCAATATCCCCGTGGTCAGCGCCGCGATGGATCGGGTGACGGAGGCGCGTCTGGCGATCGCCATGGCACGCGAGGGCGGCATCGGGGTCATCCATCGCAACATGGATCCCGAGAGCCAGGCGGTTGAGGTCGATCGTGTCAAGCGATCCGAGAGTGGCATGATCATCGATCCGATCACGCTCGGTCCCAAACAGACCGTCCGTGAGGCGCTCGAGATCATGGCAGAGTACCACATCTCGGGCCTGCCTATCACCGATCCCGGCGGGAAGCTTCTGGGGATCCTAACCAACCGCGATCTGCGGTTCGAGACGGAGCTCGACAAGCGCGTTGAGGACGCCATGACCCGAGAGGGCCTCGTCACCACGCGCGAGGGCACCACCCTCGATGAGGCCAAGTCGATCCTTCACGAGCATCGCATCGAGAAGCTTCCGGTGGTGGATGACAAGGGCCACTTGCTTGGCCTGATCACGATTAAGGACATCGAGAAGGTCGCGCAGTACCCCAACGCCTGCAAGGACGGTCACGGCCGCCTGCGGGTGGCTGCGGCGGTGGGTGTCGGTGACGACGCGCGCAGCCGCGCCGCCCTGCTGGTCGAGCGTGGAGTGGACGCTATCGTGGTGGACGCCGCACACGGGCACTCCGTTGGCGTCATCGACACTGTGAAGATGCTCAGGGACGAGTTCGAGACCCAGATCATCGCCGGCAACGTCGGCACTGCTGAGGCCGTTGAGGCCCTGGTGGAGGCCGGCGCAAACTGCGTGAAGGTCGGAATCGGTCCGGGGTCGATATGCACGACCCGGATCGTGGCCGGCGCGGGGATCCCCCAGATCACAGCGATTAGCGATTGCGCCGAGGCCGCCCGGGAGCTTGGCGTCACGATCGTCGCCGATGGCGGCATCCGCTACTCCGGCGACATCACCAAGGCCATCGCTGCCGGCGCGGACTGCGTGATGATCGGCTCCCTGCTTGCGGGCACCGAAGAGAGCCCCGGCGAGACCGTGCTCTACCGCGGCCGCACATACAAGGAGTATCGCGGGATGGGTTCGATCGCCGCAATGCGAGACCGCGAGTCAGTGCGAGATCGCTACGGACAGGCGCATGTGGTGGAGGAAGGGGAGCTTGTCCCCGAGGGGCTCGAGGGCCGGGTGCCCTACAAGGGGGCCCTCTCCAGCGTCGTCCACCAGCTCATGGGCGGACTGCGTTCCGGCATGGGCTACTGCGGCGTCACGTCTATCGCCGAACTCAAGGAACGTGCGCGCTTCATCCGGGTGACTGCTGCGGGCATGCATGAGAGCCACCCGCACGACATCACAATCACTGAGGAAGCACCAAACTACCAGATCCCGGACAACTTCTGAGCGAGGGCGCGCACACAGATGGCAAAGCACAGGATCGCGGTTATCGACGGCGACGGCATCGGGCCGGAGGTCGTGGCGGAAGTCATGCGCGTGCTTGAGGCAGTCGCGGGGCCCGCGGGCTTCGAGTACGAGACGACATTCTTCCCGTGGGGCTGCAGGTACTACGTTGAGCACGGTCACACCATGCCCGCCGACGGCATCGAGATACTCTCGCGCTACGACGCAATCTTCCTCGGTGCCGTCGGCGATCCGCGCATCGCGCCTGAGGAGGTCACGGGCGTGGGGCCGGTGCTCGCGATCCGCTTCGGTTTCGATCAGTACGCGAACATCCGGCCGGTCAAGCCGCTGCCCGGCGCACCGTATCCCCTGGCGCGCCCGACGCCTGATGAGATCGACTTCACGGTGGTGCGCGAGGCCACCGAGGGCATCTACGTCGGCCTCGGCGGCCGCTTCGCACCGGATGACCCCCAGGTTGCCGAGATCGCCGCGATGCGCAAGATCTTTGGTCGCTCGAAGGAGCTTGCGCTGCAGACCGGCGTGTACAGCGAGGCGGGCTGCCGGCGCGTGATCGAGCGCGCCTTCCGCCTCGCCGAGGAGCGCGACGGTAAACGGCTTGTCACCAGCGCCACGAAGGCCAACGCGATGAAGCACGGGATGGCCCTCTGGAACGATGTGTTCGCCGATGTGGCGTCGAAGCACCCCGATGTGCGGAGCGAGTGGAACAACATCGACGCGCTGTCGATGCGTTTCGTGCTCAAGCCCGAGAGCCTCGACGTGGTTGTCGCACCGAACCTGTTTGGCGACATCCTGACGGACCTCTCGGCGGCGCTGCTTGGTGGCCTCGGCTTCGCGCCATCGGCGAACCTCACCGATTCGCACTTCCCGTCGATGTTCGAGCCCTGCCACGGCTCGGCGCCTGACATCGCCGGCAAGGGCATCGCGAACCCGACGGCGGCGCTGCTGACACTGGCGATGATGCTCGAACACCTCGGGGAGGATGTGGCGGCCCGGGCGGTGGAGGACGGGGTGCGCGAGGTGGTGGCCCGGGGCGCGGTTCGCACGCCGGACATGGGCGGCAGCGCCTCGACTGAGGACATGGGCCAGGCAGTGGCTGAGGCCGCCGTACGGCTCGTTGAGTGCGCCTGAACGGAGCGAAGCGCCCGCAACCCCACCTGAGCACCTCGCACCTGTACCGGTATCGACGGCCGAGGAGGCGCTATCGATGCAGGACCTTCCCCCGCCTGAAGAGATCGAGCAGCTTCCGCCCGATGGCGGCGAAGAGTTTAACCGCCTGATCTTCGAGACCAGCCCCTACCTTCTCCAGCACGCTCGCAACCCGGTGGACTGGTACCCATGGGGTGAGGAGGCCTTCGAGAGGGCGAAGGCCGAGGATCGCCCGATCTTCCTGTCCGTGGGGTACTCGACCTGCCACTGGTGCCATGTGATGGCGCGCGAGTCATTCGAGGATCGGCAGATCGCCGCAGTGCTCAATGAGCACTTTGTGCCGATCAAGGTCGATCGAGAGGAACGCCCCGACGTCGACGAGATCTACATGATTGCGACGCAGCTTATAGCGGGGCGCGGTGGCTGGCCGAACTCCGTATGGCTGACGCCTGATCTGCGACCCTTCTACGCCGGAACGTATTTCCCGCCGCAGGGCTCACGGGACGTTCCGGGCTTCAAAGAGCTTCTCCTGCGCCTGGCAGACGCGTGGCAGAATGACCGGGAGCGCATCGAGGCTCAGGCGAATCAGCTCACAGACGCCATCCAGCGTTCCGCGACGATCTCCGACACGGCGCCTGTTCCTCTGACCCGCGCGCTGATTCGGGGGGGTGTTGAGGCCCTCGCCGATCGCTTCGACGAGAGGTTTGGCGGATTCGGGGCGGCGCCGAAGTTCCCGCCCCACGCATCCCTGCGTCTGCTGCTCGACCACTACCGCCACTCAGATGATGCCGGGGCGCTGCACATGGCGGTGCGCACGCTCGAGGCCATGGCGCGCGGTGGGATACACGACCACGTCAGCGGCGGCTTTCACCGCTACTCGACCGACGAGTTCTGGCTGGTCCCGCACTTCGAGAAGATGCTCTACGACAACGCGCAGCTCGCCCGCAGCTACGCGGATGCTTTCGCGATCACGGGAGCAACGGAGTTCGAGGTCGCCGCACGTGGGATCTGCGACTGGGTGCTGCGCGACATGACGGACGATGTCGGGGGCTTCTACTCAGCGCTCGACGCCGACAGCGATGGGGTCGAGGGCAAGTTCTACGTCTGGACCCGCGAGGAGATCATCGATGTGCTCGGCGGCGAACGCGGAGCCCTTGCCGCCGACATCTTCAACGCGCGCGAGAACGGCAACTTCCGCGAGGAGGAGACCGGCGCGAAAGCCGACGCGAACATCCTGCACCTCGACCGATCGGGGCTCCCCAATCCCGAGCTGTGGCCGTTTGTGCAGCAGGTGAAGGACGAGCTGCTCGAGCGCCGCAACGGGCGTGTCTGGCCGCATCGCGATGAGAAGATACTCGCCGCCTGGAACGGCCTGATGATCGGCGGACTGGCCGTCTGCGGAGATCGGCTCGACGAGCCTGATTACATCGATGCTGCGGCGCGGGCTGCCGGGTTCGTCCTCGAGGAGATGATGCGTGACGGCCGGCTGATGCGCTCATGGCGGGATGGCCGCGCGTCCGGGGCCGGCTACCTCGACGACTACGCGTTCATGGCCGAGGGCCTGCTCGATCTTCATCTGGCCACAGGTGAGCAGCGATGGCTCGATTCCGCGCGCATGCTGGCCGAGACCATGCTCGAGCTGTTCGAGGATCGGCGTGCCGGCGGCTTCTTCTTCACCGCGAGTGACAACGAGGAGCTGCTGGCGCGCGTGAAGCGCCCGTTCGATCAGGCTGAGCCCTCGGGCAACGGCGTGGCAGCTCTTGTGCTGGTGCGGCTGGCAGATCTGACCGGCGAGGATGCCTGCGTCGAGGCCGCAGAGCGCACGCTGACGGCGTTCTCGCCCGCGATGCGCAACGCACCGACCGCCACGCAGACGCTGCTGGTCGCCACCCGACATTTCCTCGACCTGAGCGAGGGCGTCGACGCGGCTGAGGAGCCCGCAGGCGAGACCGAACCCGATGCGATGGCCCGACGCGGCCCTGTGGTCGTCCATGCATACGCCTCGCGCCGGGAGGTGCGCCCTGGCCAGCAGCTTCAGGTCGCGCTCAGCGTCGAGATCGCCGATGGCTGGCACATCAGCTCCCACGAGCCCGGCGAGGAGGACGTCGTCGCCACGAAAGTCAAGCTGGACACCGATGAGCCAGTCGAACTCATCGACGTGGCCTACCCGGATGCCGGGGAGATCCGGCCCGAATTCAGTGATCGGCCGATCTCGGTCTACGACGGAGTTGTGTGGATACGCGCGTCGATCGGCATCTCACCTGACGCCGAAGAGGGCCACCTCTCCCTGCCACTGGCTCTCGTCGCGCAGCCCTGCGACGACAGCTCGTGCGCGAAACCGGAGCGTTACACCCTCGAGTTGCCCCTGCGCGTCGATGAAGCGGCGCCCGCACGGCCGCGGCACGAGGCGATCTTCTCTGCCCTCGACGCAGGGCAGGTCCCGTGAGGCGGGCGGCGAACCTGCGCCCCGTACGGTGGCGAATCCGGACGACTGGCCTGCGAGTGGCGCGAGGTGATACGATGTGGCCGGAATCATCGATATGGTGACGAGCTTCGGGATTGACCGCACACGGGAGGTGGACTGGGGCCTCGAGACACTGCTCGAAATACTGGCCGGGCACGATGTGGAGCGGGCGTACACATGCTCTCTGCGCGCAGTCCACTACGCCGGGCCTGAGGGCAACGACGAAACGCTCGCCGCCTGCGAGGAGCATGAGGTGCTGCAGCCGGTCGCGGTGCTCGACCCGCGCAGGTTCTTCGACCAGCAGGACGAAGCTCGAACGCGCTTCGAGCAGGGCTTCAGGGTCTTCCGCTTCTTCCCAAATCTGCAGGGTTGGCCGCTTGAGTTTCTGCCCTTTGTGAGAATCTGCGAGACGCTCGCGGAACTCGGCGCCCGGGTCATACTGCCAGCCAGCGGATACGGTCAGGCGACGCGCGCCGCGAGCGTTCTCGGCGACCTCGGTCTGCCCGTGCTGCTGATCGGCGGCAGCTACGGCAATATCGGCGAGTTGATGGCGGTTCTGAGCGCTCACGACCATTTCTACTGCGACGCCCACATGCAGGACAGCCCCTTCGCTCTCGAGGGCCTGATGGAGCGTGGGGGAGAGGAGCAGGTACTCTTCGGGTCGAACTCGCCGGACCGGGAGTTCCTGGCACCTCTGCTGATGGCGCGCCATGCGGAGATCACCGAGCGGCAGCGTCAGGGCTATCTCAGGGACAACGCGCTCAGATTCCTCGGGGAGGGCGCCTGAATGAAGATTATCGACATGCACGCTCACCTCGGCTACTGGCCGTTCGCGATCCCCAACTGCGGGACCGTCGAGGCGCTGCTGCGTCTGTGCGACCGCTATGATATTGAGTACGTGGCAGCCTCCTCCTCACTGGCGCTGAACTACGACATGCAGGCCGGGAATGAGGAGATGGCCGAAGCGGCGCGCGCCCACGAGCCGTTGCTGATGTATGTATATGTTAATCCCAATTTCCTTGCACAGAGCTGCGCTGAGATGGATCGCTATCTGGGTGAGGACTTTAGCGTCGGCTGCAAGATTCACACGAGCTACTCCGCGACGCCAACGTCGGCGCCGCGGATGTACGAGCTGATGGCCGAGATCGCCCGCCGCACCTCCCTGGTCAAGATCCACCCGGGTGACGCGGAGGACCTGGCACGATGGGCGAGGGCGTATCCGGACCTGAACATCATCGTGGCGCATTCCTTCGCCACCAACTACCCGGCGGCTGTGGAGCTCGCTCTGGCCCATCCGAACATCTACCTGGACTTCTGCTGCAGCCACGCCGGCCGGGGTAAGGTTCGCTATGCGCTGGATCGCTGCGGGCCCGATCAGATCGTGTTCGGCTCTGACATGGATCTGATCGACCCGGCGTTCACGATCGCGATGTTTGAGGCGGCCGGACTCACCGACACCGAGCGCCAGGCGGTCTATCGAGATAACGCGGCGCGGCTCCTGGGTCTGGCCTGAAGAGGGCCGAGGAAACCCCCAGAATCGGGGTTGACAGGGCGGGGGGCCTTGGCTATAATACAGGTCCAGTTGACAAGGTGCGCCCATGGTCTAGTGGTCAGGATACCGGGTTCTCAGCCCGGGGGCCGGGGTTCGACTCCCCGTGGGCGTACCAGCCATTATAATCGCCGCCCGGCCTGCTCTTGACGTTGCGGGCCATTCGCGGACTTGATCAGGCCGCGCAGGCCCCCTGCGCGGTCGTTTTCATTTTGTGGTGACCGATCCTGGGAGGGCGCTTGTGTGGGCAGCTACGAGACCGGCGGCCTGACCATCGAGGTGGTGGAGGGCGACATCACCGAGGCCGAGGTTGAGGCCATCGCCAACGCCGCCAACAACCACCTCTGGATGGGATCGGGCGTCGCCGGCGCGATCAAGCGCAAGGGCGGCGAGCAGATCGAGAGCGATGCGGTCAAGAAGGGGCCGATTCCGGTCGGATCCGCGATTGAGACCGGCTCCGGCGAACTTCCGTACCGCTTCATCATCCACGGCGCCGTCATGGGCCAGGATCTGCAGACGAACCCCGACCTGATCGCCAGGACCACCACGAGCTGCCTTCAGCTCGCCGATCAGCTTGACGTAACCTCCCTTGCGCTGCCCGCCTTCGGCACCGGAGTGGGCGGGGTGGACGCCGCCGATTGCGCCCGCGCGATGCTGCAGGCGATCGAGGACTTCGCCGGCGCTCAACGCACCCTCCAGCGCGTGGTGCTCGTGCTGTTCGGCGACGATACGCGGCGCGCTTTCGATGAGGCCGCGCAGGAGCTGTTGGAGCGATGACCCTCCGACTGGCGGCGCTCGGGCTGGCGATTGCCTGCGCGGCGGGCGCGCATGCGAATCCTGAGGACGAGATCCTCGCCGCGACTGAGGCGTATCTGGCCATGCGCGAGGAGCTTTCGCCTCCGGTCGCGCTCACGCGCGATGAGGTCAACGAGGCCCTCCGGGCTTCCGACGCAGGAAGCGTCGAGATCTTCGGCGATGTCGTGGGCCTCGCCTCGTCGGCCTTCTACTCCGACGACGGGCTTTCGCGAACGCTCATGATGGCGCTCGACGACGGCTCAAGTGTCGCGCTCCGCGCCGGCGACTCGGTCGATCGGCTGCGCGTGGGTGCGCGGATCGGCGTTATCGCCGCCGTCGATCACGAAGGAGCGGCCAACGAGCTGCGAGTGCGCGCGTGGATCCACGAATGGGACCTGCCCGACGAGCAGCCGGTCGAGGAGCCGGGCGACGATCCGCCACCGCCGACCCCGCCCCCCGACACGGGCCAGTCCGGCCAGGATCTGCCCGATCCGGCGGCTCCAGGTGCCTTTCGCGTGGACGCGATCGAGGTGTGGAAGAGCTGGGTGCGTGAGCACAATCCGCGGCTCAGCCCCCAGCAGGCCGAGGACATCGTGCGGTGGGTGCTGCATTACTCCCAGCAGTTCGACGTCAACCACAAGCTGATCTTCGCGCTGATCAAGTGGGAATCGTGGTTCGACCCCGCCTGCGTCTCGCACGCAGGCGCTATCGGCCTCATGCAGCTTATGCCCGGCACAGCTCGCTCGCTGGGCGTCGACCCGCGCAATGTCCAGCAGAACATCCAGGGCGGCGTGCACTACCTGTCCGAGCAGCTTGCGAAATACGCGGACCGGCCGAACTACGAGCGCGTCATTCTCGCCCTCGCGTGCTACAACGCCGGGCCGAACGCGGTGTCGCGGGCCGGAGACCGCGTTCCCGCGATCACCGAGACGCAGCGCTATGTCCGCAAGGTCAGCTCCACCTTCTACGAGCTTCATCAGTCGGGCATGCCGTAGACACGCTCGGATACGGCTGCGATCCGGCCGGATCGCAGCTCTTTGCGCACGCTGATAGCCCGGAGGTTCTCCCCATGCGTCCGCTCCTCTCTGTTGCCCTCGCCGTCCTCGTGGCGGCGGCCGCCGACGCCAGGCCCACGTTCGTCGATGTGACCGAGCAGGTCGGCCTTTCGGGCGGCCGAGAGGCGGCCTGGGCTGACTACGATGACGACGGCTGGGCGGATGTCTTCATCGGCGGCACGCTCTTCCACAATGTCGAGGGAGAGCGCTTTGAGCAGGTGACCGAGGGCTTGCCGCCGATTCCCCCCAGCAGGGGCACGTGGGGCGACTGCGACCTCGACGGTGACCTCGACCTGTTCTACTTCGGTGGCTCCTTCGGCCTGCTCATCAACGAAGGTGACGGCACGTTCACCGACGCCATCGGCGGGCTTCCTCGCATCCCGGTTGTGCAGTCGCTCGGCGCCTCATGGGTGGACATCAACGTTGATGGCTGGCCTGACCTCTACGTGGGAGGCTACGAGGAGTGGGAGAAGGCGGTCTACGTTGACGCCATCCTCATCAACATGGGCGGCAACCGCTTCCGCCTCGCGTGGGAAAGCTCGGAGGAGGGCAAGCGATCGGCCCGAGGTGTCACGGCGGCGGACTTCGACGAGGATGGCGATTCGGACATCTACGTCTCGAACTACCGCCTGCAGCCGAACTACCTCTGGCTGGTGACGGGGGAGATCCCCCCGCGGGAGGTCGCGCTCGAGCGTGGCGCGGCAGGAAACCCGAAGTCCGAGATCGACTACACGGGCGGGATTCGCTACGCGGTGAGCGGGCACACCATCGGCTCGGCGTGGGGCGACCTCGACGATGACGGGCATATCGACCTGTTCGTCGGGAACTTCAGCCATCCTCCGGACTACCAGGATCGGCCGCAGTTTCTGCGCAACGAGGGCCCACCTGACTGGACCTTCGAGGACATGAGCGAGGGCGCGGGCCTGCAGTGGCAGGAGTCCTTCGCCAGCCCCGCACTTGCGGACTACGACAACGACGGCGACCTCGACCTGTACTTCAGCACCGTCTACGGCGGCGACCACAGCGTCCTGTACCGCAACGACGGCGACTGGCGGTTCAGCGATGTGACTGAAGAGGCGGGGATCAGCGCTGAGAAGACGTATCAGGCCGCCTGGGCGGACTTCGACAGAGACGGCGACCTCGACCTGCTGACCGGAGGCAGGCTCTACCGCAACGACACGCAGGGCGGCCACTGGCTGCGGGTTCGGCCGACGCCGATGTGGTCGGTTGGCACCGTCGCGCGAATCCGTCTGGGCGATCGCGTCATCACGCGCCAGATCTGCGCCTCAACCGGCCAGGGCAATCAGAATGAGCCGGTCATGCACTTCGGCCTCGGGGAGCACGACGGACGGGTCGAGGTGCAGATCACGTGGCCGCGCGGCATGACGCAGACCGTGAGCGCGCAGGCCGACACGGAGATCTTCGTTCAACCCTGAGAGGCCGCGACAAAGGCCTCGAAGATGCGCGCGATCCGCTCGTTGCGCGGCGCCATCAGCTCCGGATGGCACTGCAGCCCGATGCAGAAGGGCGCATCCTCCCGCTCGATCGCCTCGATCACGCCATCCTCCGCATGCGCAACGGCCCGGAAGCCTTCAGCCACCTGAGCAACGGCCTGATGATGGAAGCTGTTGACGCTCAGGCGATCTGTCCCGAGGATCTCACGCAGGCGGCTGGCTTCGGCGACGTTGATGTCGTGGGTCGGATACCATCGTGGTGCCGACTGCGAGTGCTTCAGGGCGCCCTCGACCTCGCTGCCGATGTCCTGTGTAAGCGTACCCCCGGCAAAGACGTTCATCGACTGCGCTCCGCGGCAGATCCCCAGCACGGGCAGTTCAGGCCGCTCACGCACGTACTCCACGACCAGCCGGTCGATCTCGTCCCGCCGTGGGCAGACCTCGCCGAGCTTCGGACGGGGCTGCTGGTGGTAGAGGCGCGGGTCAACGTCGGGTCCACCCGGGATCAGCACGCCGTCAGCAAGCGATAGCAGATCGAGCACACGATCGGCGTCAAGGTGGGGGAGCGCGAAGGGCGTCCCACCCGCCGCCTCGAGCGCCGCGAGGTAGGCCTGGTTGACGAACTGCTGGCCGTCATGTGGCCCGCTGTCGAGTTCGCGGTGGCTGCAGAGCACGGCGATGCGTGGCGCGGACATGATCACCACTCGGCCCCGGGCGTCACTGTGTTCCGCCGTCCCTGTCGGGATACTGCACTCCCGGCAGCCCCAGCGCGGCACTCAGGAGCACCAGCAGGCAGACGGCCGCGGTGGGGATGTCCCCCCAGTAGTGGTAGGTCGAAAGCTCCTCCCGAGGCGCGATGGCGGCCCACGCTGAGCCGGCCTGCTCGGCCGGCACGTCGGCGAGCACCTCTCCCCACGGCGACACGATCTGCGATCGGCCCCACGTTCCGGCACGAACCACGTAGCGCCGAGACTCCACCGCGCGGACCGGGGCGGTCACCGAATGCTGCTCGATCTCGGGCGTGCCGGCCGCCCACGCGTCGCTGGTGGCCAGCACAATCACATCGGCGCCGAGGAGCGCACTCTGGCGAACCGCCCCCGGGAAGAGGCCCTCGAAGCAGATCAGTGGGCCGGCGCTGAAGTCACCAAGATCGAAGACCTTGTGCCGATCGCCGGGGGAGAAATCAATACTGCGCAGACTGAAGCGGGCGAGCCACGGGAAGCGATCGCGCAGCGGAACGCTTTCGCCGAAGGGCACCAGGATCACTTTGCGGTATGTGTCCACCATCTCGCCATCGGGCGAGAAGAGATAAAGGGTGTTGTAGACGCGCGAGTCCACGTATTCATAGCCGCCGGCTATGACCCAGGCCGACTTCTCGGCTGCAATATCGCCGATCGACCGGCGTATCTCCGGCCGCTGGTTGAGCGCCGTCGGCACCGCGACCTCCGGCCAGACGATCAGCTGCACGTCGTCCGGTATCGTGCCCGAGAGCTCTGAATACAGCTCGAGCGCCACCTGCGCGTCAGCCGCGGTTGCTCCCTCACTGTCCGTCAGCGCCGCCTGCACCACCGCAGCGTCGACGGTCGCCTCCTCCGCGTTGCTCCCCCGCATGGCAAGCGCGCCCCAGAAATAGAGCAGCAGGATGACCACGTAGGCGCCGAGGGCTGCCCGGGCCGAGAGCTGCGCGAACTCCCGTGGGTTGATCACCGGACGCACCCAGACGCCCGGCAGCACCGCAAGAAACGCCTGCGCGACCGTGGCGTTCACCAGCGCAATGAATGTGCCCAGACCGTAGTGACCGACCATGCTCGCCACCTGGAGGATGGGGAGCGTGTCGTGCTGGGTGTAGCCGAGGTTGCCGACGGTGAAGCCGAGCGACCCGATTCCACCGCGGAGCATCTCCGCCAGCGTCCACGCCCCTGCCACGCCGAGCGCGCGTACTGCCGGGTGCGGCGAACGGTTGCAGGCCGCGGCTGCGAGGCCGAAGAGGCCGAAGAAGAGCGCCTCGAAGCCCGCCGAGGCGAGCCACTCGATGACCCCATACCTGAGCATGAACGTGCCGTAGGCCGCCATGAAGACCAGACCAAAGACCAGGCCGACGACCAGTCCTCCGACCGGGCGGAGCTGGGTGAGGACGAAAAACAGAGGAATCAGCGCCACCCACACGAGCGGCCCGAGGTCGGCAGGGGGAAAGCAGAGGTACAGCACAAGCGCCGAGAGCGCCCCGAGACCGGCCTTCCACCAGGTCAGGCGGGAGGCATGGCTGAACGACGGGATTGTGGGACGTTCACTCATGGCGATCGGGTGGCATCAGACAGGTCATTGGGGCACCTCGACAACGCCGGCCTCGAGGCGCTGCAGAAATGTCTCCATCCGAGCCAGCGCCTCCCGCAGATCGCTGATGCTGGAGGCATAGCTGCACCGCACATGGCCCTCGCCGGCGGCGCCAAACGCCGTGCCCGGCACAACCGCGACACGCTGGTCATGCAGCAGCGCCCTGGCGAACTGCCTGGAAGTCAGGCCGGTGCTCTCGATCGATGGGAACGCGTAGAAGGCCCCCATCGGCTCGAAGCACTCCAGACCGATGCGGTTCAGACCGTTGACGAACACCCGCCTTCGCTGATCGTACTCAGCCACCATGCGCGCGCGGTCGTCCGCGCCGCCGCGCAGCGCCTCGATCGCCG
>JALGTR010000152.1 GCA_029821265.1 Candidatus Zipacnadia bacterium
CATAGGTGCGGATGTATGGCAACGCGCCGGGGTTGCTCACGACCGCTGCATCATCATCTGCCAGCCCGGTATCGGCGAAGCCCATAGCGGCCACCCGGTAGTTGAGCATGTCAAAGGATGGTGACGCCACGGCTGCTGCGCCGCACAGAAGTACCGCGATTACGACTCCTGCTACGACTTTCCTCATCTTCGTGCCTCCTGTTAGGGTGTAAAGCGTCCGATAGCGACGTGCTTTTCCCTGTCTCGGACCAGCCGGGACAGGACGCCAATGAAGTACAGCTATTCGCCCCTCGTCCAGGTTCTCCTTCCCGCGCATCAATGTTCAACGCAGCCATCCTACTCCGACTCGGGATGGAAGAGATGGCTGTACTCGGATTGCAGCCGCTCCTGTCGGGCGCGATACTCGGCCCACGAGCCCTGGTGGGCCAGAATGTTCAGTTCGGAAAGCGCGGGACGCCCGGGGGGCGGCTCCACGTCGTCACGTAGCGAGTATGCCCCGCTGATCTCGACGATGGCCTCTTGCCCGGTTTCCGACAGCGCGAAATCCTCAAACAACATCGACGCGTGAGGATGCGGCGCGCGACTCAGGATGGCGAGAGGGCCGACCGTCGTGGGGACCCCGTCCTTCGGCCATACGGGCGCGACGGGCATGCCATCCTGTATCGCCTGGTAGACACTGTAGCCGAGGATCCCGCCCGCAAGGTCGATATCACCGTCGATGAGGGCCCCGAGCGTGTCTGAGGAGGAGCGGAACAGATGTGGGCGCTGCTCCGCCATCTGGCGCCAGAAGGATGCACCATACTCCTCCCGAAGCAGGTAGTACTGAGCGTAAGCCGAGCCGCCGGTCTGGGCATCCTTCAGGCCGATCCGCCCCTTCCACTCCGGATCGAGCAGGCCCCGCCACGTGTCCGGAACGCTCTCGGCCGTCATGCGCCTGGTGTCGTACGCCATGCAGATCACCACGGCGCGCATGGCCGTCCACTGGCCTGGCTCCTGGTACTCTGGCGGCACCTCGTGCGCGTCCTCTGGAGTATATGCGTAAAGCTCGCCCCGCCGACGCAGGTCCTCAAAGACGCCCGGATCGAGCACGTGCACGGCATCCGCGCGCACCTCGCCCCGCGCAAGCTCCCGATCGATCCTGCGCACGATCTCAAAGGTGCTGCCACGCACCAGATGCGTGGTGATGTACGGATGTGCGTCCTCGAACCGCGACAGAAACTCGCGCGCCTGCTCCTCAGGCAGCGATGTATACCACGTCATCTCGCCCTCACGCCGAGCGAGCTGCAGAATCTCTTCTCGTGTGAGCTCGCGCGGGCTCTCCCCTCCGCCGGTCACAGTCACGCGGATCTCGTTCGAAGCCGGCGGCGGGCACCCAGCCAGTATGCCAACGAGCGCAATACCGGCTATCCAACATATGTTCGACAGTGCTGTGCCTCTTCTCACACCACACGCCTCCGTGGTTCAGTCCTCCGGATCCTCCGCCACCTGCTCGAGACCGGGCGGTTCGGCCAGGCCAACGAGAAGGCCATATCGGCCCGCGTCCTCGAGGCCCTCAATGCGCAGATGCTGCCCGGCGTCACGGGCAGCTCGACGGCCGATGAGCACAGATATGTCCTGCTGACGAGCCGACCACCACACCGGTCGCTCGTCGTGGTCCTTGTCCACGCCGACGAGGATCGTTACAGGCTGCGCGAGTGCACGTCCCCGAAGCTCGTCGCGAAGAGCAAGCGCGGCGAGGGCGGCTCGCAGGGCGTCATCTGCCTCGCACCCCCATTGCGCGCAGACCGCGCCCTCTTGAACGCCACGGAAGATGCCATCCTGGCGAGCCGCCTCCCGCGCGACGACCTCGATCACGGTCGCCAGCGTAGCGGGATCCGCGCGCCCCTCCCCCGCCTTCACTCGCAGCCAGGCGCCACCGTGTGCCTCACACGCCTCTGACGGACGCTCGCGAAGGGATTGTTCCGCGAGCGCAAGGCTGAGGGTGGCGATGGTCGCTCGTTCGACCCCCACCGCCTGGCCGACGACGGAGAGCGCACGCCGTATCTGCTCCACTTCGTCCATTGGGGCCTGGGCCCCGTCATCGCCCCGACTGCGCCCTCCAAGCTCCAGAGCCAGGCGCTCGATCGGCTCCACTATTCCGCCGATCGCCACTGAGGCGATCGCCGCGGCCAGCAGCAGCACGGTCATCGCGGCGACGGCACTGCGCCCGACGATCTCGCCGACCATGCCGGAGGTCATCTCGCGACGAGCCCCAAGCCTGAGACTTCCCACGGTGCGACCGTCGCTGACCAGCTCAGCCCGCGCCGTGATGATGCCGTGGCGCCCGGCGTTGCGATCCATCTCGGCCAGGAGTGCGCGCATCGCCTCTCGATCGCGAACGGGCTGCGCGCTGCCATCGGTAACGATCTCAAGGTCCGGTGAGATCGCGAACGCTCCGATGTTGCCCCGAGGATCGAGCGCCGCAACGTAGACGACTTCGAGCGCGTAGAGGTCCCCCTCCACCCTGTGACCGACGACGCGCTGGAGGTACTGCTCGTAACTCTGCCATGACGGGCGCTCCTCCAGGCCGCCGAACTCGACGAGGATGGCCGCGACCTCACCTACCGTCAGGTGCACCTGCTGGCGGATCAGTTGCACGCTGTGCCGCACCGAAAGGTACCACACGACTCCGACAGATGCGATGGCCAGCAGGACGACCAGCCCCACGATCCTCGGGCGCAGACGCGTCCAGGGCCGACTTATGACCAGGGATGGCGCGGGCTCGTCCGCGGGCTGTGCGGCGCGCATCACCAGCAGATACGCGCCGGAGATGAGAACGCAGATCCCGGCGATGTGATAGGGCGTGAGCTCCTCCCCGAGCACGAACCAGGAGACCACCACGGTGACGATGGCGCCCAGAAGCTTCAGGCTGACCGCAACGTGGGCAGGGATCTCGGCCAGTCCACGATAGTACAGAACCATGTACAGCGCGGTGCTCACTCCGGCCAGAGCGAGAAGGAGGATCCACCCGCGCAGACCCGTCGCCGCGAGCGAGGCGTATCCGCCGGTGCCCATCGAGACCGTTCCCGCAACCAGCAGGCCCACGCCGAACCGCCAGAGCGCGACGGTCGATGGCGTGAACCGCTGCAGGGCGCTCTTCCCGAGGATCTCGGCCGCCGCGCGCGTCATCCCTGCGCCCAGCGCGAGAAGGTCGCCGAGAAGGCGCTCGTGGACGAGCGCGCCGGTGAACGTAAACTCGCCTGCCGCGATCAGCACATCGGCGCCCACCATCACGGCGACGAGAAGCATTCGCAGATACGTTACGCGCTCGCGGAGTGTGAAATAGGCGAAGAGCGCGACGAAGATCGGCGCGGTCTTCGAGATCGCGTTGACTACGCCGGCGGAGGCGAGGTCAACGGCGGCGGTAAACAGCAGCGCTCCAAGCCCGGAGCCCAGCGCGCCGACGAGAAAGAGCGTGATCCACGCGCGGCGGTCGGGCGGCGGGGACTCCCGGGGACGTCTGTGAGGCAGCCCGAATGGAGCGAGGAATGCGACGGTCAGAAGATAGCGCGCCGCGACAATGGTTGGGCCATCGATATCCTGCCAGAGGAGCAGTTTTGTGAAGACCGGCGAGAGGCCGCCGAGAAGGACGCCGCCGAGCACGTAGGCATACGGGCGCAGGCTGGGGGGCGCCGGCCGATCACCAGAGGCCCCGCCATCACGCACCGCACCCGGTTCAGCCACTGTCTGCCACTCCGGCAGTCCCCGCATCGGGCTCAACCATCGTCAACACTTCCGTAGACAGCCACCCGCCACCACCGCCTTCAAGGGAGACGCGTACCCAGCCGTCCTCGCGGTCGAGCACCTCGAGCACCCAGCCCTCACTGAGCTGCTGCACGAGCTCGAAGTCCGCGCCGGGTCCTGCGACGAGCTCGGCGCTCTCGGCCGTCACCACCGCCGTCACGGTGCGATGCGTCGTCCACCAGCGGGCACAGCCGAGCGTGATCGCCAGCAGAGCCAGGATCGACAGCACCACTGCAGCGCGGCGCAGACGGCGCGCGCGGTGCCGGCTGAGCACTGCGCCCACGATGGCCGCAATCGCAAGCCAGACGAGAATCGTGGCCAATATCGCCCATTCGCTGAGCGTGGCCATGCCGACAGCGCTACGCGCAATCGCGTGCAACCACGTCGCCGGCGGCACAGGAGGCCCGAGTTGACGCCGCGAGAGCGCCTCGTCGAGGTTCGCCTTCACGTCGCCGTCTCGCGGTGCAAGGGTACGTGCGACCAGGTAGTGCGCGATTGCCTCTCCGACCGCATCGGTGCGCATCAGAGCATTGCCGAGATTGTAGTGGGTGCGCGCACCGTTCCAGCCGTTCGCGATGGCAGCCCTGTAAGCCGCGACGGCCTCATGGTACTGACCGCGTGCGTAAAGGTCGTTGGCCTGCGCGAGAGGATCCTCCTGCGCTGAAGCGCAGGCGACCAGCAGCAGAGAGATGGTCGCGATGGACATGATTGCCTTCATCGCAACGCCGCCTCGATGCGCGTGATCAGATCAGCGATCCGCGCGCGGATCGATGTCGCATCCAGCCCTGCGGCCCCCTGTGGGCCGTAGACGCTGGCGCGAAGCACCTCGAGCTCAGTGTGGGCCTCGGCTGCCAGGGTCTCGGGCACGCCGGCTTCGCGCAACAGGCGCTGTACGTCCTCGCCGGTGAGCCCTGACGCGGACGCTCCGGTCTTGTCGGCGATGTAGGAGCGGAGTATCTCGTCGGCCCGCGCGGCCATCTCGCTTTCCGGCCCTCCGCTGAGTTGACTCAGGGCCGTTCGGGCCCTGCGTTCCGCCTCGACGAAACGGCGGTAGCGTGGGTCGCGCGCCCTGCGAGCCAGCTCTGAGCGGCGGTGCAGCGCCCAGCCCAGGGCAGTCAGGGGGAGGACCTGCATGGCCCAGAACCACCAGAATGATGTCACCGGGCGGCCAGCGCGCAGGCCGAGGCTGTCGCGCTTGATCGGCCGGAGGCCGTCCGGCGCCCCGATACCGGTCTGGGCGCCGGTCTCGCCCGGAAGCACCTCGATCTCCAGCGCGGACGTGGTCGCGGATTCGTACTGCGCGGTGTCCGGGTTGAAGTAGTGTACGGTAAGCGGTCCGACCGTCAGATCGCCGGGCCGCTCGGGCATCACGAGGTACTCGAAGGTCACGGTTCCGCCCAGAGCGTAGCCCTCGGGGACCGCCTGTGGGGAGATCTGCCGCTCCTCCCCGCTCTGGTAGATCCGCGCTCCGTCGTCCGTCGGGATCTCGGGAGGCTCGAACTGCCGCAGGTTGCCGGTGCCGGCGACCTGCAGCCGAATCGATCCCGCCTCACCGGCCCTGAGTTGTCGCATATCCGTGGTCAGCTCAGCACGGATCTTTCCCACGAGACCGGAAAACCCATCGGGACGCCCCTGTGCCGGCAGAGGGCGGACGTCGAGCGTGATCGGCTCGGTCTCGATGGTCTCCTCACCCTCAATGTAGTTGCGAACGAATGTAACCGTGGCAGGGCCGATGGTGTACTCGCCGGGCGCGGGAGCGATGAGCGCGGTCTCGCGGGTGATGACCGAATAGCGCTCCCCACCGCTGATCTCAGTGCGCTGCGGGCGTTCGGGCAGCGGCTCGGCGATGAGCCCGCTGGTGTCGGGTGGCGAGTACTCCGCGTTACCCAGAAGACGAACGCGGGCGGACTGGTAGAAGGCGAGTGTCAGCGTCACCTGCTGCCCCACCCACGGCGTCGGGTCGTCTACCCACGTTTCGGCGTCGATCTCAGGTCGCGGCTCATCGGCTGTCCGAGGGCCATTATCGTCCTCCTCCGGTGTGATGGGAGGCGGCGTCCCGTCGGACACGACCTGGACCGTCAATGGTGGCGTCGAGAGCGTCTCGTCGCCTACGCGGATCTCGACCGGCGGTATAACGTGCCTGCCGACCTCGCGCGCGCGCAACTGATAGCGATAGGTGGTAGTGGAGGTCATCTGGCCGTTGCTGAAGGAGATGCTCTGCCCGCTGGCGCGGCCCACGACGGGCAGCGCATCGACCGCCGGCGGATCGGGCTCGATCACGGGCCGCTCCGCGCCAGAGACGGTGATGGTGAACTCGACGGTTTCTCCTGGTTCGACCGTCTCCGGACTGACGGATGCGCTCACCTCTGGCTGCGCGAGAGCCATCCTCGCGACCAGCAGCAGCCCGGTGATGACGCCGAGCATCGCGCGTGCGTGCGATCTCACCAGTCCTTCTCTCCCTCCACGGCCGGACCGGTCTCCGGCGCCCGCCGAATGATCTCCTGCATCTCCGCGTCCTGTGTGGCCAGGGCGCGCAGGAGCGCCCGGGCCTGCTCGGCCGTCAGCTCATCCTCCGCCCGGGGCGCCTCCTCCTGGCGGGCCTCGCCAGACTCACCACGATCCTCCTGCTGCTGCTCGGGCTGCTCGCCGGGGTCTTCCTCGCGCTGGTCCTCACCTGGCTGAGGTTGCTGCCGGTCCTGCTCATCCCCGCTGGCGCCCTGTTGCTGTTCCTGCTGCTGTTCCTGTTGCTGCTGATCGCGTTGTTGTTGCTGTCTCCGTCGCTGAGCCAGCTCGAGGTTGAACTTCGCATCTTCATGGCCAGGTACAGCGCGCAGCGCGTCCTTGTAGGCCTCGATCGCGCTTTCGACCTCGTCGGCGGCCATCAGCGCGTTGCCGAGGTTGTACGAGGCGTCGGCGCGGAGCTGCGGCTCAGTCGCCGAGCAGGCGGCCGCCAGGGCCTGCGCGGACTCCTCATGCCGCCCCTCGCGGTGCAGGGCAGTTCCCCGATTGTACTGAAGCTTCGCCCGCTGATCATCCGCCGAGGCTGCCTCGAGCGCGCGCGAGAAGCTCTCAGTTGCGGCCTCGAACTCGCCCGCCCGATACTGGCGAATACCACGCGTGCACAGCCATTCGACCGTCCCCGGCCACGTGAAGCCGGCCAGCACAGGCAGGGCAGCAAGCAGACAGACGAGCCTCAGGCGCGTCATCGGCGCCTCCTCGTGTCCGGCAAGATGGCGTGAATGGCGAGCAGCACGATCGCGACGCCGAGAGGGATCTGAAAGCGCTCCTCGTACTCCGTGAACTGATATGTGCCGACGATGCGGCCCTCGTCAGCGCGTAGAGCGGCGTAGATGCGCTCGACCGGAACCCCGCTGCCCGAGGCCGCTACGTACTCTCCGCCGCCCGCGCGGGCGATCTCGCGTAGCGTCTCCTCGCCCAGCTTGCTGACGACGATCTCGCCCTCGGCGTCGCGTTTGTGCCCCGTCACGTTTCCGTCCGGGTCGAGAATCGGTATCGGCTCACCCTCGCGTGACCCAAGGCCGATGACATGAACCTTCACCCCCGCCTCGGCTGCCCGCCGCGCGGCGGCGACCGCCCCTCCCTGGTGGTCCTCGCCGTCGGTGAGCAGCACGAGGTGACGGAAGCTGTGCTCAGCGCCCTCGAAGCCCGCGAGCCCAACCTCGATCGCATCGGCGATCGCTGTGCCCTGGGTGCCTATCACACGCGTATCGAGGGCATCGAGGAACATCTCCGCGGCGCCGTAGTCGATCGTCAGCGGGCAGTAGAGGAACGCGTCCCCTGCGAATGCCACAATCCCGACCCGATCACCCTCCATCCGCCCAATGAGCGCGCGGACGGCGTCCTTCGCGCCTCGCAGGCGATCGGGACTCACGTCGCGCGCGAGCATGCTCTGACTGGTATCGATCGCGAACAACACGTCCACCCCGCGACGCTTGACGCGCTCCAGGTGGGCCCCAAACTGCGGACGGGCGGCAGCCACGATGAGCAGCGCGATCGCGGCCGTCATCAGGACTGCGCGGATGCGCCTGCGCCGCCTGACGCGATCGCTGCCGATGTTCCGCAGCGCGGCCGCCGTTGCGAAGCGCTCCATCGCCCGCCGACGTGCGGTTGCGGCGTGCACGTACAGCGCCACCAGCAGTGGCAGAAGCCACAGCAGTCCGAGCACGTCAGGTTGACCCCAGCGCAGGTATTGCTGCATGCAGACTCAGTTCGCCGGACCTGCCGTTTAAGATGCGCTCACGGTATCTTCCGCAGCCACGTATTCGCCAGCAGCGTGTACAGCGAGAGGAGCACGAGCGCGGGCCAGATGAAGCGTCCGGATAGCTCCTCGAACCGTCGATGCTCAGTTGTCTCGAACCTGCTCTGCTCCAGGCTCCTGATCTTCTCGTAGATCTGGCTCAAAGCGGAGGGATCGGACGCCCAGAAGTACTCCCCGTTCGAGAGTTCCGCAACGCGGCGCAGCGTCTTTTCATCCATCTTCGTTCTCTGGTAGCTGCCGTCCGGATTGCGCGCGTAGGTGCGCCCGAAAATCGGATCATCGATGGGGATGAGGGCCCCCTCCGACGTGCCAACGCCGACCGCGTAGATCTTCACCCCGATCGCACCGGCGGCCTTCGCCGCGGTAATCGGATCGATCGCCCCCGCGTTGTTCACCCCGTCGGTGAGCAGGATCACCACCCGACTGGCGGCATCGGACTGCTCGAGGCGTGCCGCAGCAGTCGCGATGGCCATACCGATGGCGGTACCATCCTCGATCATGCCAAGCTCAACATCGGCCAGCAGCCGAACGAGCATGTCGTGATCGAGCGTGAGCGGGCACTGTGTGAACGCCTTACCCGCGAAGACCACCAGCGCCAGCCGGTCCTGCTGCGTCTTCTCGATGAACGAGCGCAGCACGCTCTTCGCCACGCTGAAGCGATTGCGGGGCTGGAAGTCCTCCGCTCGCATGCTTCCGGAGATATCGAGCGTGAGGACGATGTCGATCCCCTCGCCGGAGACCGTCACGACCTCCTGCAGGCGCCGGGGCCGAGCCATCGCGATGATCATGAGCCCCAGCGCGATGAGGGCAAGCCACGGCATGGCGCGGGCCGCAATGACGCGCGCAGTCAGCCGGCCGCTGAGGTGCCGGACATCGGGATAGGCGATCGCCCCACTGCGCAGGCTCCCCGGCGCGCGCAGAGAGCGAGCGATGACGGGCAACGCCAGCAGCAATAGCAGCCACCACGGGCTGGCGAACTCCATCATCCAGTGGCGGAGACAGGCCGCGATGACTCTGCGGGCTGCTCCAGTTCACCCCCCGGTGTAGCAGCTCTTACGATTCGACGGGCGCGCGCGATGTCCCCCGTCGCCACCTCCGCCTGCGGACGGTGCTTCGCGAACTTCGCCAGATCGGCCCTCCGCAGCACTTCTACGATCTGCTCACCCAGATGCTCCGGGACGCTTCCGGACGCCCGCATGCTTGCGCCCAGCATGCCCGTGGTCTCCTCAAGCGCCGGCAGCCGCCATCGGCGTTCGATGAACCTGCGCAGGATCCAGCTCAGGCGCACATAGTGCTCCTTGATCCGCCCGGCGGCCGGCAGGTCCTGCGCCTCAAGCTCCTCCAGTGCACGCAATGCCTCCTCCCGCGGTGTGAGGATATCCGCGGGCTGCTCGACGGACGTAGCGGCTCGGCTGCGACGCCTCACCCACGCGATCGCCAGCCCCACGAGCGCTGCCATCAGGACCACGGGCAGTGCCGCAATGGCATAGTGAATCGGGCGTAACGGAATCTCGCGCGGCCCGTGCACCTGCCGCAGCTCCTCAGCATCCTCAGGAACGAGGCTCGCGATCGTCACGGTAGCCTCCGGGCGCTCGAGCTCACGGAGCTCCCCCTCCCCCACCCGCCACGTGACCGGAGGTGCCACGATCGTGCGTTCGCCGACTTCCCAGAGGACTGCCTCATACTGAAGGCTCACCCGGACGCCTCCAGCGTCGAGACGCTCGCGGCGCACCTCGAGTGACCGCACTTCAGCGTCGCCGAGGTCCGCATTCTCATCAGGCAGATCCAGAGTGGCCCCCTCCGGCGCGGTGATCTCGACAGTGACCGTCAGAAGGTCGCCGATCGTGGCGTGCTCGGGGCTCACATGCAGGGAGATCGTCGGCTCGGTCGTCTGAGCGAGGACTCGGGAACCGAGCAGGCCCGCGAGCGCCAGCGCCACGACGGTGCCTCGGATCATCGCAGCCTCCTGCGGCGAAGATCGAAGAA
>JALGTR010000153.1 GCA_029821265.1 Candidatus Zipacnadia bacterium
CTGACGCCGGTCAGGCTCTCGGAATGGCCGATCAGCAGCAGGCCGCCCCGCCGCAGCTTCTCGTGAAAGCGATTGACCAGCCGCTGCTGGGTGGCCTTGTCGAAGTAGATCATGACATTGCGGCAGAGGATGGCGTCGAAGGGTCCGCGCATCGGCCACTCGTCCATCAGGTTCAGGCGGGCGAAGTGCACCATACGCCGGATGTGCTCGGCCACGCGGTAGCGCTGACCGTCTCCGGGCACTGCCTCGAAATGGCGTTCACGCAGCTCATCGTCCACGTCGGTCAGCCGGTCGATGGAGTACACCCCGGCCCTGGCGGTCGCAAGCATGCGCGTGGACAGATCGGTGGCGAGGATCTTTGCATCCCAAAGGTGCAGGTCGTCGAATGCCTCATGCATCTCGATAGCGAGGGAGTAAGGCTCTTCGCCCGACGAGCACCCGGCGCTCCAGATGCAGACGGTGGGGGAGGGGCGGTCATCGGCGGCGGCGCGCAGCCGGTCAATGATCACGTCGAAGTGGGACCGCTCGCGGAAGAAGCGCGTCAGGTTGGTGGAGATGACGTCGAGCAGAGCGACCAGTTCGGACTCGTCGTCGCGCAGCAGCTCGAGGTAGGCGTCGAAGGATGGCAGAGCGAGTTCACGCAGACGCCGAGTGAGCCGCGCCCGCACAAGCTGGCGCTTGCCGGCGTGCAGGTTGATCCCGCACAGGTCGCGGACCAGAGCGCTGATCTGTGAGAACTGGCCGTCAGTGAGGTCGTCTCGCGGCAGCGTGCAGAGCATTTTCCTCAGCCCGATGTCCCCCCGATAAGCGGGTCACCGGTTGAGGCGCTCTCCTGCGGTTCACTCTTCGGGGACGGGAGCGGGGCTCTCCGGCGCCAGGGCGGCCTTTTCGGGGGCCACGGCGGGCTTGTGCGCCCGCACGCCGTAGGCCTTCGCCGGGTTGAGGGGCCCGCTGGACGGTGTCCGCGGCTCGTCACCGCCGACCGTCCGGGCGACCTCCCGGCTGAATGACGCGCTCGATCCCAGCAGTGACCACGATTCGTCGGAGACGCCGTAGGTGACCTCGCAGAAATCGCGGGTCGCGGCATGCTGGACCTCGTTGAAATGCTGACAGAAGGCCGGGTAGACCCAGGTAAGAGCCACCACGCCGGCCAGCGTCAGTCCGAGGCCGATGATCAGGATTGTCTTCAGATGAGAGGTATCCGGCTGCATCCTGGTCTCCTCGCGCAGTCACGCGGGCTTGAAGCGGTCGCATGCCCCTGCGGGCGCAGACCGGTTCAGGCGCGATTTACGTCGAGCGCGTCTGGGCCGTGCGAACGACCACGTCCGTGGCACGACGTCCGTCATTGTTGGCGGACGCGCTGACGAGTATGTTCGAGGAGTGCCGCCGGATCCCTCCCTGCTCGGCGCTATCGACGCGGGAGGGGCGCGGAGACGCCCCTCCCGCAACTGCGTCGCTCAGAAGTTCGCGAGCAGCGCTTCGTCGTCGTCATCGAGCGGTATCTGCTGCTCGGCTGTCGACCCTTTGCGCCTCTCGCGAGGCTTCTCATCGTCCTTGACGAGCTTGAGCGAGACGGTGCCGTCTCGCCCCCTCGCGGAGGTCAGTTTGAACGCCTCGATCATCGCGCGCAGCTCCTGCGCCTGCGCGGCCAGCTCCTCGGCTGCCGACGCGGATTCCTCGGAGGTGGCGGCGTTGGTCTGCGTCGCCGTGTCCATCTCGCCTACAGCCGTGTTGATCTGCTCGATGCCCTGGGCCTGCTCGTCGCTGGCCGCGGCGATTTCACCCACGAGTTCGTTGACCTTGGCGGAGCCCTGCGAGATCACCGCCAGCGCCTCCGCGACCTCCTGGCAGATCGACACGCCGCCCTCGGCGTTCTTGACCGCCTCCTCGATCATGTCGGCGGTGTCCTTTGCGGCTTCGGCCGAGCGCTGGGCAAGGTTGCGGACCTCCTCGGCGACCACCGCGAACCCCTTCCCGGCGTCGCCGGCCCGCGCTGCCTCCACCGCGGCGTTCAGCGCCAGTAGGTTGGTCTGGAAGGCGATCTCGTCGATCGTGTTGACGATCTTGGCGGTCTCATTCGAGCTGGTCTGGATCTCGTCCATGGCCTGTGACATGCGCGCCATGGCTTCCTCGCCCTTCTCGGCGTTGTCGCGAGCCTCGTCGGCGAGGCTTCGAGCCTCTGTGGCGTTGCCGGCATTCTGTTGGGTCATTGCCGACATCTCCTCGATGCTCGAAGCGACCTCCTCCAGCGCGCTGGCCTGCTCGGCAGCGACCTCTGCGAGTGCCTGGCTGCCGGAGCTGATCTGGTCAGAGGCCTCCGCTACCTGCACAATAGCCATCGCGACCTGCCCGAGGGCCTCGTCTATCACGTTGAGCGTCTCGTTGATGTTGGTCTTAAGTTTCCCGAGATCGCCCTGGTAGTCAGCCTCGAGGCGCTTGGTCAGGTCGCGCCTGGCGGCCGCGGCGAGGACCTCTGTCGCTTCGTTCAGCGGGTTGACTACCGCGTCGAGCGTCTGGTTGAGGCCCCTGACGATGAGCTGGAAGTCGCCGAAGTGCTTCGACTCGTCCACGCGGGTGTCCAGCTTTCCGGCCATCGCGGCGTCGGTGAGTCCATTGGCGTCTTCCACGAGCGCGTTGATGGCGGCGATGCACCTGTTGAGGCTGTCCTTGATCTGGTTGAAGTCCCCCTGGTACTCTTCGGTGATCGGCTCGGGGATGTCGCCGTTGCCGATCCGCGAGATGTAGTCCGTCGCGACACGGATCGGGTGCGTCAGGGCCTCCATCATCGCGTTGAAGCCCTCGAAGAGCCCGCGGAGCTCCTCGCTTGGAATCGCGTCCAGGTCGGCGCGGGCCGAGAAATCTCCCTCCTCGGCAGCGCGGTTCAGGCCATTGATCTGCTCCATGGCGGCCGCGAGCGCGAGGGCGTGCGTATTGTCCATCACCACCTCTATCCCGCCGATGGGCTTGCCCTCGTCGTCGAACAGGCCCGAGCAGTAGGTCGCGATCGGGATCTCCTCCCCGCTGCGCGTCTGCGCAACGGTCTCTCCGACCACGGTTTGGTGTGTGGCCCAGCACTTCTTGAGGACGCAGTCGGGCCCGCCGCAGAGCGGCGTGTTGCACAGTTCCGCGCAGGTCATCTTCCCGACGACCTCATTGCGACTGTAACCGAGAACCTTGAGCATCTCCTCACTGATATGCTGCACGACCAGGTTCTCGTCCGCCACGAAGATGTTCGTGGCAACTGCTCCTACGAGGGCGTCCGTCGAAACGTTAAAGCCGCCATCCGCTTTCACGACTGCATCCGTCTTCCCGCCGTTGTCCGTATTCATTGCTGGTCTGCTCCCTCCATATCGGAATGTCGGTCTGTCTCGCCCACCTCGGCGACCGTCGCGGCGTCACTTGAGGTAAGCACACGGTTGATGTTGAGCAGGATCGTCACCTTGCTGGCGGCCTTGCCGATCCCGAGGATGAAGTCGGTGTTGACCGTCACCCCGAAGGCCGGCGGCGGCTGGATCTCCTCGCCGGTGATGTCCAGTACTTCGGAGACGCGATCCACGAGGATCCCCATCTCCATCCCGTCCACGTCCACCACGATGATGCAGGTCTCCTCGGTCTGCTCCCCCGGCTCCATGCCGAACTTGCAACGCAGATCGATCACCGGGATCACGTTGCCCCGCAGGTTGATAACCCCGAGGACGAACTCCGGCGTGCGCGGGACCGACGTGATATCCATCATCCCGATGATCTCGCGCACCTTGAGAATCTCCAGCCCGTACTCTTCACCATCCAGTCCGAAGGTCAGGTACTTGCCGCCGAGATCGACCTCGGCGACCTGGGTCTCCGTCATGACATCCGCTTCCGCCATACTCGCTCCCCTCTCTTTGTTTGGGGGCCGTTCCGGCCCCGGAGTGCGTCCCGACAGACTCCCGGGTTCCCACGTGGTGCTACGCCGCCAGCGCCTCCCGGCTCTCCAGCGCCATCCGGTGCAGGCCCTCCGGGTCGAGGATCAGCCCGACACGACCATCGCCGAGGATTGCCGCCCCCGATACGCCGCGCACCTCTCCGAGGCAATCGCCCAGTGACTTGATGACGATCTGTTGCTGTCCCAGCAGTTCGTCCACGAGCAGCGCCACCGAACTTCCGGAGGCTTCAGTGATCACCAGTAGGCCGTCCTCGACGCAGTTGGTGGCGTCCTCAACTTTGAACAGCCGGTGCAGGCGCAGGATCGGGATCATGCGGCCTTGCAGCTGCAGCATCTCCCCGCGACCGTGAATTGTCGAGAGCGCCGACGGCTCCGGCCGCACCGAGCGGATGATGCTGACAGTCGGGAGGATGTACTGCTCGCAGCCCACGCGCAGGAGCATGCCGTCGATGATCGCCAGTGTCAGGGGGACCCGCAGCGTGAAGGTCGAGCCCTCGCCGGGCGTGGAGCTGATGTCCACGCGGCCGCGCATCGCCTCGATGTTGCGCCGGACCACGTCCATCCCGACGCCACGCCCCGAGACATCCGTCACCTCGCGGGCGGTTGACAGGCCGGCGTGGAAGATCAACCGATAGACCTCCTCGTCGGAGATCTGCGTGCCCTCCTCGATGACGCCGCGCGCGACAGCCTTCTCGTAGATGCGATCGCGATCGAGGCCGCGGCCATCGTCCTGCAGCTCGATCATGACGCTGCCGGCCGCGTGGTATGCGCGCAGCGATACGCGCCCGACCTCGGGCTTGCCCGCCGCAAGGCGCTCCTCTGATGTCTCGATTCCGTGGTCGACCGCGTTGCGGACCATGTGCAGGAGCGGATCGCCGATGGCCTCGACCATGTTGCGGTCGATCTCAGTGTCGTCACCCTCGGTGACAAACTCGACCTTCTTGCCTGATTTGCGGGAGAGGTCGCGGACCGCGCGCGCCATCTTCTGGAAGGTTGCGCTCAGTGGGACAATGCGCAGCGACATGCTCACGTTCTGCAGCTCGCGCGTGATCTTCGAGATCTGGTCGATCTTACGCACGACCTTCTGGCTCGCGCCCTCGCGCAGCTCCTCGTCCTGCGCGAGCATGGCGTTGGCGATCACCAGCTCGCCGACCATGTTGACCAGCGCGTCGAGGCGCTCGGTGCTCACCCGCACGGTCGCATCGGTGACGCTCTGCGCGGCCTTCCGCTGCTTGCGCAGCGCCCCGGCGACATCTGTTGCGGACGCAGCTCCGGACGCGACGATTCGCTCGCCGAGGGGCCGGCCGTCGCTCTCGGCGGCGAGGCGCTCCACGGTGGCCCGGTCGATGATGCCCTGATTGACGAGGATGTCGCCGGTGCGGGCGATCGCGTCAGCGGGCAACGGGTCTTCGGTCACCGCGTGGTCCGGCGCACTGAGCTTCGCCAGCAGCTCCACAAACTGGGCGGGCGGCGGCGGCAGGGGGCCATCGATCCAGCCTTCGAGCTCCTGCAACATCTCCTTGAGCAGGTCCGACGATTCCAGCGCGAGGTCCGCACAGCCGCCGGTGAGCTGGATCTCGCCGCGGCGCACGCGGTCGAGCAGGTTCTCGGCCCTGTGCGCAAGTTCCTGAATATGCGCCAGACCGAGGAACCCGGCGGTGCCCTTGATCGTGTGAAACGCGCGGAAGACGGCGGCGATCGCCTCGGCATCGGTCGGATCGGCCTCGACGGCGAGCATCCCGGCCTCTGCCGCCTGAATGTGATCGAGCGACTCCGCCACGAACTCGGCCAGCAGCGTGGCGTCGCCAGAGAACTCGAGGCATGTCGGTTGCTCGTCGGCCTCCTCCTGCTCAGGGCACTCGGCCGGCTCGCTGCCCGCCGCGCTCACTGTCGCCAGGGCCTCGAGCGCGACCTCCGCGGCCGCGTCGAGATCGGCGTCATCGCCCTCAAGCAGCGCATCCAGCGCGCCGGCAGCGTCGACGTGACCGACCTCCGCCAGCCAGGCCCGGACGCGCTCCAGCGGCTCGCGCTCGTCGGGTCCGATGCCGAGCAGCAGCGCGGTCCAGCCGTCCGCATCCCGTGGCCACGCCGGCTCAGACGGTTGCGGCTCAGAGGTGTCCGAGAGATCCCCCTCGAACGGTGACATCGCCGGATCGCGCTCCAGCGTCGCCCACAGCTTGACCCCGGCCCTCCGAACTTCCTCAGCCGCCTCCGGGCCTTCGGCTCCGTCAGCCGCCTCCGGGCCTTCGGCTCCGAGTCGATCCGCAACCGACAGCGTCGCCTGCACGGCGAGATCGATCGTTTGGGGATCGGGATCCGGCTTTTCGTAGGCGACCTGAAGCAGCTCCAGCGTCAGGCTGAGAACGGAGCCGGCGTGGGGTATCTCCGGCGGCAGTTCTCCAGCCGCCTCCTCCAGCGCCGCTCCCGCCTGTGAGATCGCGTCTCTGTCCGTCGCGCCGGCGTCGCTGAGATACCCGGCTGCCCGACGCAGCAACTCCTCGACGTGTGATTGTGCCTGATCCATGGTGCCCGGTTCTGCTCCTTCTGTCAGTTCGCGTCCGCGCCCCGAGCGCGACTCTGCAACAGCTGTGCCACGATCAGGCGAGGCTCAGGAGCCCTCGGCGATGGCCAGCACGAACGGGCCCGCGACGCTCTCGAAACGCAGCAGGCGGCCGGGGACGTTCGGCACCCGGAGCACCTCGATGAGATCGCCGCGGAACACCTGTGGCAGCGAGATATCGGCGACTGTGCCTATGCCGTCGAGGTTCACCTTGGCCTGGCCGGCGATCAGGTTCGCCAGCTCACCGGCTGCGTCGCCCATGTCCGGGCTGTCGAATGGAACCTCGAAGCCCGCGAACATCGCGGCCAGCGGCGTTGCTGTTGTCTGCGGCAGGCTCACGACCAGCGACCAGTCGATATCGCCTACCAGTGAGATGCAGGCGACCACGCCCTCGCAGCGCACGGCGTCCTCGAGCGCCTGCTGGCCGGCGTAGCTCGGCTCCTCGCCGGTGGCCCAGGCGAACGTCGATTTCACGGCCTCGATGATGCAGTTGATGCGTTCGTCAGTCAGGCGCTGCGCGCCCGCCTCAATGGCACACATTGTGATCGCTCCCTTACGCGCGTATTCCGGGCAATGACGGGCTGCGGGACTGCTACGAGACGAGGCGCTGGAAGAAGCCGCCCTTCTGTTTGCTCTTCCGCTCGGTGATGCGCTCGATCAGCGGCCCGACGCGCTTGAGCAGGCCGTCGGGAGTGAAGGGCTTGGAGATAAAGCTGTCCACGCCGCCATCGAGGGCCTCCTCCATCTTCCCTGTGAGCTTCTCGGTGGTGACCATCACGATCACCACCTCACCGGCGGGATGCTGGGCGCGCAGCCGCCGCACCATGTCCATGCCGTTCATGTTCGGCATGTTCCAGTCCACGAAGATGATATCGGTCGTGCGCGGGTTGAACTTGCTCAGCCCGTCCTGTCCGTCCTCGGCCTCCGTATAGGCGAACTGTGCCATGCCGGTCTCGTCGAGCGAGCGCATGATCATCTTGCGCATGATGCCCGAATCGTCGATTACCAGCGCGTTGATTGTGCTCATCGTCCTTCCCCTCTGCGTCAACGGCCGGCGCTGGGGTGGCCGGCTGCTGGATTTCACCACTCCGCGCTCCCCGCTGCCGCGCGGAGTCCCGACAGCTCTATTCACAGCTTCTATCGGTCCGCCGGACGTCGGGCTTTACCGACCCGCCCCCGCCGGTCTGACCGGCATCCCGTACGCCTGTCAGGGAGGCGTTCACCGGCTGGGAGGGGAACTTCCAGGAGCGTTTGCGAGCCGTGGCACGGTTCACACGGGCGTACAGACCGGGGTCCATCCGAAAAGAGGCGACCGATGATGGAAACTGCGATCCGACTGGCGATGATACTTGCGGGCACACTCCTCATCGCGGCGGCCGGCTGCGCCGGACGCGACGGAGGGGGTTACTACACCGACGAGCGCATAGCAAACGTGAGGGCGAACGTTGAGAGGTACGACTGGGCGGCGGCTCAGCGGGACAGCCAGGTACGAGCCGCTCAGCCATTCGTGGAGATGTCAGACGATGAGCTGTGGGCGCTCGTGCCCTGTCAGAGCCTGCCGCGTACCATCGACGTGACGCTCACGAAAACCCCGGAGGGCACCGTCCGGAAGGGCTGTCTCAACTGCGGTGAGGACATCTTCCAGCACGGGAACTACCCGTACGAGGTGGACCCTCTGGATCGGCCCTGGAAGATCCGCTGCCCCTCCTGCAATATGCTCTTCCCGACCAACGATTTCGGAGCCTTCTACGAGAGCGCTATTGATGAACACGGGTGCTTCGATGCATCGAAGGGCGACCGGAGCCTGCTGTTTAACACTGAACATCCAGACCCGGACGATCCGCTCCACACCTGGGGTGTGGACGATGGCTGGGGCTATACGGCCGAGGATGGCACCGAGTACCGCTTCATCGGCTATTACACCTGGCAGCACTGGCGAATGGTGCGCAGCGCCGTCGGAGCCCTGACGAACGCCTGGATGTACACCGGCGAGCAGGTCTACGCGCACAAGGCCGGGATCCTGCTCGACCGGATCGCCGACGTCTACCCCGACATGGACTGGGCGCCCTACGCACAGATGGGCTGGTTCCACTCCGACGGTGGCTCCGGCCGAGGGAAGATCGAGGGGAAGATCTGGGAGACCGGCGTCATTCGCGGTTTCGCCGAGGCCTACGACCGCGTTGCATCCGGTCTCGCCGACTGCCCCGAACTGCTCGAGTTCCTCGCGCGGAAGGACCAGCAGTATGATCTCCCGGGCGACAAGGGCACCCTCGAGGCGCTCTACCGCAACATCGAGGACGGCATCCTCCGGACCGGCGCCGAGGCGATCATGAGCGGCCAGATCCACGGCAACGAGGGCATGCATCAGAGCGCGATGGCGTCCTGTGCGATGGCATTCGATCGCGATCCGGAGATGACGGAGTGGATGGACTGGATCTTCGCGCCCGACGGTGGCGGGATCCCGGGCGTGATCGTCGGCCGGATCGACCGCGACGGCGTCGGGGCCGAGGGCTCCCCCAGCTACTCGCTCGGCTGGGCCGGTAATATCGGCGCGCTCGCCGACATGCTCGCGGAGTATGAGGCATACGACAGGAACGACATCTACCGCGACTTCCCGATGTTCGCGAAGACCTTCACGGCCGGCTCGAACCTTGTGGTCCTTGGGCTCGCAACGCCAAACATCGGCGACTGTGGCTCCACCGGCTCGATGGGCAAGGTGTCCGTCAATCCTGACTTCATCGCCCGCGGCTACCGCTACCTGCGCGATCCGGAGATAGCGGTAGCGGCGTACCGTGCGAACGGCAACTCCGGCCTCGGCCTGCAGCGGAGCATCTTCGACGAGGACCCGGAGGCGATCGGACGGGAGATCCAGGCCATCGGCGAGGCCGCGGAAAGCGCTGAGACGAACGGTGGCTTCAACCGCGCCGGATACGGCCTCATGTCCCTCGAACGCGGGCACGGCGAGGCAGGAACCGCACTGTGGATGATGTACGGCCGCAGCTTCGGCCACGGTCACCATGATCGGCTCAACGTCGGCCTGTACGGCTATGGCCTGAAGCTTGAACCCGACCTCGGTTACCCCGAGTTCGCGACAAGCTGGCCCAAGCGTAATGAGTGGACCGACAATACGATCTCCCACAACACCGTCATCGTCGATCAAAGTCGCCAGACGGCGAACTGGGGAGGGCATCCAGTCTTCTTCAAGACGCTCCCCGGGCTGTCCGCCGGAGAGGTGCGCTCCGAGAACGTCTATGACGCCTGCGACACATACGCGCGCACCATCGCGCTCGTGGCGCTCAATGAGGCCGAGGCCTACGCGGTCGATATCTTCCGCGTGCGCGGCGGATCGGACCACCTGCTGAGCTTTCACGCGACGCCCGGCGAGCCGGCGGTCGAGGGCCTCGACCTCGTGACGCAGGACGGTGGAACCTACGCGGGCCCCGACGTTCCATTCGGCGCGAGACAGAGCAGCGACGTGCCGCTCGGCTTCTCATGGCTCTACGAGGTCCAGCGCGACGCCTCGCCCAGCGCGCAGTGGTCCCTCGACTACCACGTGCCTGACGGCTATCGAGGGGCCTCGGCGGAGGATAACATCCATCTGCGCTGGCACAACCTCACGCAGGTCGATGAGGCCGCACTGGCGTGGGGCGATCCGCCGCAGAACAAGTCCGGCAACCCCCGGCGACTTCGCTACGCCCTGCTGCGGCGACGGGGCGAGGAGGGCCTCGCATCCACCTTCGTCTCGCTGCATGAGCCATGGCGCGGCGAGCGGCTCATCCGCTCAGTCGAGCGCATACCGTGCGGCCAGGATGCAGAGGGCTTCGACGCGGTCGCGATACGCGTCGAGCTGGCCGACGGTGCAGTGGACTGGATCTGCAGCGCACGGGGAGACGGGGTGATCGATGTCCCCGGCGGGCCGAGCTTCTCGGGACGTCTGGCGATGATCCGCATCCGCGACGGTGCCGTTGAGCGCGCCTCCCTGATCGCCGGGACCGAGCTTGCGCTGGGCGAGTTCCGGCTGAGCGCTCCGGCGGCGGCCTGGACCGGCACGGTCGCACGGATGGATCGCGACATGGAGGAGGACGGGCGGATCTGGGTGGACGCTGAGATCCCGACCGACGATACGCTTGTGGGCGAGTCGATCATCATTGAGAACGATGGTCAGCGGAACGCCTGCTACACGATTGAGCGGGTCGAGCGTGATGGCGATCTGACGATGCTTAGCCTCGGGGATGTCAGCTTCGTGCGCGACTTCGTGGACCGCGACGATTACTCGAAGGGCTACGTCTACAACTTCGAGGAGGGCGCCGCGTTCAGTATCCCCCAGCACGTGGTCTTCGAGGGCGGCGAGTAAGGGCACCCGTCGCGTGGGATCGTCCAGCCGGAGGCGGCGGACGCCCTCAGTCCGTCGCCTCCGGCACATCCATCGCGCAGCGGAAGCCGATGTAATCGGTGCACTGGCGGTCGAGTGCAGGCGGGAGGGTGTAGAAGCGGTAGGTTGTACTGGCCCGGTCATCGCGGTAGACCCATGCGCCGCCGCGAAGGACGTGCGAGTCGCCGCTCTCAGGCCCCTTCGGGTTCCGCCTTGGGCTCCGCGCGTAGTAATCCTCGGCGTACCAGTCGGCCACCCACTCGAGCACGTTGCCGGTCATGTCATGTAGTCCGAAGCCGTTCGGCTCGTAACTACCGACCCGGACGGTGCCCCCGTGCTGTCTCGCCGTGTTCGCCTTCTCCGGGTCGAAGCGGTTCCCGTATGAGAACTCGTAGCCCTCAGGGCCCTTCGCGGCTCGCTCCCACTCAGCCTCAGTCGGCAGGCGTTTGCCCGCCCACTTCGCGTAGGCGTTGGCGGCGTACCAGCTCACGTACGTGACAGGATGGGCGCCCATACCCTCGGGGTAGTCGTCCCCGTTCCAGTGCGCGAGGTAGTTCCCGTCGTGGTAGCGTGGATCGATGCGTCCCTTGCGCCACTGCGGGTTCTCCTCCAGGAAGATCCTGTACTGGCGGTTTGTGACCTCGAAGCGGTCCATGTAGAACGCATCCACGTACACTGTGTGGACGGGGCTGGCGTTGACGCGGTCGGGGGTCCCCATCTCGAACTCGCCGGCGGGAATGAGCATCAGCGTTGCGCCGTCGGCCCGAGAGATGATACTTTCTGGCAGTGGCTGAGCGAGGACGGGAGCGGCGAGCAGAGCGGTAAGCATTACGGCTGCGGAGGCGGTCATCCTCGTGACCTCCTGTCACAGATCCGGTGCGGGAACGAGACATCGACAGGCGGCGCGGCCCGCAAGGACCGCGCCGCTTCGTCTCTGTGCCAGCCGTCGGTGAGGCGATGCGCCGGCGCGCTCTACCTCATCTGCGGCGGGCGTTCAGTCGCCTTCCTCGCGCGGTGCCCGTATCTCACGCGGGGACTGCTGGAGCATCTCTATCGCGTCCTTGCCGACAGGCTGGGGGACGACCATCTCGGGCGGATTGTTCAGAAGCGGGCTGCGCCCGAAGTAGTTCAGCTTCATGTCCGGAAGCTGGACGACGCACTGGTAGCCGACGACGGGCTGCAGGTACTCTCCGCCGTTGTCCCAGTAGTAGAGCCCCATGTGATCGACGACGACCCGGCTCGCGCCGCGCATTTCACGGGTGATGAACTGGCGGACGTCGGCCATCACCTGGTCGGGCGAGCGCAGGGCGTCGCGCCCGATCTTCTGGGCCTTGCCGAGTGCCCGCCAGCGCAGTCCGGCGCCGACGACCTCGCCGCCATCCCCGATCTGTACGACGGCCTTGGAGCCGGGGCCGATGACGCGGATGTCCCCGAGCTGGCGAGCGAAGTAGACCGTAAGCATCTGCGTCAGCGGCTGGCCTTCCTGGCCGCTGGCAGGGTCGAAGGACGCCGAGCGGATCCTGCCGACCTCGGCGAGGACCATCTTCGACTGATCCTGCGGCGGCATCAGACGCGCTTCGCGCAGGAAGCTGCGGGCAATATCCACCGCGCGCTCCTCGCCGGGAAGCTCGCCGGGCCGGTCATCGATCTGATCGGCCATGCCCCGCTCCATCGTCAGAAGGCCGGTGCGGGGGGCGAACGCGAGGAAGTTGGAGCCGCGCTCGTCGAACATCGCCAGGAAGCGGTCGCTCTGCATCTGGCGCATCTCGCCGCCGAAGTAGCGGTCCGCGAGGTTCCGCATCGTGTTCTCGTTGACGTATGGGCGCTGCAGGCGGAAGACCTCGAGGCTCGCCGTCCGCTCCAGGATCTCCGGATCGAGCTTGGCCTCGAATACGATCTCGGGCCCGCGGCCAAGCTGCTGAAGGATCTGCGGATCAAGCTGGATGCGCGGACGCTGGATGCGCAGGTCCTCCGGGTTGATCTGGGTCGGCCCCGGACGCTGGATCTGGACGTCTCGGTCCTGCGCGGGGACGGTTGCGCTCAGCCCCACGAGGACGAGTGCGACTATGACCGACAACGCCGCGATGCGCATGGCGTGCCTGTGCTTCATTGTGTGTTCTCCTCTCTCATGGTGTGGCGCTCGACGGAACATCGGCCCGTGCGCGCCTCTCGACGCGCCAGAGCGTCACTCCTCCCAGACGCTATAGAGGATGTCGCTGGCCTGGGGGTCTGACGTGTAGTTCCCGAGGCGGTCATACCGGCACTTATAGGCCATGATCGCGCTGGCCCAGCCGGGATATGAGACGCCGGGCTCGGGCGACCAGGGACCGCGCTGGGGGAACATGCGCTCCATCTGGACGGCCCAGAACCACGCCGACCAGACGATCTGGTTGGCCTGCGTCCGCACCGCAAACCACTCGGGAATGAGATTGTCCGAGTAGCTGAGCGTGTGGAAGCCCATCGCCTGGTGCAGGCCGTCGAAGATTCCTCCGGGCCCGTTGTGCCGCCAGCCGTTCCAGGAGAACGAGCTGTCGGGATACGCCGTGATCGTCGAGCAGCTTTCCACGATGAGGAACTCAAGATCGCCCCCGTTGGGCAGGTCTCCATAGGCGGGAGCGTTGCGGAGATCAACGTCGGCAGTCCCATCGTGGCAGGCCATCACCCAGTGGTTGCCATGGCAGGCCACGTAGGCGAGGTCCTGCGAGTCCACGTACACATGGTGGGAGCCCTCGAACACCCATGGCTCCATCCAGTAGTACTGATCGCGCTTCCAGGAGTGGATTCCGATGTTCTTCGAGGAGCCGTAGTACTTGACGAAGTTCCAGACGTTCCGTACGAATCGAGGCTCCGCCTGTGCCACGTAGCCGCCGATCTCCCGACGTGCCGGGAACGCGCTCGGGGCCGCGATGAACGCGGCGAGCAGCGCGCAGGCGACGATGTGACGGGGCAAGACATGGCGCTTCGTCATCTCGAGGCCCTCCTTCAGTCCTCCACGGACGACAGTCCGTTCGCCCTGCCCCCCTGTGGGTTTTCTCCGCAACGCTACTGAGGTATTTACGACGACCACGGATTCTCCTGCCCGCAGATTGAGAAAAGTGCGGGAGCGCCGAATCACAGGCGGTCGCCATCGCCCCAGCCGGTCCGCGAGGTCCCGCGCCTCCAGCGGGGAATACTACGCCAGATGGCTCCCAGTCCGATGGTCGCGAGGTGAGCACGATGTGGATTGCGGTGACGCTCCTTCTTCTCTGCTCTGTCGCCAGTGCGCAGGTCCCCGAGGGCTGGTTTGAGTTTACGGTGGCCGTCCCAGCCGAGGGCAGCATCGTGGACCTCGCCGGGATGAACCCGCCAATCAACGACCGGCCGGTGCGCATCGAGGACGGGCGCTTCGTGGATGGTCGCGGCGAGCCGATCCGCTTCCTCGGCACGAACCTCACCTTCTCGGACGCATTCCCCGAGAAGGAACGGGCGCCGGAGATCGCACGGCGGATGGCGGCACTGGGCATGAACGTGGTGCGGTTCCACCACCTCGACAACAGCTTCCCGCCGAACGGCATCTGGGACCCCAACTACGAGGCGAAGCTGCACCTCGACCCCGGCCAGCTTGACCGCCTCGACTGGATGATCTACCAGCTCAAGCAGCACGGGATATACACGAATCTAAACCTGCACGTATCACGGACCCTTGGCGAGGCCGAGGGCTTCCCGAACGTCGATCAGACGCCCAAGTACAACAAGGGGATCGACAACTTCCAGCCGCGCATGATCGCGCTGCAGAAGGATTACGCCCGCGACCTGCTTACGCATGTCAACCCCTACACCGGTAACGCCTACACCGACGAACCGTGCGTGGCGATGGTCGAGATCACCAACGAGGACAGCGCGCTTCGCTTCGCCATCGGCAGCACGTTCGAGCGCCTCCCCGAGCCGTATGCCTCCACGCTTCAGGGGCTCTGGATGGACTGGCTACGGGAGCGCTACGCGACGACTGCGGCGCTGCGCGAGGCGTGGGATGAGGGCTCCGAGCCGCTGGGCGAGGAGATGCTGCGCAACCCTGACTTCACCGCCGGAACCGAGCAGTGGCAGCTCGAGGCGCCGCCACCGGCCGAGGCGACCATGCAGGTTGTCGAGGACCCCGAGCGCGGCCGGGTTCTGCACGCGGAGCTGACTGAGCCGGGCTTCGAGGCATGGCATTTCCAGATCCACCAGACGGGCCACACGCTTGAAGATGGACGACTTTACACTGTGAGCTTCGCGGCCCGCGCCGAGCCTGAGCGCGACATCCACGTGAATATCCGTTACGACATCGCCCCGTGGAGCATGGCGGGCCTCAACCGCATGGTGCATCTCACCGAGGACTGGCAGCAGTTCCGGCTGACATTCCGCGCAGACGATCCTCTGCCTGAACACACTCGGCTGAGCTTCAATTGCGTCAACGAGCTGGGGAAGGTCTGGTTCGACGACGTCTCGCTGCGTCCCGGCGGGCTGATGGGCCTGCCCGAGGGACAGTCGCTCGAGGACGGCGTTGCGTTCCCCACCAGCGGTTCGACCGAGCAGGCGCGGAGGGACTGGTTCGCCTTCGTGATCGAGCTGGAGCGCCGTTACACGCTCGAGATGTACGATTACCTCAAAAACGAGCTGGGCGTTCATGCGCATGTGATCGACACTCAGGCCACCTATGGTGGCCCCGGCGGTGTCCTGCGTGAGAGCCGTATGGATTACGCTGACGTGCACGCCTACTGGCAGCACCCGCGCTTCCCCGGTCGACCGTGGGATCGCAACAACTGGCTCATCCCGAACTCCCCGATGACCGCCGCCTTCGGCCGGGACACGCTCACGAACCTGTCGCGCTTCCGCCTCGCCGGCAGGCCCTACACCGTCAGCGAATACAATCACCCTGCGCCGAACGACTACCGCGCCGAGTGCATGCCCATGCTCGCGACCTGGGGCGGACTCCAGAGCTGGAACGGGCTCTTTCAGTTCTGCTACGGAACCCATCCGGATGACTGGTCACGGGACGCCATCGATAGCTACTTCGCGATGTCAGGCGATCCGGCGTCGCTCGTGATGTTCCCCGTGGCCGCGAACCTGTTTCGCCGCGGCGATGTGCCCTCTGCCGCCTCGGCCCTGACGCTGAGCATGCCCGCGGATCTCGTGCCGGAGCTGGTTCGCAAGTACGGGAACTCGATGGGCGGGGTCTGGGAGGAGGTGGGCGTCTCGGCCGAGATGGCCCTCGCCAATCGCCTCGCGGTCGAGGTCACTGACGGAGGCGTGCTGTCGCT
>JALGTR010000154.1:0-9990 GCA_029821265.1 Candidatus Zipacnadia bacterium
AGCGGCTGGCACGTGACCGACTACGGCCGCGGCAATGGGCCGGACCGGCCCAGCGCGACCGGCGCCGAGAAGGCCGAGAAAGCCGAGCAGACCGTCGAAACCGACTGACCAACCGGAGGCATACGCTTTCCGCATCAGCCGCGCTTCAGGCGCGGCTGATCTGTGTTCTGCGCCTGCGTCCGGCCTCAGGGCTCGAGGATGACCTTGATTGCCCCGGTCTCGTGCTTATTCTGCGCGACCTCGAACGCACGCGGAGCCTCGTCGAGGTCGAACACGTGGGTGAGCATCGGATCGACGCGCACAGCCCCTGAGGCGATCAGGCTGATTCCCCGCTCGAAGTCCTCCGGCAGGTTGTTGCTCGACGTCGTGACGACCCGCTCACCGGCCATCTCCCCGGGTTGAGGTGCCAGACCTTTCGCCGCGCCGGCCATCAGCATCAGGGTCCCGCCCGGGGCGAGCATCTGCAGCCCGGCGCGCTGGACCCTCAGGTCGCCAGTGCTGTCAAAGACCGCCGCTATGCCGTCCTCTCCGGCCCAGTCCACCATCTCATCAGCCAGCTCCTCGGCGCTGAGCGTACTTCCGTCAATGGTCAGATCCGCCCCCAACTCCCGGGCGCACGACAGCGCCGCGTCGTACACGTCGCTGACTGCCGCCGCACGCGCCCCATCAGCGAGCGCCGTCTGCATGATCAAGAGGCCGATGGGCCCGGCGCCGAGCACGATCACTCGATCTCCCTCCCGGATGGCGGCGCGGTTGACGGCGTGGACAGCCACCCCGAGACCATCGAGAAAGGTCGCCTGGCGGAAGCTCATCGCGTCCGGCAGCTCGTGGACGTTCTCCCGCCAGATGGGCATCAGCTCGGCCATCCCTCCGGGATTGTACCTGAGATGCTCCCATCCCGCACCATGCCCGAGGTGCTCGGTGTTACGGCAGAGCTGGCTGTCCCCGCGACGGCATTCCCGGCACTGCCCACAGGTCCTGAACGCCAGCATGCCAGCGCGGATCTGACGTCCGTTCGCCTCGACGACGCCCGCGACCTCATGGCCGAGGACCATGTTGGGCGGGTTGGGCTTCTCCACCCCGAGTGTATGCTTCGCCCAGGGGTTCTCGCCCGCGAGATAACGAAGGTCACTACCGCAGATGCCACAGCAGCGGACCTCGCACAGCAGCTGCCCGGGCCCAGGCTCGGGAATGGGGATCCTCTCGACAGTCAGCTCGTGCGGACCTTTGAGGACCACGGCGCGCATCGTCTTCATCGTCTCTCCCTGCGACCGGGACGGAAAGAGGGCCGACTTCGTCTCGGCCCTCAGCAGTTTCGGCTGGAAGAGGCAAGCCCGCTATGCGGGCTCCTCCGCATCGGGCGCGGTCTCCTCCTGCGCGTCCGGCTGCTGCTCCCCGTCGGCGGCGTCCGGTCTGAGAATCTCGAGGATCCCGGGGACCAGCTCCGGGTATTTCCTCGTGACCGACACCGTCACCTCGTGCGCCAGCCTCGGATATCGCTTCGAGATCAGGCGCCCGACATCCGCGACCAGTGCCGGGTGCGCGACGAGAACGTCACGGTTGACCTCCTCGAGCATGGTCGGGTAACGCTGGCGCAGCAGCGTCAGGATGTCGTCAAGCAGGCCGGGATGCTTCTCCTGGATGATCTTCCCGACTCGAAGCGAGGGATCGCCCTCGCCCGCCCGGAACATCGCCTCAAGCACCTCAGGGTACCTCTCGGCGATCATCTCCGTAATGTCCCTGCGCGCCTGCGGGAAGCGCTCGGTGATGGCGCGCTGCATGGAGCGCTGCACGGTCAAGGGCAGGGTCGGATAACGCGTTGCGATCAGGGCCTCGATCTCGCGCTCCAGCTCAACGAAGATACCGGGGTGGCGCGTCTGCAGCAGCGCGAGAAGCTCGGTGGAGAGCGTCGGATAACGGTTGCGAATGTAGCGCAGCACGCGGGCGCGCTGATCCTCGGCTGACAGCGCCAGCAGGTCGAGGAGACCCAGTTCCTGAGGCGGCTCAGCGTCCGGAGGGCGGGTCGCAGCGGTCTGCTCCTCGGCGGTCGTGGGCGGTTCGGCCGCCGGGGCCCCGTCGCGAGCATTGGGGTCTGCGGGTGTATCGGCCGGTCTGAGGCCGACGGCAAGCACCAGTATCAGCGCGATGAATGTCGTCCGTCGGATCACTGGATTTGCGCCCCCGTCCCGGTCAGCACCTGCCGCATCGACTCGGTGAAGCGCAGATTGAATCGATCTGAAGCCGCCTCGTCGGCAAGTACGGGCCCGGCTTCCGTCGCCGGCGTATCTGTTATGAGCGCCAGCAGCGTCGGCCGACTCTGCACCACGTTGTTGGCGATGTAGCGATCGATAACCATTCTGGCCACGACGCCAGTCGCGACCTCCGTCTCAAGCGAACTCGGCTCAGCCGGCTCCTCAGCCTCGATGGCCGCCTCACCGGGCGCTATCCTCGGCGCCATCGCCACCATCGCCGCCTCGCCCTCACCCGGACCGAGGGACGCCGATCCCGTCGTGACAGCAGCGTCCACTGTCTCCGCGTAGGCGACCTGCGGCACCTCGGGGGCGGTCGCTACGGGCTCCGGCGCGGGCTCATCGGCCTCGGCTGCCGCATCGTCCCCGGCAACAGCCGCCCTCGCAGGGGTGGATGGGCGCGCGACAGACGAGGTCGCCACCTCGGGCCGGACCAGAGCGATCTGCGTCGGCTCTGCCTGCGGTTCTGTGCCGTCAGCGGAGACCTCCGGTTCGCTCTCGGCCTCAGCCTCGGCGACCTCTGCGACCGCCGGCGGCTCGGGGGTCGGATCGGGTGCAGGCAGGGCCTCGACGGCCTCCGCCGGGGCGTACTCCGGCACGTCGTGCGTCGTCATATCGGGAGTCAGATGCGGCAGGAGCGCGATCACCAGCACGGCGGCGGCAGCGGCGAATCCGACGGCGTAGGCGGGACGCAGGCGCTCGAGGATGCTCCTGCGACTGCGCTCGTCCCGTCTCGCCTCGGCCTTGATCGCCGCGAGCAGGCCATGCGGAGGGGTTGGGGGCGGGACGGTACGGAGCAGCTCGCGCGCCGCCGTCAGCCGGTCAAGGAGCGCCCGGCATTCTTCACAGGCTTCGAGATGCTGCCTACAGGCCCTTTCCTCCGCGTCCGTAAGCTCTCCGTCGAGCAGGGCGCTCAGCCTGTCCTCGCTCTTGTCGCAATCCTCGGTCATCATCGTCTCCCCGATGTCCCCGGCGACGGTCCCCTGGGCTTCAGATTGACAGCTTCCCGTCCTCGTACTGCTCCCACTTCTCTGCAAACTGCCTTCGCGCCCGCGCCAGCCGCGACTTCAAAGTCCCCAGCGGGCATTCCAGCACGCTCGCCGCCTCTTCGTAATCGAGCTGCTGCAGGTCCACGAGCGTCAGCGCCGCGCGATGTTTCGGGCTCAACGTCGCGACAATTGCCTGCACGGCCCGGCAGATCTCACGTCGCTCTGCCAGCACGTGCGGGCTCTGCGTCTCGTCGGGCACGATGCGGGCGATCGTGCCATCGCGCGTCTTCACTTCCTCGTCGAGTGACGGCCCTTCGATCTCGGACCTGCGCTTACGCCGACGAAGCTCGTTGATGCAGGCGTTGACGGCGATCCGATACAGCCACGTGCGAAAGCTGGCGTCGCCATGAAACTGGAAGTTGCGCAATGCCCGCAGAGCTCGCAGGAAGATCTCCTGCGTCAGATCCGGCGCCTCGTCCGGTCCGCACATGCGATAGACGATACCGTAAACGTTGTTATGGTAGCGCTCCGCGAGAACACCAAAGGCGTCGGCGCTGCCCTCCTGCGCCGCCTCGACAAGCGCCTGATCCGCGCGATCGGCGCTGCTTCGGTCCGCGCCCGACGCCTTCACTGGGTGGTCCTCTCTGTCAACAAACGCTTCGCTACCCATAAGGTTCCGCCACGCCGGATTAAGCTTCGGCCCGGTCTCCCTTCCCCCCGAGCGATCTCGCCGGCTTCAGTTCACCCAAGCGGAATGGCGCGAATGATGCGGTATAGCTCCAGCGCGATCAGCCGCTGCCCGCGCACTGTCGGATGGACGCCGTCGTAGCGGCTGATGAGGTCCGCGATGCAGGTGAGATCGCCGGCGTCATCGGTATCGCCGTTGAATTCGCTCTCTACCGCGCGATCGAGGAAGACCTGTTTGAGGTCGCACAGCATCAGGTCATCCCCGGCGACCACGTCGCGTATTACCTCATCATACTCCATCAGCGCGTTGTTGCATCCGCCCCATGGCTCGTAGAAGTCAACCTCCTGCGAGTAGACATGGAACGCATCCACGATCGGCGTGGGGGTGCAGACGATTATGTCGGTGCATATCTCGCGTATCAGCTCGATCATCCTGCGGAGGTTCGCGGCGAAATCGTCCAGCTCCACCCGCTTCTCGGGCTCGTAACGCACATCGTTGCAGGCGAACTCGATGACAACGAGGTCCGGGCGGTGAGCGAGGACATCCTCGTTGATGCGCGCAAGCCCCTCGACGGTGTTCTCGCCCGGCACCCCGGAGTTGATGACGGTCACCGCCTCCCCGTCATGCTTCAGTCTCCGGTTAAGCCTCCGTTCGAGGACCGCCGGGTAGGTGTCGCCCTCCGGGACGTAGGGATAGCCCCGAGTGATCGAGGTTCCGAAACATACGATCGTGCCGCGTCGAACAATCTGCTGCTCCGTCACTGCAGCTCACCCGCTTTGACTCCAGCCTGCTGGATCGCTGTTTCGAGATCATCCAGAACGAGCGTCAGATCACCAAAGCCCATGGCGTTGAGCGAGCTGAGTTGATCGCCGGGCGTGGCCACGACGATCATATCCCCTCCGCGCAGTCTCAAGCGCCCGAGGACCGCCATCAGCTCAGCCATCGCCCGTTCATGGACCGCCGAAGCCCCCGATAGATCAACGACCATGAAACGGTCGCCAGTGTCCACAAGATTGTGCAGGAGGTCGCACAGCCGGTCGGTCCCGCACTCCCCGCAGTCGACCTGGCCATGTACTTCGACCACCACGACCTCCGGATGTTGCTCCGGGGTGTAGATTGCAGTCTCCACGTCTGATGCCTCCCGGGGGCGATCTGGGCCTGCATCGCCCTATGATAGCACAGTCAGCGGCTGATCTGCCGCGCGCCGGCTCGAAATCTGCTCGGGCCGCTATGCCGGCATCGGCGCTCGGTGCGCCTCGGCCCACGCGATGAGCTCCAGCGCGCAGCGGTCGGGCACATCCTCGTCGCCGACAGCAACCGGATAGCTGCCACTCGGCCCGTGTGAGTCCGTTCCGCCGGTAACCAGCAGGTCATGCTCGGCGGCGATCCGCAGGATGCGATTGGTATTCGAGGGAGTGTGATGGCTGTGGTAGGCCTCCAGTCCCTCGATCCCGGCCTCGATCAGCGCCTCGATGATGTGAGTCGAGACGCCCAGCCCCGGATGCGCCAGCACCGGGCAGCCCGATGCGTTCAGGATCGCCTCCACGGCCTCGTACGGCGAGAGCTTGTAGCGCGGTACGTAGGCCGGTCGGCCGCGGCCGATATAGCGGTCGAAGGCCTCCTGAACGTTCTTAATGTAGCCTTTTTCGAGCAGTGCCTGGGCCACATGCGGCCTGCCGAGGCTCACACCATCACTCTGGGCGAGCACATCCTCGATGGTGATCTCGATTCCCGACTGCCTGAGCTTACTGACGATCTCATCCGCGCGCAACCTGCGCGCCTCGCGAACGTAGGTGAACTTCGCGTGAAGGTCGTCGTTGTCAAGCTCTATCCAGTAGCCGAGGATGTGGACCTCAGTCTCCTGAAACTCCGTGCTGATCTCGACCGCCGGAATCACGCGCAGGTCGCTGCCACGCGCGGCCTTGAGGGCCGGGCGGACCCCGCGCACGGTGTCGTGGTCGGCGATGGCGATAGCGGTCAGCTTCTTCTCAATGGCCTCGGCGACGATCTCCTCCGGCGTCTGTGATCCGTCCGAGTACGTCGAATGTATGTGCAGGTCACAGCTCATGTCTCGTCTGCCAGCTCTCAAGTATGACGTGGCACTTGCGTACTGGTGATTTCGCTCCGTCGCGGCCTGGAACCTCTCCGGCAATCCGACGCAGGTGAGAGCGGCAGTCACGGCAAACCTTCGCGCGGGCGAGAGCTGGGGAAAGGGGGCGCCATCGATGGCCGATCGTATCGACGAGGCGCGGGACTGGGTGCAGCGTCGTCGCGAGCACGGGTTCACGGACTCAGAGATTCGTGGTGAACTGGCGCAGCGCGGATGGAGTCAGGGGCGAATCGACGAGGTCATGGGTGGCCCGGAGGAGCCGGCTCCGCCGCCACCGCCTTCGCCAAAGAGGCGGAGCGGTGACGCCAGGGGCGTGTGGTTCATCGTTGCTGTCGGGTGCCTGCTGGCCGCAGTGGCGATCATCGGTGTGATCGCCGCGATCCTGTTCCCGGTTTTCGCGCGTTCGCGCGAGAAGGCGCGTCAGGCGAGCTGTCTGTCGAACGTTAAGCAGCTTTCGATAGCCACGCTCATGTACGCGCAGGACTACGAGGAGCGGCTTTCGCCTGTCAACAACTGGCCCGAGAGGACCTTCCCGTACATACGTCAGCAGAACCGCTACCGATGCCCGTCAGATGAGTCGACTTCCGGAGCGGCGGCGACGTCCCCATGGCCGCTCAGTTACGGGATGAACGCGGCCCTGGACGCGCGACAGTTGCGGGATGTCGCGAGCCCGGCACAGACGCCCGCCATGTGCGACGCCCATGCGGCGCAGGGAGGCCCCGAGATCGCTGAGTTCCGGCACAACATGGGTGCGAACGTGGGCTTCGTTGACGGACACGCGAGGTGGGTCGACGAGCAGACATTGCCGAGCCTCTGGACCTCAGCGACATCGTCTCCGGGCCGGCCTCAGGCCCCCGACAGCGTGCCGAAGCCACGGAGTCAGGCGCCGGACGAAGCTGAGGCCGGGAGAAGGGCGGACGCGGCCGCTGAACGAGCGAGCAGCAGGTATGCACCGTGAAGCGCGCTGCGGCCGCAGGCGGTAGCGTGCGAGATCACGTTTAGGCAGGCAACACGAGCGGGAGGGCGTACTGTGAAGGTGTACATGGCGACGGACATGGAGGGCGCATCGGGCATCTGCCAGGAGCTGATGACGTTCGCCGATCAGGCGCGCTACGAGGAGGGAAGACGGGCGCTCACGCGCGACGTCAACGCGGCGATTCGCGGCGCGAGGGCCGCGGGCGCCGACGAGATCGTGGTCAGCGACGGCCACGGAGCCTGCGGCGGATACAACTTCATCTTCGAGGAGCTTGAGGCGGGCGCGAAGTTCCTCTTCGGGACACCTCGAGGCGGCGCAGGCACGGCCGCTGAGGGCGCGGATGTGGCGTTTTGCATCGCCTACCACGGGATGGCCGGCGCGTACCCGGCGGTGCTCGATCACACCCAGTCCTCCCGCGCGATCGTCGAGATTCGGCTGAACGACCGCGTGGTGGGTGAGCTTGGGCTGACCGGAGCGGTGCTCGGTGACCTCGGAGTCCCCGTGGGCCTCGTGACCGGCGACGACACTACCTGCGCGGAGGCGCGCGAGTTCTTCGGCGAGAACATCGTGACCGCCGAGGTCAAGCAGGCGCTGTCACGGACTGCGGCGATCTGCCTGGCGCCGGCCGATGCACGGGAGCTGATCGAACGCAGCGCACGCGAGGCTGTCGAGCGCGTGGAGGACCTCGAGCCGTTCGTCGTCGAGCCGCCGGTGACGCTGCGGGTGCAGTATCTGCGCACCGAGCAGGCCGAGCGCTGGCGTTCCCGCGAGGACGCCGAGATGGTCGACGGCCGCACGGTGGAGATCGAATGCGAGAGCGCGATCCACGCGTTCAATGTCTACGCGGGATACGCGTGAGACAGGTCCGACGCCGACGTCCGCTCGGGCCCCCGGTACGTGCGCTGATCGTGTGAGGCGAGCTCACCGCGCCGAGCCCGTCAGGCGACGGGCCAGAAGCAGCGCGCCTGCCTTGTCCAGCGGGGTGTTGGCGTTGCCGCAGTCGGGGGCCTGGACGCACTCGGGGCAGCCGTCCTCGCACGGGCAGCAGTCGATCTGTTCGGCCACGGCAGTGATGAGCTCGTCGAGGCGGTCATAGGCCGCCTCGGCGATCCCAACCCCACCATTGTACGCGTCGTACACGCTCACCACCGGGCCGGCCAGGTCGTCGTGCGCGGCCTCCGACACGCCACCGACGTCGCGGTGATCGCAGAACGCGAAGATGGGCAGCAGCGCGATCATCGCGTGCTCCAGCGCGTGCAGGCTGCCCATCAGATCGCGCTCCGCCGCCTCCAGCGCCGCGATGTCCTCGCGGCCGGGCGCGATCGCCAGCCCGACGGTCTCGATCGTCCGCGACGGAAGGTCCAGTTCCACCGTCGCCAGCTCCTGCTCGGTCACCTGCCTCACCTTGCGGTAGCCGATGACCGCATAGGTGATCTGCAGCTCGCCAAGCAGTGCCCGCGCGCCGCACTCAAGCCCCGACTCGGTCTGCCACTCGAGCACCGACATTCTCGACGCGGAGATCGGCTGCGTGTAGTAGTCGACGTCCGCGCGAGAGACCCACGCTGTCTGCTCCTCGATGTCAAGCTGCTCGACCATGTATGTGTCCCCCGCGTGCAGATAGACTGCACCCGGGTGCACTACGCGGAAGGCGGACGCGGGATCGACCGTCCCCAGCAGCTCACCTTCGCCACCGGAAACGCGGATCTCCCACGGACTGCCGCCCGTCGATCGCAGGCCGATCTCCGCAGCCGGATAGATGTCCGGATCGACCCAATACCAACGCGTGCGCTTCGCGACAAAAGGCAGGTTGGAGTCCTCGCGATTGGCGGGGTCGGCAAGCACCTCGAGGATCGCCTCCATCTCGTCGCCAAAGAGGGCACGGTCGGCGTCGTCAATTGGCTGCTCGTACGCCGCGCACAGCAGATGCCCCGCGAGGATGTACCTATTCTGCGGATCGATCAGTGCCCGCTCGCTCTTCGCCTCCAGCAGATACTCAGGGTGCTGGACGAGGTAGCGATGGACGCCACCGGGCAGCGTCACCAGCACTGCCAGCGAGTCACTTCGCGCCCGGCCGGCCCGCCCGATCTGCTGCCAGGTGCTCGATATCGTGCCTGGATAGCCGGTGAGGATCGCGGCATCAAGCCCGCCGATGTCCACGCCGACCTCGAGCGCTGTCGTGGAGATGACGCCGAGGAGCTCGCCGTCGAAGAGCCTGCGCTCGATCTCCCTCCGCTCCTCCGGGAGGTAGCCGCCGCGGTAGGACATCACGCGCTCGGGGAGGTCCTCGAACTCCTCCAGCTCCTCGCGGGTGTACCGCAGAATAAGCTCGGCGACCCGACGCGCCTGCACGAAGCAGATCGTGCGCACGTGCGCCTTCACCAGCTCGGCCATCAGCTCCGCGGCCTCGAGGTTCGCGCTCCGGCGCCGAAGCGGCTGGCCCCCGATCCCGGGCGGCTGCCAGAGGACGAGAAGGCGCCGGCCGCGGGGCGCGGTGTCGTCGTCGACGACGGTCGGCTCGAGCCCGGTCAGCTTCTGAAACAGCTCGCCCGGATTGCCGATCGTTGCCGAGCAGGCGATGAACTGCGGGTCGGAGCCGTACGAGCTGCAGATGCGTCGCAGCCGGCGGATGACGTTCGCGGTGTGTGAGCCGAAGACGCCGCGGTAGGTATGCACTTCGTCGAGGACCACGAACTCGAGGTTGCGGAAGAAGTCGCCCCACGTGTGATGGTACGGGAGGATACCCACGTGCAGCATATCCGGGTTGGTCAGCACGACCTGCGCTTCGCGCTTGATCCGCCGCCGGTCGCGCCGCGGCGTGTCGCCGTCGTAGGTCGCCGCGTGGAAGGCGCTCCCGGCGCCGAAATCCGCGAGCTTCCGCAGCTGGTCCTGCGCCAGCGCTTTCGTGGGGTAGACCAGCAACGCGCGACGCGCCGGGCGCTCGTAGAGACGCTGCGCCAGAGGCACGATATAGGTCAGCG
>JALGTR010000154.1:9996-12648 GCA_029821265.1 Candidatus Zipacnadia bacterium
GGTCAGCGTTTTCCCCGAAGCGGTGCCGGTGACCGTCACGACGTTGTCGCCGGCGAGCGCCGCCTCGATCGCCCTGACCTGATGCTCGTAGAGCTGCTCGATCCCCAGGTCGGCGAGAATCTCCTGCACGGTCTCGTGCAGCTGGACCTCGAGCCGTGCGTAGCGGGCCTCACGCGCGGGGATCTGGTGCATCCACTCGATCTGGCCCCGGTAGTCCGGGCCCTTCCGGATCTCGTCGATCAGCCGGCCGAGGTCCATAGGGGAATCACTCCGGCTGGCTCCGCTTCTCCAGATACTGCTCCTCGGTATTCACCGACCATACGTCATGGCTGTCCCCGAGCACGTTGCGCGCCGCGTACATGCCTGTGAGCACCGAGTGATCCATGTTGTTGTACCGGTGCAGCCCGCTGCGGCCGACTGTCTGCAGGTTCTCGACCTCAGCGAGCCACGCCCGAATCGTTCGCACCCGCCGGTCGTAGCCCGGATCGTACACAGGGTAGGCGTGCTCCATGCGGACCACACGCCCGTCCATCACCGACGCGGGGTCGATCAACCCAAGCTTCCCGAGCTCGCGACCGGCGAGGTCGATGATCGCCTCATCAGGCTCCGACCAGATGGAATCGCTCGTCCACGCGAAGTACTCCACGCCGATGCAGCAACGATCCTCGTCCGGGACCATCGCCGGACTCCAGTTGCGGTAGTTCTGCACCCGGCCAAGCCGCACGTCGGGCTCGTGCACGTAGATCCACTGATCGGGGAACGGATCCGGCTCGTCCACGATGAGCGCGGCGGTCAGAAATGAGCGATGGCGCAACCCGCGGGCGGCTTCGAGCACATCTTCGGGGGGCTCGGGCCGGACGCGCAGCGGCAGATCTGCCAGCGGCATGCTGTTGATGTACTCCTCCGCCTCGACATCGAGGGGCCCTGTCGGGCCCTCTGCCACCACCCTGGTGACGCGCCTGCCATCAAGCCGCAACTGCGTCACCGGGCTGTTGAGCTGGATCGTCCCGCCGGCCTGCTCAATCTGCTCGGCGTAGCGCCTATAGAGCATCCCCGGACCGAGACGAGGGTACTTGAACTGCCGCAGCAGGCTGGTGGCCTCCTTATCGCCCCGCCGCAGGATCGCATCACGCAGGGCGCGCCACAGCGACAGTGACTTGATGCGCTGCGCCGCCCAGTCCGCGCTCAGTTCGGTGCAGGGCATCCCCCAGACCTTCTCGGTGTATGTCCTGAAGAAGTGCTCGTAGAGCCGCCGACCGAAGCGATTCGTCACCCATCCCTCGAAGCTGTCCTCAGGCACACGTCTGACCCGCGCCCACAGGTAGCTGCCGATCGAGAGCAGCGACTCCCAGATGCCGAGCGTTCGCAGCGTGCTGCTAACCGACAGGGGGTAGTCCAGAAGCTGTCCGCGGTAGAAGATCCGCGAGAGCCGCCGCCTGGTGAGGAAGTCATCACCCATCAGGTCGTCCCAGATCTCCCCCACCTCGTCGATCTTCGTGAAGAACCGGTGGCCACCGACGTCGAAGCGGTAGCCGTTGTGCTCAACCGTACGCGAGAGGCCGCCGACGATCGCATCACGCTCAAGCAGCGTGACATCGACACCCGCCAGCGCGAGCTCCCGGCCGGCTGCCAGACCGGCCGGTCCCGCGCCGATAATGGCGGCTGACTTGCCCACTACGCGGCCTCCGTTCGGTCTTCTTGCTTCTCGAACAGCCCGGCGAGCAGGACGCTCAGCAGGTAGAGCACCACCATCGGCCCGGCCATGAAGGTCATCGTCGCGGGATCGGTGGTGGGTGTCGCGATCGCCGCAAAGATGAAGATGATCAGGACAGCGTGTCGCCACCAGCCCAGCAGCATATCCTTTGTGACGAATCCCACCGCGGCGAGGAACGTCAGCACGAGCGGCAGCTCGAACGATATCCCGAAGACCAGCAGCAGGCGCATCAGGAAGTACAGATACGGCTGCAGCGTCAGCTCGACGTCAACGCCCAGGCTCCGATTGAACAGAAAGAAGAACGAGAACGCCCGCGGCGAGATCCAGTAGCAGAATACCACGCCGCCGAGGAACAGAACGATCGCGAGCGGTACCACGATGATGACCCAGCGCTTCTCGTGCGGCTCCAGCGCCGGCTCGACAAACAGCCACATCTCAGTGATGATGCCGGGGGCGGCGGCGACCAGGCCGGCCACGAGTGAGATCTGCATCATCAGCACGATCCCACCCGCCGCCTCGAAGATGCGGAATGTGAAGTCTTCGATCCCGGCCATCCGAGCACCGGCCTCTGCCGGGTAGCGCAACAGCGTCAGCAGGGGTTCACGGAAGACCCAGCTTGCGCCAGCAGCGACGATCACGTACGCGATCATGCGCACGATCCGCCAGCGCAGCTCCTCGAGATGCTCCCAGAACGTGGCCTCTTTTCGGCTTTCGACGCTCATCGGTGGCCATGGTCACGGAAAGCGGACGGCTCTCCGGCCGTCCGTGGCGGTCTTCGCGGGTGCGAGTGCGGCCCGGCGAATCACCATTCGCCGCGGAGCCCGCCGCGTCCTGTCTGAAGCCGCCGCCTCGGGTCCATCCGGGGCCGGCTGGCTCGCGGTACGAGCTGCGTCGTTTTCCCGCCTCTCCCCCGGGATCCGGCGCGGGCGCCCTCGCCC
>JALGTR010000155.1 GCA_029821265.1 Candidatus Zipacnadia bacterium
AGATGCTGCGATATTCACCGACGTCCCCGGAAGGCTCCGAGACGTCGGCCTCGATTGGACCAATTCCAAGTGCCGTCCCTATTCTCTCGCTCGAGGATGCCATCACAGTCCAGTCCATCGCTTATGGCAAACGGTCCGAAGGAGCTCGTTCCTCCGGCCGTCGGTGTCCCGTTCGTCGGTCATGAGGCTTCCCGACGCTGCGGCAAATACCTTCTGTTTTGACGTCTGGGAAGTGATACTGTTTCGGCGCGCGGGCAGAATCCGCCCCGCCACGATCCGAGCGCAGGACGAGCCCATGCGACGGGGATGAGCAATCTGTTCATCCCCGGTCAGGCCTACGGTCAAACCTGCAATCGGGAGTCGTCCTCAACCCGCGGGCGTCAGGAGCAGAACCGCGGCCTCTCCCGCCGGAACATCCATGTGCACCGTGCGATCAGCGTCGGGCGTAACGCCAACCCCTCGCAGCAGATCAGTGATCGAGAACTCCCGGTCGCCGAAACCGAGTCTGGATGGCGAGAGATCAAGCTGCACATCGGTCGAGGCAGTGCCGTTGTTCGTCGCAATCACAAGCGCGCCGCCGGGACCGACGTGGGTCGAGACCAGGACATCGGGCGCCGCCGACGTGACGGGCGCGTCCTCTGATGTCCAGTAAGGATACCATCGGGCCTGCGCGATATCAATGGTCTCCCACGCCTGCCAGACCGACGACATCAGATCCAGCAGCTCACTGCGCACGTAAGGTCGCACGGGCACATCGTGCAGCAGCGCCAGCGCCATGGCTTCCCGATAGCTGAACGGTCTGTCGCGATAGCACAGGAACTCGGCGGGCATCCCCCAGTTGTGCCCCATGAACTCCGCCCGGAATGCATCGAGCGGGAGCCGAAAGCCGCTCGGCTCGACGTCAAGCTGCTCGCCGTCCCAGTAGCTGTCAACGAATGACAGCGTCGGCATGGAGACCGTGGCGGACATGTGCGCGGAGATCAGCCCGTCAGGCTTGCGTGATTTCACGATGTCCCTCATCCGACGCATGAGGTCGCGAACCTCGAAGATCGGCCACGTCTGGCGGCGCTCGCCCGTCGAGCTGACGTAGCCGCAGCCGTGCAGCTCGTTTCTGCACCCGAACGGCTCAGTCGTGCCGTCAAGGTAGACACCATCGATATCGAACTCGTCGATCATCCGCGCGATGCTTGTGAGGATATACTCCTTCCAGGCGCTTGCATAGCAGCAGGTGTAGGCCGTCTGCGGAATGTCCCTTCGCTGGTAGCCGCCACGGCGGGGATGGACCAACACCTCGTCGCGGTACAGCTCCCATTCCGGGGCGGCGTCGGAAAGCTCGTAGCCGAAGTAGACGAGCAGTCTGATGCCGCGCTCGTGGCAGGCTTCGACAAGACTGCGGAGCCGCTCCCGGTGCTCCTTCGTGGAGCCGTAGGCCTGTATCTCGGTCCACTGCTCGTGGATGACGAGCGTGTTAACGCCACGGCGCTGGAGATGGTCGAGAAGTGTAATGCGCCGGTCCGGCGGACCGATCGCGACCGCCCTGCCATCCAGTCCCTCGACCAGCGCCAGTTGCTCGCCGCCGAAGAGCTCCCTGCCCTCCGTAGCGGCCAGCCCCTCGAAAGCATCGCGAAGCAGCGTGTACTCATCGGATGGCAGCTCAAGCGCCGGATCCGGCGGGATCTCGCGAGCGATATCGCTGATGCGGATCGTGTCCACGGCGAACTCGCACGGTGTGGTCTGTGCGGCGGACCCGAGGATGATGCGGGCTCCCTCCAGCGTCCCCTCGAGGGAGCCATCCCACTGCCTGGAAGCCACCTGCTGCCCGTCGATGAAGATTCGAGCCTGCTCGCCCCACGTCAGCGCGACGTGATGCCACTCGCCGCTACTCCACGGCTCAGGCGCGGAGGAGGTGACGACCAGTCTCACCTCGCCGCCGACACGCGAGTAGGCACGCATCGAGCGGTCGTCGATGTTCCAGTAGAAGCCGAGGTGATCACCGTTCGCGAGCTGAAGCTTGAACAGCTCGCGGTTGAACTGCGCGCGCGGGGAACGCTCAACCCGGACCCCGGGATCGAAGAGTGGCTTGACCCACATCTCCACGGTACCGCGATCGAGGCGGATTCTGCCAGCGGCGTCCCAGGCGATGTGGGCGGTAGCCGACGCCGGGAGGTCCTCCATCCCATAGAACCCCCCGTGCGTGATGTGCCACTGGCGCGATTCCGGCGGAATCGGCTTCACCGGCGTGGCCTGAAGTCCAAAGCTCGTCCGGAACGGCTCGCCGGGCTCAAGCGCCTCCTCGACCATTCTCAGACGCAGCGTCACGGTATCACCGGCGCGGTCGATGGCTATGACCGCATCGGGGTCACGAGGACGCCAGCCGGCGTCGGATTCGGCGAACCACTGCACGCCGCGCTCCTCGTCGCCAAGCCAGACGAAGGGCATGAAGTGATGCCGCCAGCCCTCGGCCGGCAGGCCCGTGCTCACGGAGCCTCCCCACGTGCAGTCAGCGAGGTGCAGATACCGCGCGTTCTGCTCATGCAGCGGGATCTCGAGGGTAACTCGCTCGATCGCGGCCTGATCCAGGGGCGAGACATCGATCTCAAAGTGCATCAGTCCGTCGAACTCACAACGAACCCGCGCGCTGAATGAGGCCTGATCTGCCTGCGCGGTGATCATCCCGAGGGCAACGTCATCCGAGACGTCGGTCCACCGCAGTTCGACGTCGCGCCACAGTTGATGCCGACCGCCCGCGACGCTCTCCAGCCGGATCGGGCCGGTCAGAACCTGCTCGCCGGCCGTGACGATCCTCGCCGGGAGCGCGCGACCGCCGAAGTCGTAGGTACGCCCCCAGCAGCGTGCCACGTCACCCTGAACGCGAACCGGCGTCCACGGCTCGGGCACCGTGTCGCTCGCGCCGATCCTGCTACCGACCCAGTCGGGGGTCGGAGGAAACAGGAAGCTCTCGCGGGCTTCGGCCAGTAGTTTTCCGGCGCGGAACGCCTCGACCCGCACCGGGATCTCTCCACGCGCGGCGTCGGCCAGGTCAAAGCGCCGCTCAGCCCTGCGTGGATGATCCTCGGAAGCGGGCACGGTCGCCGTCTGTTCAGCGACGGTGATTCGGTACGTGTCCGGCACCTCGCGTGCGGCGCCTGCGTCAACGGTGACGGTCACCTCGGGGCGTTCAAGCAGGCGCTTCCGCAGCGTCAGCTCCAGTGGCGGCCTCCGCATGACAGGCACCTCCTGGCGCAGAACCTCCTCCTCCGCGACGCGCGCGACAAGCCGCATGGTGTACTCACCAGGCTCGGCGACCGGCAGCCGCAGCGTGGTCCGCTCGCGGGCCCGTGCCGCCGCGACCTCGTCTTCAGCGCGCAGCAGCACCGCGGTGACCGAACGGCCGTCGCCAGCCCGCGCGGAGATCCTCAACGAGTGGTCCTGCCCCTGCTCGATCGCGTCGATCCCGCAGGCTATCGGCCCATCGACCAGCCGTAGGCTGCCGAAACGCTCGCTCTCGTGGAAGCTCGTCTGCAGCGGCGCCCAGCTCAGAGCGAGGCCACGATCCGGGATGTCGCGACAGAAGTTCACTCGCCACTGTTCCCCGTCTGCGGGAGGCCCCCCAAGCGCCGCCCACGGAACGAGAAGCTCAACCTGCCAGCCGCCCGGACCCCGACCGACCGCCACGTCACACCCGCAGTCCCATGCCGGATCGCGGTCACGCTCATCGAGGCAATCACCCGCGGCGTTCACCACGAGGTGATAGACTGGTCCCGACGCGCGGCGCTGCAGGAAAAGCTCCACCGCATCGTCCTTCCAGGCCTCGCCGTCGTGCCCCCGCTCTCGAGCAGTTGGCTCTCCCTCGAGCTTCCAGCCGACGGCCAGCCCGCCGTCCGCATGGCCCACGTGACAGGTGGTTCCCTCAAATGCAAGCGGTCCGCCGAGGTGCATGAAGGCCGCGGTCGTCGTCGCGCCCGACCACTCCTGCGCGGTGAGCTCACCGTCGATGACCGGATCGACCTTCCCGGCTGCGATCGACGGAGGCCCCTGCGCCAGCGCGTCGGGGGCCGCGAGGCTCAGAGCGACGATAACGGCCAGAGTGGCGGATCTGAGGCGGATGACCATGCCTTTGTCCTCTCCTGTGTGGGGCTGCTGACCGCGGGTTCGGCTGCATAATTGCCCGTGGCGACGCGCGCCACCTGCCGCGAGGGGGTGATGATCCGCGGACAGCGGCGTTCGAGGTCCCCATTGCCGGAGGGCGGGCAGGCGCATGCTATCTCGCGGGCGAGGACGCCCGCGCTCCCGGCGGGAGGGATGATGAGCGGACCCGAAGAACAGATGGGCGTCAATAACCGACAGCTGGAGGGATCTGAGATGCGCCTCACCGGAGCGATCGCCGCTGCCTTGATGCTCTGCGTTGCGGTGGCGGCACAGCCGTCGCTGCTCACCGCGTACTACGCGGACACGCCGCCACTCATCGACGGGCAGCTCGATGACACGTGCTGGCAGGGGGCCTCTGCCGCAACACCATTTGTGCGGGCCACCGGCCTCGGCCAGCCGGAGGAGCAGACGATCGTGCGGATGTGCTGGGACGAGCGAAATCTGTACCTGGGCATCCGCGCGAATGAGAGCTACCTCGAACCACGCCTGAACATGCTCGAGCTGGTGCGGGCAGAACACACGCAGCGCGATGCGGCGATCTTCAGCGATGACGTGGTGGAGGTCTTCCTGCAGCCGCCCGGCGCGTCCTACTGCCACCTGGCCGTGAACTCCATCGGCACGATCTTCGACCAGCGCGACATGGACACGAGCTGGGACGCGCAGGTCGAGGTGGCGGCGCGACGGGGCGCAGACGCCTGGACGGCCGAGATCGCGCTGGCGCTGGAGAGCCTGCAGGCGAGCCCGACAGGCGAGTGGCGCGCAAACTTCACGCGTCAGCGCACCGCCGTCGAGGAGCTGTCGACGTGGTCCGGGCTGCAGGGGGCGTTCCATCAACCCGCGCTTTTCGGTGAGCTGCGCTTCGCCCGTAGCGGACCGGCGTTCGATGAGCTGCAGATCTCCGAGGACGCCGGCGGCGTCCGCATCGACGCGACGATTGACGGCCGGACTGACGGCGCGAGGCTTACCGGCGTCGCCATCGCGGAGGACGAGGAAGCGCGCGCCGAGGTGGAGGGTGCGGGGCAGCAGTCGCTGAGGATTGAGACACCCCAGTCCGCCCGGACAACAGGCCTGGTGCGAGCCCAGGCCGTGCTCCTGGTCGGCGATACTCCGGTCCAGCGTTCGGCGCAGGTCCCGATCTCCGTCGGCGTGGGGCGAGCCCGGCTTGCGGTCCGGGCACAGGACGCGTCGGTGACCGCATGGCTCAACGGGCGGGAGATCGCGGTCGGCGCAGACCCGACCGACCTGGATATCGAGCAGGGGCTGAACGTGCTGGCGATCCACGCGCGGCGAGACGGCGACGAGCCACGCGTCACGCCGAGCGTCACCGCCGGGTCCAGAGCACTGCCGCTGTCGTGGCTGATGCGCGCTGAGGCGCCCTCCGACGGCTGGCAGGACGACATCGACCCGGAGGGATGGGAGATCGTGGCGCCAGAGGACCTGCGATGGCCCGGGGGCAGCGCGGAGATGCTGCTGATGTGTGGCCTCTATGCGGGCGAATCGGAGCCGCAGCTCTTCCCGAAGCTCGATACGTTCCACATCCCGCGCGACAGCTCACAGCTCATGCGGCTGTACCTGCACGCGCCACAGGACATTCCGTCGGATCAGTACGCAATGGTCATCGAGACGCCGGCGGACCTTGGTCTCGAAGCCGTCTGGGAGATGGGGACGACCCCGCCGGAGGTGACTGGTGAGCGCACGCGGCTGGGCGACACTGAGATGATGCGTCGGCGGCTTGCCTACGAGTTCTTCCCCGGGCAGGGGATGGAACTGTCAATGCGCTGGGGCGATCGGCAGAGCAACGGTCTCGGCTACGAGACCGCGCTCTCCTCAGGCGGCACGCACGGGTGGCGTCGCCTCTCAACGACGATCACCGCTCCGGAGGGCGCCGCGAGTCTGAGGCCGCTGATCATCAAGTGGCAGAATCGCGGCATCACGGGCACATTCTGGGTCGACAACGTGGTGGTGCGCGAGAGGGACGGCCGGGAGAACCTGCTCCCGGACGGGACCTTCGACGGCGCAATCTGGGAGCCGCACCACTATCTGGTGCCCGAAGGCCCGGATGGGTCGATGGCCGTGAAGATAACCTCCACGCAGGCCAATGCCGACTCCCAGCAGGCCTTCTGGGTGGTGCCGGAGGGGACGGAGATCCCCGTGACGCCCGGCCACGAGTACATCGTCGAGATGGACGTCAGGTGCGAGGAGCTTGGCTCGCCGAACTCGCGTCCGCTGTGCGGACTGCTCTTCCGGGCAGCGATCGATGCGACGGAGGGAGAGCAGCCGATCCTGACCTACTTCCAGACGCTCAACGGCGCGGTGACGGAGCTGCCGCACACCAGCACCGCGAACATCCTGCCCCCGCTTAAGAACGTGCGCCCGGAGCGCGCGCGGCTGACGCCCTGTTACTACTCCTCGCGGCTGGCGAACGATGACGTTGGCCGCGCCTACGCGGAGAGCTGCTGGGAATCAGGGATCACGTGGACGTACGGGAAGTACGCCAACAACGTGGTTGAAGTCCTCGCACCCCGCGGGCACAAGGTGATCCTGAGCATCGGCTGGCACGGCTGGAACACGATGGGCGAGGAGATGCTCGGCTACCTCGAACAGCATCCTGAGGTGCAGGCGATCAACTTCGAGGGCAAGCCTGAGCGAGACACATTCTGCCCCACCTGGATGCTCTCGGAGGCCGGCCGCCCGGCGATCGACATGCTGGAGGCCGTGCTGCTGGACATGGTCAACGAGTACCCCTACGCGGGCGCCAACTGGGACCTCGAACAGTCCGTCGTGGACCCGCCGACCTTCTGCACCTGCCCACGCTGCATCGACGCCTTCCGGCAGTACGCGGACCTCGCCGCCGACGTGGAGATCACCCGCGCATCGCTCCTGAATGAATACCGCGACGCGTGGGTGGACTTCCGCTGCGCGCAGAACGCAGAGATGGCCGGGCGCCTCAAGAGCATCTACGAGAAAGCGGAGCGCCCGATCGAATTCTCGGTGTACTCGGGCTTCCAGTCAACCCGAACTCGGGAGCACTACGGCGTTGACTGGGCGAAGATGGCGCCGCATATCGACCTCGCGATCGCTGGATATGGCGGCTCGGCGGAGAGCGTCGCGGCCACGGTCGAGGCGCTGGGCGATGTACCGTTGATGGGCGGGGAGATGTGGTACCTGCATCACAGCGATGACTCTCGGGCGGCGCCGAAGATGGAGACCTGGCGCAATCGAGTGCTGCGTAAGTTCATCGAGAGCGGCTGCGAGGGTGTGCTGATCTGGCAGCTGGCTTCGATGGACGGCGGAGCGTTCTACGCGACGTCCGAGGCTGCGGCGATCATCGCCGAGAACGAGGAATGGCTGGTGCATGAGCAGCGCTGTGACGACCGGGTGACGGTGGATGGCCTCGAGAAGCGCAACTGGGCCGCGTTCGAGCGCGATGGGGACGTGCTCGTGGTGCTGATGAGCTTCGACGACGCCCCGATCGAGGTGGGCGTGAGCGTGGATGGCGAGGCGCAGACCGTCGAGGTGCCAGCGTATGGAACGGAGCTGGTGCTGGTTCGGTGAAGCCTGGGCCGAGCTTCGGGAGGTCGGGGGCGCCGACTGAGAAGCCCCGCATCGGCGCCCTCGCCCCGCGTCCCTCCCGTCGCAAATCGGTCAGCCGAGGACCTCGGAGACTGCTGAGTTAATGGCTTCGGCGATCCGATCGCACTCCTCCGGGGACCACGTGTCAGAGATCCCCATGTGCATCGATCGCGAGAGCAGATCGAGTGTGTTCGGGCACATCTCCGGACCGTAGTCGGGAAGCTGGCCCTCGTAGTAGGGGCAGGTGAACGGACACCCCTCATCGGTCACGGTCTTCTGCTCGAGGATGTGCTCCCAGTAGCTGTAAACGTGCCAGTCGCGCACGGTCTGATCGAACCGTCCGCCAACCCCGACGCCGCGCTCGCGCATCGCGGCCATCATCTCCTCCGCAAGCTCCCGGCTGTCGGCGAACATCACCAGCGACGTGCTGGCATCCCCCTCCGGATCGGGCTGGCGGCGCAGCGCAAGGCCGTCGCGCTCCTCGATCTGGTCGCGTATGCGCTTCTTGTTCGCTCGCAGCGCGCCGATGTAGCCGTCGAGCTTGCGGATTTGCGCCAGCGCGACCGCGCCCTGCATCTCGCTCATCCGGTAGTTCTCCCCGCAGAACAGCTCACCTTCCCGCCGCTCCTCGGCGTAGCGATCGGGTCGCCAGCAGGCCGCGGTGTCGTGCCAGCTCTGGGCGCGCATGTACAGATAGTCATCCGCCGTCGCGACGAAGCCGCCTTCACCCGACTGCGCGATCTTGTAAAAGTCGAAGCTGAAGCAGCCGAAGTCCCCGATGGTCCCCAGGCGCTTGCCGTGGTAGCTACCGCCGCAGGCCTGGGCGACGTCTTCGATCACAGTCAGATCGTGGTCGGCCGCGACCCTCATCAGCGGGTCCATGTCGGCCGGGTTGCCCTTCATGTGCACGATCACGGCTGCTCTGGTCTGCGGCGTGATCCTGCGGGCCATGTCCTCGGGGTCCATGTTCAGCGTTTCATCGACCTCGACGATCACCGGGATCGCGCGGGAGGCAACGACGACGGACGCCGAGGCGAAGAATGTATACCCGGGGACCAGCACCTCGTCGCCGGGTCCGATGCCCGCGGCTGCGATCGCGGCCATCAGGGCGGAGGTGCCGGAGTTCACCGCGAGGGCGTGGGGTGTGCCGATGGTCCTCTCGAAGAGCCGCTCGGCCTGCTCGACCTTTCCCGGCCGGTCACCGTAGTACCGAAATAGGTGCGGCGGCGGCACATCCTCACTCTCGAGAATCTCGCGGATCCGCGCCTGAGCATCCTCCGAGTATCCCCAGAGATCGATGATCTCCATCAGTTCCTCGCGTCCGGCCTTCACAGGACATCCCTCCGTATGAGGCAGTGCGCTCGCCGGGGTGGCCAGCATGTTCGCGCATCATCGGTCACGTGTCCAGATCTCCAGCTCGAGTATGATCATCCTCCGCCCGTCCTCCCGGTGGCCGATCTGCAGGCGCAGCTGCTGCACAGCAGGCGCCTGATCGTCGAGCTCGACCGTGACCGCGTCGGTCGTCGAGATCAGCGTCGACTCTCGGCGGCATATCGGCGCGCCGCATGCGAACCTGCGGAGGTCCTTGCTTCTCCGCCGGCTCGATTACCTCCCCCGAAGCCACATCGTAGAGAAACCATGTGTCAGCGGACGGGTACTCGTCCGCGGTCCACCGGCTCTCGCCCTTCAGACCATCTGCAGGCGGATCCCAACCACGTCCTGGCCGATGCCGAGCGGCCCGCGCGGGCCATCGTTCCAGTCCGGATGGTCCTCAAACCACAGGCAGGTCTCGCGCAGACCCTCCTCGGTGGAGCGGACCACATAGGTGCGGTCGAGCCCGACGTCCGACCGTGCGATCTGGTTCGTGTGGTAGTCCGGCTCGGCGTCACCGTCGGTGTCGAGGACGATGTAGCGCATGCTTGACCGGTACCTGTCCGGCCACCGGCTCTGCGCCTCGTCGGCGAAGAGGCGGGCGCGTGCGAACCTGATGCGGAAGTAGAGGAACTGCTCATCATGCGTCACCTGCAGCTGCTCGACCACACCGAAGGGCATCCCGGCGTTCTCAACCGCCCGTTGCGGCATCTCATACACGGCGGCGCCCTTCCAGTCCGACATCTCTCCGTCAATGGTTATCGCCATTACCTGCGCGGCGAGGAGGCACAGCGAGATGATTGCACTCAGCGTCGGAACAGATGACTGGCGGACGCGCACAGACTTGCGCAGGTGGGGCGTCGAATCCTGCTTCCGACGAGGAAACGCGTCCCTCCGCTGCGAAAAGCCCCACGACTCGATACCCCCGACCGCGGGAGGCGAGAACGACAATGCGTGCGGCATTCTGCGCCATCGCACTGCTTGCGGCTATCTCTCTCTTCGCCCGGGAGGAGAAGATGATGATCTGCAACTTCGACGACGTGACGACCGAATGGTGGTCGAAGTTCCGCGCGCACGAGATCATCACGGTGGAGCGCGAGGGTGGGACGAAGGCGTTGCGCCTCCCCTTCGATCTCAGCGGAGAGCCGGGCTACGACTGGGTTCGCACCGGTGTGGAGGAGGGGATCGATGTCCGCGACTTTCACTACCTGACCTTCCGCCTGCGCGCAGAAGGCCACGGCGAGCGACTGCTGCCCATGCTCATGCAGCGCGTCGAACCCTCGCCCGAGAACCCGCACGGGGAGATCGTGGCCCCGGCCTCCCAGCGGTGGATCACGCTTGACTTCGAGGGCTGGCGACAGATCTCAGTGCCCCTCGAGGCATTTGACGGCCTGGCGGAGATCGCCGACAGCGTGCAGATGATAAACTTCTCGCTTCTGCATCCCCCCAAGGACGCGGGGCCGGGTGTGCTGTTTATCGACGACGTGGCGTTCAGCACCGCGCCGGTCGGCGAGGTGCAGCCGGAGCAGGTTCCCTATCCACCTGCGGATATCGCCATCAGTAATGAAGCTGAGTTCTTC
>JALGTR010000156.1 GCA_029821265.1 Candidatus Zipacnadia bacterium
GATAGAGGCCGAAGCCGATAAGGCCACCGATCGAGGCGAACAGAACGAACTGCCGGCTGGCGTCTGCCAGCGCCGTTATCGTGAACTGCTTGAATGAGTGCAGTGTCAACTCCGCCATCACCGAGAGCACGAGAAGAAGCCCGGCCGCCCCCGAGATGCGCAGCAGGTCGGAGGCCAGCCCCGGCATCTCCGCGTTCGGCCAGCCCACCGCCATGATCTGCGGCGCGAAGATGATCGCCAGCATCGACAGGGCGCCGGTGCCGATCAACACCAGCGTCGTGACCACCCCGAAGAATCGCCACGCGCGCTCATCGTCGCCCTCCGCGTTGTGACCGACGAAGATCGGCAGGTAGGTGGGGCGCAGCAGCTTCTCGACCTTCGCGTAGAGCTGGAAGACGATGTCGTTGTACACGATCACGAAGGCGTCAACCGCCGGGCCGGCGCCCCAGTAGTTCGCGATCAGGATCTCTTTGCCGTAGCCGAGGATCTTGCCGAGCAGGCCGAAGGCGCTGATGACGATCGCCGCCAGCGTCATCTGCGTGCCTGCCCTCCTGTCCTCGGGGCTCTCGGGCCGGTTGTCTCCCTCGGGTGCCTCGCTCATACGCTCACCGTTTCGGGCGTCATGCCCGGTCTTTTAGCGCCTTCTGCTCATGGCGGCTCGAAGCAGCTCCGCCAGCTTCGCCACGTTCTCGTTTACGTCAAAGCGGCGCACGATCTCCCTCCGTCCCTGCTCGATGACCCTCGCACGAAGCTGCTCGTCGAAGAGCATCCGCTCCATCTGCTCCGCAAGGTCCTCCGCGTTGCCAGGCTCCGCGAGCAGCCCGGTCTCCTCGTGCCTGATCAGCTCCGGGATCGCCGACAGCCGTGTGCTTACCGCCGGGATCCCCAGCGCCAGCGCCTCAAGTAGGACGTTCGGTAGGCCGTCACGATCGCCATCGGCTGCGACCACTGAGGCCAGCGCAAACAGATCGGCGCTGCGAAAGAGTGGCAGCAGCTTCTCGTGCGGCATTGCGCCCTCGAAGAGCACCTCCTCATTCAGCGCCAGCCCTGTCGTCATGCGCCGCAGGTCCTCCTCCTCGGGGCCGGTGCCCACGATGCGTAACCGAAAAGCCACCCCGCGCTGCTTCAGTATCGCAACCGCGCGCAGCAGGATCGGAAAGCCCTTCTTCTCGACGAGCCGACCGACCGAGAGGATCTCCACCGGCTCCGAGACGCGCTCCTTCGCCGGCGCTGGAGCCAGCTCGGTTACGTCCACGCCGTGATAGACCAGATTCAGCCGCTCACCACTGGACACCGGATGCCTGCGGCGCAGCTCTTCAAGCCCGTATTCGGTGCATACGGCGACGAACTCGGCCTCACGCAGCTTCCGGTCGAGCATGATCGCCTCGTCGGTGAAGATATCGCGTGCGTGCGCCGAGATCGAGTAGCCCGTCTCGAGCATCAGCGCCATCAGCAGCCCGACGGTCGCGGGCATCGAGGCGAAATGCGCGTGCACGTGGCGCGGGGTCCGCCCGCGCAGGGCGCAGCAGAAGAACCCTGCGGCGGCCAAACTGCGCACCAGCTCCCCTGCGACCTTCGGAGCGCGCAGCGAGCCCCTGACCACAAACCCGAGCGCGCTGACGTAGCCGAACGGGTAGATGATCGCGGCGAGCAGATTGGCCAGGATCGAGCGGCCTGAGACCGGCGACGGGCGGTAGACCGCGTCGGCGGCAAGAGCCTCGGCCCCTTTGTCCGCGACATCCTCACCAGGCTCCAGGGACATGATCGAGATTCGAAGACCACGCTCCTGCAGCTGCCGTATCTCGCGCAGAATGAACGTCTCCGAGAGCGACGGAAACGTGCCCAGCACGTAGACGATTCGCCCCGTCCCCCGCCTGTCGCTGCGCACAGCTCACCTCCAATTCACGGCTCTGTCGCAGCTACCGCGCACCGATCCGCCGGTACACCTCGCTCACGATCTGCGCGTGGCGCCGCCAGGTGAATCTCCGGACATGCGCCGCGCCCCTGGTCACAAGCTCCGCCCGCGCCCGGTCGTCACTGAGCAGCTCCTGCAGGGCGGTGGCGAGGCCATCCGTTCCGGACTCCAGCGCCACAACCATCGCGCCGCCGCCGGACACCTCGGGCAATGCGCCGCCATCGGAGACCACCACCGCAGTCCCGCAGGCCATGGCTTCAAGTGGCGCCAGCCCAAACCCCTCGTGCAGCGACCACTGGACGACGAGGTCGGCACCAGAGTAGAGCGCCGGAAGGTCCTCGTGCGGCACCCAGTCGAGACGTCGGATCCGCTCCGCGTGCCCGCTGCGCTCCATCGCCGCGCATGCCTCGCGGTACTTCCAGCCCAGCTTGCCGACCACCACGAGTGCGTGCGGCAGCTCAGAGGCGATCATATCGAATGCCTCGACCACTGCCGCAAGGTTCTTACGTGGCTCGATGTTCCCCACGCACAGCACGTAATGCTCCGGCAGGCCGTATCTCTGACACACCGCGTCGATGGTGGCCTCGTCGGCCGGGCGGAACTGTCCGCCGACACCAAGTGGCGCCACCGTAACGCGCGAGGCCTCAACACCAACGTGCTCAACGACCTCCCGCCGCGTCCACTCGGAGGGCACAATCACCGCGTCAGCACTCCGCGCGCTGCGCGTCATCATTATCGCATAATGAATCACGTTGTGCCACCGGCACCACTCGGGGTGGCACAGTGTGATCGCGTCATGGATCGTGACCACCGACGGCCCGCGCCACGCCTGCGGCAGGATGTAGGCCGCGCCGTGCAGCAGATCGGCCCCCAGCGAGCGCAGCCGTGACGGCGTCAGGCACTGCTCATACACCACCCGGCCCAGTCGCGTCCCGGCCCATCGCGGGGCGAGCGCACGCACCATGTTCTCGCGCTCGGGCAGCGCCTGCTGGCGCCCCTCGGCGACGAGCAGTGAGAAGCGCTGTCCCGGCGGCTGAAGCTCGGCGAGGCCCTCGGCCAGCCCGACGACCGCTCGCTCGACGCCGGACGGCCGCGCCGCGATCACAAGACAATCAATCGCGACGTGAAGCCGGTCCTCCTGCCGCTCCCGATCGCTCATCGCGGGCCTCGGGTCCACGCCTCCTCGTAGGCGTCCTCTGTCATCCGCGCCATCCGCTCGGCAGAGAACCGGCCATCAATGCGCCGGCGGGCCGCTTCCCCCATACGTTCGAGCGCGCCGCTGCGCCGGAGCAGTTCCAGCGTCCTCGTCGCGAAAGCATCCGCCTCACCCGGCGGCACGAGAACCCCGCTCACCCCATCCTCGATGATCTCCGCCGGCCCGCAGCTGTCCGCTGCGATGCAGGGCACGCCGAGACTCATCGCCTCCATCACCACCCGGCCGAGCGGCTCCTCCTGCGCGGTATGCAGCAACAGGTCCATGGCATTCATGATCGACGCGACGTCCTCGCGGTAGCCTGTGAAGAGCAGGCGCTCGCCCAGGCCAAGGTCAGCGGCCAGATCGCGCAACTGCCGCACATACTCTGGATGCTCGCCGAACAGATCGGCCCCGACGATCACAAACCACGCTCCCGGCAGGTGTGCCGAGATGCGCGCGGCGGCCTCGATGAACAGGTCCTGCCGCTTCCACGGAACGAGCTGCCCCACACTGCCGATCAGGACAGCGTCCGCAGGGATGCCCAGCTCCTCGCGGACCTGTGCCCGCGGGGTCGTGGGCCGGAATTGCACCATGTCCACGCCATTGTACACCATGATGACCCTGTCGCGCGCCCCGGCGTAGTTGTCGATGAGGTTGTCGGCCACACACCGGGAGATTGCTATGATGCGCCGCACGCGGCGAACGATCTTTCTGACGGCTCCCTCCGGCGCGCGCAGATCTCGCGCGTGCCAGACAACCGGGAGCCTTCCGCCGACCGCCAACGCGGCACCGAGCGCCGCCGTCACGCTGTTGGCCGCCACGACATCCGCGCCCAGCTCACGCGCCGCCACGTCAATCGTTCCTGCCCATCGACGCAGACGCCATCCACCGACCAGAAGCTGCCACGGGTTCGCCGGCCGCGAGAGTCGCAGATCGGGGATCAGCGACACCGCCACCTCGAGGTCCTCCAGAGCGCGCGCCAGCGGACCGGCCGGCACCGCCGCGACAGGCTCGATACGCGCGCGGTCGAGATGTCGCGCGAGTGTCAGCAGGCTGTTCTCGGCGCCACTGATCTCCCCGACGTGATTCACCACCAGCACCCGGGCGATGCGACCATCAGTCATCGGAGCCCTCGCCCTCAATCGGGTAGCGGCCGGCGAGCCACGTCAGACTGGTCTCAATGACCTCGCTCTCCCAACCGAGCGAGTAGAACGCGTGATTCGCCCCCTCCACGACATGCGCCTCGAAGACACGATCGGCCTCACGCGAGAGTTCAGCGTAGTGCTCGAGCGCCGACGGCGTCGCCGGATCGTTCCCACCGTAGATGAAGAGCACCTCACCGTCGAAACCCACGAAGCGCTCGCGCCAGTCGATATCCCGGTCCGACTCCGCACCATCCTCGCCGGCGCCCTTGCCGCCTCGGGTCAGGGCGCGCCAGATCATCCTCGGCTGGAGACTTCCTCTCAGCAGCTTCGCCCATGTCTCGCGCCGGAACAGCTTCGCCGCATATGTGGCGTAGATGCTCCGCCGTTTGGCCGCCTCCGCCTCGGAGCGGTCGCCGCCGACGATGGGCGCAGACCACAGCACCAACGAATCGATGCGCTCGTCCATGGGCCCTGTCCCGATCGCCACCTCGCTGCCCGAGCAGTCTCCGACCAGCGCCACCCGGTCCACGCCCACCTCCTCGCAGACCATCGCGACGGCGGCACGCGCGTCCTCGATCATCGTCGCGAGGGTAGTCGCCGCGGCATCACCCTCGCTGTCGCCGCGGCCGCGGAAGTCGAAACGCAGACACGGGAAGCCACGCTCGGCCGCGCGACGTGCCATCTTCGTGAACATCTGATGCGGGCCGATGCGGTAGCCCGCCCAGCCGTGAAGAAACACCAGCGCGCCATCGCGCGATCGGCTCTGCGGCGTGTGCAGCACGCCCAGCACGCGCTGGCCGCTGCTGGTGAAGAACAGGTGCCTTTCGGTCGCCGTGATCGTTTCAGTCATCGGATCTGCTGCAACCATTCGAGCGTTCGCTTGATCGTCGCCGTCGCGTCCATCAGGCCGATGCGCTGCCAGACCGGCTCCTGCCGCACCGCGGCGGCAGTGCCCTGCTCGTACGCGTCCGAAAGCCGCTGCATCGGCGCGTCAACCGTCTCTCGAGCTCCGAGGTTAAGCACCAGCACCGGCCCCGGATACGAGCGCGGTGTGGTGAGATCGATCGCATCGATCTGTGCGCGCATCGCCTCGGGGACCTCGTATCCATCGAAGTCCACGGTGCCTTCGCCGAGCGCCCCGGCCTCCAGCGCCGCCCCCTCCGTATCCTCGCCACCCTCGTAGCGTGTCATCATCGCCTTGATCATCGACCGTCGCAGATTCTGCCTGACGTATCCTTCCCCGTCGATCACCGGCTCCCACAGAACCAGACACGCCACCTCATGGCGCTCCTCCGCGACCTCCGCTGCGAGCGTGGCGCCCAGACGCAGGCCAAGCAGGCCGACGTCCGTCGTCGCGGTCTCGCGCTCGGCGGCATCGAGGGCCGCATGGATATCGTGCAGCCATGCGGTCGGGCTGACCTCTCCGAACCGGCAGGGGCTGTCGCCACAGCCGCGCATGTCAAAACGCAGCACGGCCCAGCCCTCCGCGGCGAAGGCGCGCGCGGCCTCGACCATCGTCCGGTGCGAGCACTTCTTCTCCTCCGCAAAGGGATGGCAGAAGACAAGCGTGCCGCGAGGATGCTGCGCCGGCACATGCACCACACCGTGCAGCTCTTCCCCTGCGCTCTCGAAGCCGACGATGCGCTCTTCGACAGCCACGGACGTCAGCCTCGCTTCTTCTCGACGTATTCCGCGAGGTTATTGACGGTCGCGAACAGATCGACCGAGAAGTCCTCGTCCTCGAAAGAGATGTCAAACTCCTCCTCAAGGCCGACCACGATCTCAAAGAGATTGACTGAATCGATCTCGTAGTTCTCCATCAGGTTCTCGTCATCCGCCATCTCAGCCGGGTCTGCGTCGAGGAACAGCCGATCGACAATCATCTCTTTGATCTGCTGCTTAAGCTGCTCGTCAGCCATCTGCGCGCTCTCCTCCGTCACATGATTGCGTGTGCGTCAGTCGATGATGCGCGGAACGCCAGTCTGCTCTATCGGGCGCGTCTCGAGCTGCTTCCACCGGCAGACCTCATCCGGCGGCCCATCCTCTCGCTCGAACACGTGCCTCCAGCGACGCTTGAACTCCATGCCGTTGCGGATGGTGATGTACCGGTAGTTGACGTCGGGCGAGTTGTCGGTGGTCACGCTCTCGTAGTGATACATCTCCGCCGACGGGTCATAGAGCACCGTCCAGCCCGCGTCTCGCGCGCGGTAGCAGAAGTCGAAGTCCTCGAACTGCGCCGGGTTGAAAACCTCGTCGAGGTCGCCGATCTGCTCGGGCACCTCACGCTTCATCAGCCAGCAGGCGCTGATGAGGCACTGCACCTCGCGACGCCGATTGTGCTCGGGCGCGTCGATCGGCTCCCCGCGGCCGAGGTAGCAGACGCGACCGGTCTTCGATATCGCCGCACCGGCGTGCTGAATATTGTAGGGCTCAAAGGGGAAGACCAGCTTCGGACCAACGATGCCCACCTTCGGCTCCGCGTCGAGGATGCTCGCCAGTGTGGCCAGCCACCCGCGCGAGCGCACGGCAATGTCGTTGTCCATGAAGCCTATGTGGCGGCCGGATGCCACCGCAAGCCCCTGGTTCCGGGCCGTGCATGCGCCCACGTTCGAATCATTGCGGATGAGGTCGAACTTCACGCCCTCGGCTTCCGCCAGCGCCGGGAACTGCTCGCGCAGGAACTCAACCGTGCCGTCGGTCGAGCCATTGTCGATCACCACGATCTGGCCGGGACTGGGGTCGGCCCGCAGCATGCTCGTAAGACAAAGCTCGGTGTACATCCGCTTGTTGTAACTCACGACGATGATCGTGGCGTCCACGGTTCCAGGCACTTCGATTCTCCTCAGGTGCGTCCCGCCTGCGATTGGGCGACCGTCAGTAATTGAGCGTGTCGGCGGCGGCCCGGGCAATGTCGCGCCAGTCGGGCGTCGCGGCCTGCTCAAGCGCCGCAGCGGCCGGCACCGGCACGTCCAGCGCTGCAACGCGCCGCGGCGGCGCATGCAGCGCATGGAAGCACTCCTCCGTGATCCGCTGCGCGACCTCGGCAGCAACGCCGCCCGTCAGGTGGCCCTCCTCAATGACCACCGCGCGCCCCGTCTTCTCGACCGAGACCGCCACGGTGTCGATATCCAACGGCACGAGGCTGCGCAGGTCGATGACCTCCGCCGCGACACCATGCTCGGCGAGGGCATCGGCCGCCCGAAGGGCCTCCTCGACCATCCGCGAGTACGCCACCAGCGTCACGGCATCTCCCTCGCGCCGGACCGTCGCCTCGCCGATCGGCACGAGGTGATCGCCATCCTCCGGGACCTCGCCGCGCTGCGAGTACAGCAGCTTGCTTTCGACGAAGACGACCGGGTCATCGCAGCGAATCGCGGACTTGAGCAACCCCTTCGCATCGGCGGCCGTTGACGGGGCAACCACGATCAGCCCGGGGGTCGCCATCGGCCAGCGCTCAAGGCTCTGCGAATGCGTCGGCCCGTAGGAGCGGCCTGCTCCGGCCGGGCAGCGCAGGACAAGCGGGATCGTGCACTGCTCGCCGTACTGGTAGCGGAACTTCGCCGCGTGGTTGCACAGCTGATCCATCGCAAGCGTCAAAAAGTCCATGAACATCAGCTCGGCGACCGGACGCAGTCCGGTCATGGCGGCCCCGACAGCGACGCCAACGAACCCGTTCTCGGAGATCGGGGTGTTGCGCACACGCTCTCTGCCGAACTGCTCGGCCATGCCGCGCGTGATCTTGAACGCACCGCCATATTCGGCGATGTCCTCGCCAATGAGGATGACGCGCTCGTCGCGCGCCATCTCCTCCTCCAGCGCCTCACGTATTGCATGTGAGTAGAAGATCTCTCGCATATCTGCTCCATCGCCTGACTGCGCGCCCTGTCGGGAGTATTAACACTCCTGGCGGAGAAAAGGTGCGCCCGATCCGAAGGTCGGGCGACTACCGGGGGTCGCAGAACGGCTTCAGGCCCGGAATGCCCGGGCGAAGGCTGTACACGGCGCCGGTCTCAACCTCGGTGACGTAGAGCGTCTCCAGCGCGGGGCCGCCAAAGGCGACGTTCGTCGGCTTCTCCCCGCCGGCCGGCAGAACCGCCATCCGCTCCCCATCTGGCGAGAATACCGGGATCTCCCCCATCCCGAAGTGTGCCACGTAGAGATTGCCGTCGATGTCCAGCGCAACGCCATCGCCGCCGACCCCTCCGGGCGTCTGCGCGAACTCCTCCGGCCCGTCGAGGCCGCCATCATCGCGCACCTCGAAACGCAGGATGCGCTGGGCGCAGGTCTCAGCGACATAGAGGTGCTGCGCGTCGGCGGTCAGCGCCAGACCGTTCGGGAAGCGCATGCCGTCGGCAACGACCTCGAGCGTCCCATCGCGCCCGGCGTGATAGATCACGCCGACGGGGGTCTCGGCGTTCGAACCACCCGGTCCGGTGAAGTACAGGGAGCCGTCGGGGTGGAAGACGAGGTCGTTGGGCTTGCGCAGCGGCTGGCCATCCCACTCATCGGCGACGGTCGTCAGTTCCTCGCCATCATAGCGCATGAGTGAGCAGTGCCCCGCCTCCGCGATCCAGAGGACGTTGCTCTCGTCGAAGACCGCGCCGTTCGGGGTGCCGCCGGTGTTGACGAAGTTCTCAACCTTCCCGCCGGACACACGCGTAATCCAGCCATTCCCGCACTGCGTGAAATACAGGTCGCCCGCGGCGTCGAAACACGGGCCCTCCGGGAAGTCGAAACCATTCGCGACGAGGTCGATCCTGGTGTTCACAGGCGCTCATCTCCCCACATGACGATGCGGTCCGCGCTATCGTAGGCAAACATTCGCCACAGGAGGCGCGAGTCCCTCCGCATCAAGGCTACAAAGGGAGGGTGCCTCGTGCGTCTCGTAGGTTCACGGACGTTCGGGGACAGTCGGAGCGCCGACGAACGGGCGAATGACCTCGAATGCGCCGCAACTCGGCGGCGATGGGCGCTCGTTGCCGTGGAAATCGTGCCTGATGGCCGGGCGCACGTCGGAGGCCTCCAGCATCGCCGACGTGCCCGCGTTCGCGGCAGGGGAGCCCGGCAGCAGGCGGAAGTTCAGCGCCTCCGGGTCGGCGAAGCGGGGGTCGGCGTCGGTGAGCAGCGAATGCTCATCGAAGCCCAGCGCCCGCCAGCCCTGCCACGAATCGACCTGCGGAGTGTTCCCTGTTCGGGGCCAGAGCCATCGTGACGGCTCGGGCATCAGGTACACGAACCAGTCCGGGCGGAGCAGGTGGATATCCTGATCGGGCGTCTCGCCCATCGACTCGTAGACGTCGCTGAGCGCCACACGCGAGTGCAGGAGGCAGTTGCGGAAGTACGTGGGCCCATCACGGTAATGCATCACGTGGAAGTACCCCCGGTCCCGCGTGAAGACATAGGTTTCGTGGACACGCCAGTTCTCCCAGCCGACGTGGTAGTCCGTGAGACTGGAGTCCACGTACAGGTTGTTGCACCACAATAGCGCGCAGGATGCGCTCCCCTCGGCGCCGTTCGTCTTGACCCGGTGGCAGTCCACAAAGACACAGCGCTCGATCCGATGCAGGTGCTCGCGATACCGCTCG
>JALGTR010000157.1 GCA_029821265.1 Candidatus Zipacnadia bacterium
GCGGCCGCCTGACGTAGTGGGCTCGCCGCCTCGTTCCAGTGCTGCATCTGTGCAAGCAGGCCTCCAACCAGGCACGCCGTCTGCCTCTCCGGCCAGCGCTGCACGATCCACGCCAGTGCCAGCGCGGCCCAGAGCATCGGCAGGTTCATGAACCGGCTGGTGACGTCCTGATGGCTGAAGGGGAGCAGTCCGAGGACCGGTAGCAGGCGATAGTGGGGGTTCTCGTACACGTTGACCTGGTCGTCCCACTGCACGAAGTCCATGCTCGGGACCTCAAAGAAGACGACCGCGACCAGCAGCATGAGCGGGATTGCGATCAGGTGGCGGCGCTGCATGGACTCCCCCGTCCGGTGCGGTGATGGCAGCGGAGCTTTCCCGCTTCGGCGTCGGCGCTCCTCCGAAAGCCCGGCCAGGCACGCGAAGAGCCCGGGCCATTATGCACCCGGGCTCCGATCGATCGCGCAAAGCCACACGGCGTCAGACCAGCGTGATGACCTCGCCTGTCCCGGAGGCCTCGTAGATCGAGAGGATCAGCTCGACCGGCCGGCGCGCTTCGCGGCCGGAGATCATCGGCTCTCGATCCTCCTCCGCCGCGGCGAGGACGTCACCGATCTGCTTGACGTGTGCCACGACCGCCTCCTCGGGCATGCCGCTCTTGGGATCGGCCGCGCCGCCGGCATTGCCGGCGCTCCAGTCAGCGTAGTAGTCGTCGCCCTCGACCTCCCAGAGCACGAGCTCGTCACCGCGAACGATGATGTTGCCCTTCGTGCCATGCAGCTCGAGGACTGCGGGCATACCGTTGTAGGTGCAGGTGCTGCCCTGGATGACGCCCTGAGCGCCGCCCTCAAACTGCACCACTGCCGAAGCCATATCCTCGACCTCGATCATATCGTGTGCCAGTGCGTCGGCGAAGCCAAACACCCGGTGGACCTTGCCCAGATACCACACGAGCAGGTCAATGTAGTGGATCGACTGGTTGATCAGGGCGCCGCCGCCATCGAGCTTCTTCGTACCGTGCCAGCCGTCCGAGTAGTACTCGTCGGAGCGGAACCAGGGGACGATGGCACTGCCGTAGAGAAGCTTGCCAAGCCGGCCCTCGTCGATGCAGTCCCTGATCCTCTCGTACAGGGGGTAGCTGCGAAGCTGGTGGGTCGCGGCGATCTTCACGCCGTTGCGCTCGCCGGCAGCGATAAGCGAATCGATGTTCTCGAGGGTGATGTCAATCGGCTTCGTGCAGATCACATGCTTGCCGGCATCGGCGCACTGGATCCCCAGGCGGGCGTGCAGGCCGCTGGGGGTCAGCACGTTGACGCAGTGGATGTCATCGCGCGCAAGCATCTCGTCGAGATCGGTGTAGGCATCCGCGCCGAACTCCTCCGCACAGCGACTGGCGGCCTCCTCGTCGAGATCGCAGACTGCGCGCAACTCGGCATTGGGCAGGCGCTTGATCGCCTCCGCGTGCGTTGGCGCGATCACGCCGCAACCGATGATCCCGAAGCCGTAGGTCATTTCAGTCACCGGGGTCAGCCTCCCTGACAGGTGTGGGGTCTCGTGCGTTGAGGCGGCGAGCTGCCGACGCTCTCGATCGCCGTCCTCCTTCTCTCCGACCGGTAGCCATGATACCAGCTTTCGGGAGGAGTGGTCAAACCTTAAGAGAGGCGCAACACCCGGCAATGCACTGCCGCCTGATGGCCGGAAGCCGCCAGGAAGGCGCCACGCTCAGCAGGCGGAGAGCACGACGTGCGCTATCCTTCAGGCACCACCCGAGGCTCCTCACCATACGCGTTGTTGTAGACGTGGGTGTTCGCCGCGTGACGGATCGTTCCCGATCCGGGCTCAGTCGCGACGAACCAGTTGTGGTGGACCTCGCAGCTGTCCTCAGGGATGCCACGGATGGCGATGGCGCGAGTCGGCGCCCGGAAGGTGTTGTTGTAGATCTCGATGCGGGTGCCGGCGATCTGTGTCCCGTCACGGCGATCGGCGCCGCCGTGCATGTCGAAACAGTGGCTCAGGGAGGTGCCAAGCTCCACGTTGTTGCGCGCGACGTAGCTGCAGCCTGGCCGGCCGGTTCCCGCGATCGAGTGGCGATTCCAGTCGAAGAGGTTGCACTCGATGAGCGATGAGGCCGTGTCGTGGCTGATTCCGTAGCCGAGACCGTTGTACTGGCAATGGTGGATATAGTTGTGGTGGATGTGGTGGTCGTCACCGTCCTGCAGGTAGACCCCGGCGTGGCCAAACCCCGAGATCTCGCAGTTGTCCACCTCGAGGCTCGGATGCGTGGTGACGATCCCGTTCTGCGTCGGGAACTTGTAGTAGTAGTTATGCCCACCCATACCGGCGCGGAATGCACGGCGGTGATGCTCGAGATAGCGCTTGGGATTCGGGCCGCGCAGGCGAAGGCCGGTGACGCGCACGTCGGGGCCGTTGATCTGGATCATGCGCGGGGTCTTCAGCGCGTCGCTTGTGAGGATGGCGCCTGCGGAGCCATCCTGGCCGCGGTTGCCGGCGAGTGTAACGCCCTCCGGGATCTCGAGCACGAACCCATCGATGTAGATGAATGTGGTCAGGTCGATCTCGGTCTCGCCAGGGATGAAGACGACCTCGCCGGGCTGAGCCTGCCCGAGGGCCTCGATCAACCCTTCGAGACTGGTGACTTCGTAGTCGCCGCCGGTGACGATATTCGCGTATCCCTCGCCGCCGCCCAGCGGCCCCCGCTCATCTGCGCGGGCGCCGTAGATCGTGCCATCAATCTCCACCCACGTGTCACCTCCGGGTTCCGCGACGCTGGCCGGCTCCTGCGCGACGGTACACTGAAGGGCCACGATCGCCGCGGTGAGAGCGACTGCGATCATCAATCCGGCTCTGATCCATGCGTTCATGGCGGGCTCCTTTCGGCTACTGGAGGATCTCGAATGTGCGCGACAGGACCATTCGGCCGTCGTCAGTCTGCTCGAACGTGCAGCGCGTCTCGTCGGCTGACCAGCGGATCACTTCGATCACGCCATCCCGGATGATACGCAGGCCGGGGCCGTGGTCCTCTGTGGCGGGCAGTTGCTCAACGCTCATCTGCGGCGGCTCGGGGCCATCGTGAGGCTGGATGACCGTGAAGAAGTCCGTGCGCCCCCCGCCGTCGCTGAGACTCTGCGGAAGGCGCACGTAAGGGATGTACAGCCAGCCGGGATCGCCCTTGCCCGGGTAACCCTCGCCGTGCCAGTCGTCGCGCTCGAGGCCGCCGCAGAGCCCCTGCTTGATCGTTACCGGCTGCTCGCCGATCAACGGCGAATGTACCGCCAGCGACAGGTCGCCGTGCCGGAAGAGCAGCCTGCCAGGACGCTGTCCGGCCGGCTCGCCGTAGACGTGCAGCAAAAGCTCCGCGATGTGTCCGGCATCATCTGTGGCGGTCAGCGTATCATGGACCAGGAAGTAGCCGTCACGCGGGTGGAGGACTGCGCGACGATGCACCACCGGGGCATACCCGGCGTGCTCGGCGGCCACGAAATCCAGCGCGTCATCGGTGTGCCACGCGAGCAGACGGCCGTCGCAGGCCGATTGGCTCTGCCCGTCGATCAGCACCGTGTTATGCGAGACGGTCTGGCGGTGCCACTCCCACTGCTCGGGGAAGATCGAGTAATGTGGCGCGCAGCCGGCATCGGGGATCCAGTGATGGCCGTCCGCCGCTATGGCGATGCCCAGCTTATCGAACTGCCCGTGCCCTCCCCCGTGCGGGCCGTAGTCGAGCATCGCCCACGCGGAATCCCGCTCCCAACCGTCGCGCATGACGGCCATGCCGGAGGCCCGCTGGTTGATCGATCTGTACTCGGGCAATGTCAGATCGATCGGACGCTGCTGTATGGCCGCAATATCGGGCCAGCGTGGCTCCGCCTGCAGGGCGCGAAGGAGGTCGCCGCGGCCCATCATCGTGATGGCCTGGATGATGCGCGGATACTGCGTGCGGATCGGCGCATCATGGCCGGTGGAATCGTTGACCGACGGATACTCTCCGAGCGGCGTGGCAGTCCTGGCGAGCGCCTCGAGCGTGTCGGCGTAGGACTTGCCGTAGTGGACCTCGTCCCAGATCGGCTCGCCGCGAAGCTGCTTGCCCAGGGCATACGGGAACATGCCGCGAGAGACGTAGCAGTGGTGCGCCGGAGAGCATTCCCACCAGGTGCCATCGTCGAGGAAGAAGATGTCCTTGAAGAAGCCCGGGAAGCGGGCATCGCAGGCGTTGACCCACACATCGGCCTGCGGGAACTCGTCGAGCATCACTGCGGCCATGGTGAGGCCGCCGATTGAGTATGGCATCCAGTTGGGCAGATCGCTGCGGCTGTCAACCTCGTCGGGCAGGGGCGTGAACTCGAGGATCGCGCGATACTGGAAGTCCGCGACATCCATCAGGAAGTACAGGGCGCTGAGCCTCTCACGATCGGTGAGCGCCGCGGCGATACGTTCATACTGCGTCGGAAAGCCGTTGAGGAAGTAGCCAGGCTCCTGGAAGGTAACGGCCTGCCACTCGCGGCCGATGAAGCGGAAGCCCTGCCACCGGTTCCAGTGGTCGATGAGCACCTCCGCCACGTCCCATGCGCGCCGGGCGTACTCCTCGTGCCCCGTCTGGGCGTGACGGGCGCAAAGCGTGGCGAAGAGCGTGCCGCGAGCCGCCGACTTCTCGTTGACGATGCGCCCGGGCTCCTTGCCGAAGTACTCAGAGCGCGGGATCGGCTCCCACGTGGGAATCTCGCGCGTCAGAAGCTCCTCATCGAGAGGATCGCCCGCCTGCTCTGCCCTCCAGCGCTCAAAGGTCTCAGGGCTCTCGAGAAGCTGCGGGGTACTGCGCTTCAGGAAGGCCTCAACCGGGGCGGGAGGGTCGGCGAGCGAGTACACCTCCAGCGCGCGCAGGGAGACGCCGGCGTGGGCGTCAACCGGGCGAGTGACGATGATGCGCAGCGCGCGAGCCCGAACTGTCGAGAACTGGTGTAGCGCGATCTTGTGGTCGCGAAGCTGGTTGCCGGCGACCGAGGCGACGGCGCGCCAGGCGCCGTCCGTTCGCAGCTCGACGGTGTAGTCGGCCGGCATGCGTCGCCAGTGGCAGACGATCACCTCCACCGGGCGCCAGCGGTCCCACTCCACTCGCAGCTCCAGGCGGCCTGCCACCGCCGGCTCCCAGCCCACCCACTCCTCGCTCGCGAGGTCGGCCAGCGCCGAGGGATCTGCAGAGTCCGCGGGTGGGATGGCGATCACGCGCGCATCGCGCACGAGGTTGCCCCCGAACGCGGCGGAGCAGACGGCGAGCAGGGCGGCCGTGACGGCGACGGACAGTCGGCAGGCGATCATGCCGGCGGCTCCTTTCGGCCGGCCAATTCCACCCGGCGGCATTCACCACCTGCTTCTCCGGCCTCAGTCGGGCGGGAAATCACCCCGGCCCCCAGGCGCAGCACCGAGCTGTGGGGCCGACGCCTCAGCTGTCAGCAGCCGCCGAAGACCGACCGGCGCGCCGCCCGGCTGCGCGGGCGGCGCGCCGGGCCACGCGCTCACGGCCTCACAGCGCGCGGAGGTAATCCACCGCCGCGCGAATGTCGGCAACCGGATCGTCGCCGACCTCGCGCTCGATGGCATAGAAGCCATCGTAGCCGGAGTCCTCCAGGATGCCCACCCAGCGCTCGAAGTCGATCCACCCCTCGCCCAGCGGCACCTCCTGCCACCTGCCATCCGGCTTCACGATTGCATCCTTCGCATGGCAGTGCACCACGTACTCCGCGAGCGTCGCCGCGCCCTCCACGGGCTCGTATTGCTCCAGCGCCCACTCCTTGTCGTACTCCTCGCCCGCGCGCTCGGCCAGAAGCGCCGGCCAGATCACGAGGTTCGCCGGATCGTAGTTGACGCGAATCGCCTCGCTGCCGATCGTCTCGATCAGCCGCCTGACGATGCGCGGTGGCTCTGGGCCCATCTCGATCGCCACGCAGGCTCCAACGCTCTCACCATGCTTCGCCAGCGCCTCCATGCCGCGGACCATCCGCTCCCAACCGGGATCATCGGTCTCCCATGGCATGATGCCGACATGCGCGCCCCAGATGCCGCACTCGAGGTCGGCCGCCAGCTCGAGCAGGTCCTTGCCCTGCTCGATGGCCTCCTCCCAGCCATCCTCCTCCGCCAGATCGACCTCACCACCCCAGCGCATGATGGCCGATATCGTCAGCCCCAGGGATTCGACGTGCCGCACAAGGTCCTTGCGCTGCTGCTTGCTCAGCATCTCCGGCGCGAAGGGGTCCTTTGCAGTGATATGCACGCCGCCGATGCCCCACCCGGCGATCAGCTCCATCGCCTCGTAGCGATCCATGCGCAGGTTGTTGATCTTCGTGGCGATCCTCGCGTCATCCATTCCTGGTCCTCCAGATGCAGGTTAGACGTCCTGAGTGGCGACCTCAAGCTCCTCCAGCGAGCGCGATTCCAGTCCGCCGCTGACAAGGAGCATCGAGCAGGGTGCCCGGCGGGCGACATCCTCGGCGAGAGAGCCGAAGAACGCCCGCCGCAGGCCCCGGCGGCCGCTGGTCGCCATCACGATGATATTGTGGTCCTCCGCTGCCTCAACGATCGTGTGCAGGCGCGACTCGGTGGCGAGCGCCACGCAGGTGCAGGTGCCCTGCACCACATCCATCTTCGGCCACGACATGACACGCTCCTCCGCCTCCCGCAGTTCCCGTGGCTGACACTCGGCCGGCATCAGACGCAGGAACGTGATCTCATGCTCCTCAATCGCGCTGAGGGCCTTAACGATGGGGCGCACCGTGAGGTAATCCTCCGGGCAGGTCAGCGGCACGAGGATGCGCTCAGTGTGCAGCGGGCCGACGAAGCGCGCCACGACGACCGGGCAGAGCGCCTCTCGCGCGAGATTGTCCACGATCTGGCCGAAGTGCGGCGCCCTGTGCGCGCGCGGGTGGCCCAGGACGATGGCCTGGGCGTCCATGTCCTCGGCGGCGCGCAGCAGACCGAGGGCGGTGTCATCCGCGAACTCGACCTCTGTATCGAGCGGATAGCCCAGACTGCGCGCCTCCTCGTCGGCGAGGCGGAAGAGCGCGACGGCGTCCTGATCGGCGGCGGTATCCCAGAAATCGTCCGGGTGCTCCGCCTCGGAGACGTGGACTGCCGTGGGCTCGGCCTCATAGAAGTTCGCCAGGATCACGCCGATGCGGGTGAGGGCGGCGGCCGTCTCGGGATGGCTCAAGCCGATGATGACCGAACCCCCGGTGGTCGCGGGTGGCTCAAGCTTCGGCCATGTCCACGGCACCACGTCAACGCTCGCGATCCGTTCAACGTCGGTCGTCGACTCAGGCTCCTCTCGCCGCGTCTGCTCATCAGAGACCTCACCGGCGCGCGTGAGCATCATGCGCACAAGCGGCGGGCCGATCAGCTCATTGATGACGACGCTGGAGAGCACAAGGTTGATGACCAGGGCGCTGATCGGCTGCAGGGCGGCATCCTGCCGAACGAGGTAGGCCAGACCGATGGCCAGACCGGCCTGAGGCAGCAGGCCGAGGCCGAGGACGGCGGCGCGTTTCCGATCAAGGCCGGACCGCAAAGCGCCGATGCGAGACCCCAGATACTTGCCCGCAAAGCGCATCGTCACGAACACGAGGCCGAGGACGCCCGCTGCCAGCAGTTCCTGCAGATGCAGCTGCGCGCCCGCGAGCGCGAAGAAGATGCCATAAAGCGGCGGCTCAAAATCGTTCAGCGCCCGAAATGCTCGCACGTCACGCCGGTCGCGGTTGACGATCGCGAAGCCGGTGGCGACGCCGGCGAGCAGCGGAGAGAGGCCGATGAAGTTGGCCAGACCGCCACAGAAGAAGATCGACGCCAGAGCGACGACCAGCACGTCCGAGCGACGATGCAGCCGATGCACGACCCAGTCGCATGCGAGGCCGACGGCAAAGCCCAGCAGAAGCGAGGCGACCGTTGTGAAGAAGGGCAGCAGCACCTGCGTCAACGGCGACTGCTCGCCGGCGCCGAGGAGTACGTAGGCGACCGCGACGCTAATCCCGAAGAGCGTCACCGCCATCGCGTTGTTGACGACCACGTCGGAGAGGACAAGGCGGGACATAGGTCCGCTCGCCTCTACCTCGCGAATGACGGCGATGGTGGTCGCCGCGGCCGTCTCCACCGCGATCGCCGCGCAGATCAGGCCGACGGCGATCGCGTGAGAGCCGGGCATGGGCCCGTTGCTGCCGGTCAGAAAGTATGCGGAGACGCCAACGCCGACGCTGACGAGGAGGAAGACGGAGCCGATCTCGGCGATGCTTACGCGCATCACTGTGCGCGCGATCGGCCGAAGCTGCTGGAGGTCGAAGCGCTCGCCGATGCCAAATGCAACGAGCATCAGCGCCATGTTGATGAAAACCTGCAGGTCCTGTTCGAGCATGTCGGAGGGGAACAGGTCCAGAGCGCTCGGTCCGAGGACGATCCCGGCGGCGATGTAACCTGTGACCGACGGCAGACGGATCGCCTTTGCAACGCGTGCGAGGGCAAAACCGGCGGCGAGAAGAAGACTGAGGGCAAAGACGATGTTCGTCGTGATCGCAGACACCTGTCCCGAGTGCTTCTACGCACTGCGGCAACTTCTGCTGCCGCTCAACACACTCAATTCAACATGGAAGAGGGCGGTCGAGTCAAGCCGAGGCGCGTCGCAAACAGCAGAGAGCGCGGAGCGAACCGAACGGCCGTGCGTCGCCTCCCCGACTCCGGAGACGGAGCTCTCAACAACGCAGAAAAGCCCCACTTAAGACGCACTCTATCCCGCTTCGCTCTGTCAGGGGTATTGCAAGCCCCTACTGGGGGATACCCTGACGAACGGGCGTTCCCCGCGAGGTTTTCCACATATCAATGCAGGCAGAGGGGGGTTATCAACCGGGTTTTCCACAATTACCGAAAGAGCAGCGAGGCCGAAGAGGCCCTGCTACTCAAAGGTTTTCGGCCTCTGTAGCGTGCCTGCGTTACGCACCGGTGGAAAAATGTAACGCCACGAATCGGTCATTCGGACGTCAGTTGAAGCGCGGAATCGACCTCCATCGATAGGTCATCGAAGCCTCTGCGGGCGGCTTCAAAATGTCCCGCCGCTGCGACCATCGCGGCGTTATCTGTACACAATGCCATGGGCGGGAAGTAGGCGCTGATGCCGCGCGCGCCGGCAGCCGCGTGCATCCTCGCACGCAGCGTCCCGTTCGCCGCGACCCCGCCCGCGACCAGCACCTGCCGAACGTCGAAGTGCTCGGCCGCCTCCATCGTCTCACGCACGAGGCAATCCACCACCGCGGCCTGAAAAGAGGCGGCCAGATCGGGGATCGAGTACTCACTTGCCTCCACGTCGTCCCCGACCACGCGGACGAGAGCGGTTTTCAGGCCGGCGAAGCTGAAGCGGAAGGGCTCATCGGTGTCCGGTCGCGGCAGATCGACTGCCTCCGGATCACCATCGTGCGCGGCGCGTTCGATCGCCGGGCCGCCAGGATAGCCCAGCCCCAGTAGGCGCGCGGCCTTGTCCAGGGCCTCGCCGGCCGCGTCGTCGCGCGTGAAGCCCACGAGGCGATAGTGCCCGAGATCCTCGACCAGCGCGAGGTCGGAGTGCCCTCCTGAGGCCACAAGCGCCAGCGCGGGGAACTGAAGCGGCGCGGGCTCGTGGTCGGCCATGCCGAGGAGAAATGATGAGGTCACGTGGCCGGCGATGTGATTGACCCCCACAAGCGGAAGA
>JALGTR010000158.1 GCA_029821265.1 Candidatus Zipacnadia bacterium
TCCGCGGAGGCTGCCGTTGAGACGAACTTCACCGGCAGCTTCCGCGTCTTCGAGGCCGCCCGTGAGGCCGAGGTGAAGAGGCTGGTGCACGTCTCGACCGACGAGGTCTACGGCGCGTGCCTCGGCGACCCATTCACCGAGGATGATCCGCTGACGCCACGCAACCCCTACGCGGCCACGAAGGCAGGCGCCGACCGACTGGCGCACTCGTACTTCATTACCTATCAGCTTCCGGTGGTCATCGCGCGGCCCTCGAACAACTACGGGCCGTGGCAGTACCCCGAGAAGCTGATCCCGTTCTTCACCTGGCGGGCGTTGCGTGACGAGCATCTGCCCGTCTACGGTGACGGGATGCAAATCCGTGACTGGCTGCATGTCGAGGATCACTGCCGGGCGCTGATGCTTCTGTTCGAGGAGGGGAGGCCCGGCGAGGCGTACAACATCCACGGCGACAACGAGCGGCCCAATATGGAGACGATCCGGCTCATCCTCGACGAGCTGGGCAAGCCCGAGAGCCTGATCCGCCACGTCGAGGATCGCCCCGGCCACGACGTGCGCTACGCGATGGACGCAGCGAAGATCCGCGGGCTGGGCTGGGAGCCGCGGATCGAGTGGGAGGCGGGCATCCGAGCGACGGTGCGCTGGTTCGCAACGCACCAGGAGTGGATGGAGCGCGCCGTCGAGCGCGGCCGGGAGTACTTCGAGCGCTGGTACGCCGGGCGCTGAGGGCTATCCGGCGATCGACCACCAGCACTCCGCGTCGCTGCACGGCACCTGCGTGGGGACGAGCCTCTTGACGTGGCCATCGCAGAAGAGGTAGTTGCAGCCGTCATTATGGCGGGTGGCAGCGCGGTCATCGCGCACGAAGCCGTGCTCCTGGGTGCCGAAGTGGCTGATCACGTATTCGCCGGTGAAGTCGGTGAGAAGGATGGTCTGGGTTGGCCGCTCGATCTCGTCGTAGGTGTGCCCCGGCGGCGGCTCGGCATCGGTACCGAGGTCGTTGTCCCAGTGGACGTGGTTGATCGCGTAGCCGGCGGTCTGATCGTAGTCGGGGAACGTGCCGTCGAAGGTCGACTGCGCCGGCGCGGTGGGGCAGACGAAGATGTCGGCGTTCCTGACGTACGGGTAGATCATAAGTCTCCACGTCCAGGTGGGCGCGGTGCCCTCGGGTGCGCCGCCGACGGTGAGATCGTCCCAGGGCAGCCGATGGTAGTCCGCCGCGTACATGCCGAAGGCCATGCCGAGCTGCTTCATGTTGGACATGCACACGACCTGTCGGGCCTTCTCCCTCGCACGGGCGAAGACCGGGAAGAGCATGGCCGCCAGGATCGCGATGATGGCGATGACAACGAGAAGTTCGATGAGCGTAAAGCCGCGGTCCCGCATCGGTTGATCGTCTCCTGATAGAAGTCGCCCGCCCCGGCGGACGATACGCATGCTGTGGGTAGTTCGCCGGATGGCAGTCCCACACCTCGCGGAGGTGTGACGACTGAGGATCGATGCAGCAACAATGCCGCAGGGAGGTGCTTCGATGCGCTGGCTCCTGCTGACGATGGCGGTCGCGACGGCAGCGCTGATCGGAGGAATTGCGATGGCCGACGAACTGCTCCTGAACGCCGATTTCGCTAAGACCACCGACGGAGTGCCTGACGGCTGGGAGATGCACCTGGGCAATCCGCGCGTGGCGCCTCGACACGGCGTGGTCGAGCGAGGTGACACGCGCTGGCTGCAGTTCGTCATGGAAAAGAACGGCGCGTCGATGGGCTATCTCGCCCAGCATGTGATGCTGGCGGAGGACATCGAGGCGTTGCGTTTCCGGGTCGACATCCGCTGTGACGGAGGGGCGGAGCCCCTGGCGCACTCGGTCGTTCGCATCTTCTGGGATGACGAGCCGAAGGTGCACACGGGCTGGCCGCGATGGATCTATCGGCACTTCCCGCACTACACACAGGTCGATGGCAGGACGGCGCATCTGGACGTGACCATTCCGGTGCCGAAGGGCGCGAACCGTGTGCGGATGGACCTCATGGCGCGCTGGGCGCCGGGCGGAGCGGTGAGCTTCGCGAACCCGAGCATCGAGCCGGCGTCGGCGCCTGAACCACGCGTGGTGCGGCTCGCGGCAGTGCAGGGCCACGCGCCCGGCGGCAGCACGCTCCAGGACGCCATCGCGTGGGCGACCGAGCAGGTGCGGATCGCGGCCGAGAAGGGCGCGGATCTCGTCTGCCTCGGGGAGGGAATCAACTACGCGGGGATCGCGGACCTCGAGCCGCTGGAGGCATGTGAGCCGATCCCGGGCGGTCCGATGGCCGAGGCGCTCGCACGGGCGGCGGACGAGCATGATATCATTGTATGTGCGGGGCTCTATGAGATCGATGGGAAGATCTGCTACAACTCCGCGCCGCTATGGGGGCGCGACGGCGAGCTGATCGGCGTCTACCGCAAGGTGCATCTGCCCTCGCCGGAGGTCGAATGGGGCTTCACTCCCGGCGACAGCTATCCGGTCTTCGAGACATCGATCGGCCGCGTGGGCGTGCAGATCTGCTACGACGTTGCGTTCAGCGAGGGCGCACGGGCGCTCGGGCTCGGTGGAGCGGAGATCTGCTGCCTGCCAATCTGGGGTTCGGGGCGCGCTGATAACACCACGTGGCCGCACGGGGCGCGGATGCAGGCGGTCAACAACGGGATGGCCTACGTCTGCGCAATCTATAGCCAGCGCGAGAGCTGCGTCATCGACCAGCACGGGATCGTGCTGGTGAGCGCGGGTGGCGAGGACGGCGTCCACGTCGCGGACGTCGACCTGACGCCATATGCCGACCTGAACAACTGGCAGGAGGACGGAAGCATCACCGCGCGCGACTTCCGCGGCGTCTGGCGTCGCGAGCGCATGCCACAGACCTACGGTCCGCTCCTCAAGTGGTAGAGAACAGACGCCCCCCGGCGTCGCTACTGTGCGGGAGCGGTCAGCCAGATTGGCGCCGACCACATCGGCTGGCCGTCGGCCTGAGTGACCTTCACGAAGTAGTAGTGCTCGCCGGGCTCCGGCCTCAGGTCAAGCTCCCAGCGATAGTTGCTGGCGCCCGGTTGGATGCTCTCTGTCACCACTCCATCTGCGAACAGCTCGATCCTGTCGATGGCGTCCTCCTCGTCGGGATCGGAGATGTCCACGATGAGCTTCGCCATCGTGACGGGCTGCTTCATAATGTCGCCCATCGTGGCCTCGTTGATGGAGAAGTACATGCGGCAGTTGCGGTCCAGTGTGGAGTAGCAGTGGCGGCTCTGGAGGGCCTCAATGACGGCGGTGCGCGACAGGCCTGGCGCGAGGACGACCGTCCAGCGCCCGGTATTGCCCCATTTAGGGCCGTGAGTATCGGATGAGCCGTCAGGAGCGACGTGCCAGCCGAGGTCGAGCGCCTCGATGAAGTAGGCCATCTCCGCGCTGTTGCGCACCTCCATCATCTGCACGAACTGGTCGCCGGCCTCGCTGTAGGCGAAATCATTGAACGTGGTGTCACGCCAGCCGGGATGGTTGAACTTCGCGACCGCGCAACCGTTGCGGCCGAACTCGTAGAAATCCTCGAGGTCCGTCGGCCAGACGAAGCCGGCCGGGTCGTAGACACACAGATGCCCAACGCGCTTGGACCATTCGAGTCCGGCGAGTGCCACGAAATCGCCATCGACGTTGGCCAGGTCGGCAGCGCGGAGGCACTCCCGCCACTCCGCCTCATCCACCTTCTCGAGGTGGTCGGTCAGCGAGAAGATGTCCATCCCGGCGACGTCACGTGCGTACGCGTACGCATGCATCGGCCGCATCTGGCCGTCGGAGACGCTTGTGTGGCTGTGCAGGTCGCCCCAGTAGCAGTTCAGACCGTTCCTGAGCGTGACCTCGACAGCAGCCGACGTGCCTTCGCCGGCCGGCCATGCCTGCGCCGCAATGGTCGTTGGACCGTTGCTGACCAGAGTGGTGTCAAGCGACGCTCGCCACTGGTCACCGGCTTTCGTTGCCGCGACCCATGGGCGATCGCCGACTCGCACGTGCACCATCTCGGCGTCAGCGGCGCCTGCGACGGTGACCTCAACCGTTCCGGCAATCTCTGTCCCAGCGTCAGGCGCGACTATTGCAATCTGTGCTGTTGCAGCTGGCAGGAGCATGGCGGCCAATAGAACCGCCACGATGCGTCCGCTGCATGCGTCCGATCGCCTCATGAGCCTCACCTCTTCCGGGATAGCTGGCGGGACTACTTCACGGCGACTGCCTCGCCGGTCTTGGCGGATTCGTAGGCGGCGTCGAAGATCGCGATCGTGTGGCGGACGTTCTCGGGCTTGACGATCAGTTCCTCGCCCTTGAGGATGTGGTCGGCCACGTTTTGATACAGTTCGGCGAGGTTTGTCTCGAGGCACGCGACCTCGCTGACTGACTTCTGGCCGCCGACCTCGTGGTAATAGCTGACCGTCCCGCCACCGCCGGTCATCTTCAGAAGGCCGCCCTCCTCGCCGAGGACGCGCCAGCGGGGCTTGGGGGGCCAGGCGATATTGGTGAGCGTGGCCTCGGCCCACATGCCGGATTCGAACTCGATCATCAGCTGTGTGTGCGTCGGCACGTCCATGACGTCAGTCCAGACGCGATACTCGAAGTCGGCGAAGACTTTCTTCGCGGGACTGCCGGCGATCTGCACGATCTGATCGATCACGTGCGCGCCCCAGTCGCGAAGCTGTCCGCCACCGTGCTGCTCCAGCCGTCGCCAGCCCTCCAGCGGACCGAACCCGCCCACTGCGCATTCGACCATGAAGACCTCGCCGACACAGCCCTCGTCGATGAGGTGCTTGACCGTCACGAAATCCTGATCCCAGCGCCGGTTGTGGTAGACCGTCAGGGTGACATCGTTCTTCTGGGCCGTCGCGATCATCTCATCGGCCTCGGCGACGGTGACGCACATGGGCTTTTCGGTGATCACGTGCTTGCCGGCCTCCATCGCCTGGATGGCCAGCGGCGCGTGCAGGTTATGCGGCACGATCAGCGCGACCATATCGACGTCGTCATCGGCCACGACATCGTCCATGTGTGCATAGGTCCTGACCCCCTCGACCTCGGCCGCGACCTCACGGCGCTCCGCGTTCGGCTCGCAGACCCCAACCAGCTGCATGCCCGCGGTCTCGCGCGCCCACTCGGAGTGCCGGTGTCCCATCCCGAATGCCTTGCCATAGCCGACGACGACCACATTGATGCTCATAGCTTCCTCCCGCGACTGGGCACGCCTTGACCGCGCCCGAGATCTGTGTTAGAGCGAGTGCATCGCGGATGACGTTTCGTTATCTTTCACGTCAGACCTGCCGGAGGACTTCAATGTCGCGCGATCTCTTAGAATCACCTCACACCAGCCTCAGGCGCTGGCAGCTGCGCACGATCGTGACGGTCTTTGTGACCTACGCGACTTACTACTTCTGCCGCCAGAACATCGCCGCTGCGCTTCCGGCCATCGGCCAGGACCTCGGGCTGAGCAAGGGCGATCTCGGCCAGATCACGATGGCGCTGTTCATCGGGTATGCGATCGGGCAACTGGTCTTCGGGGCGCTGAGCGATCGGCACGGGACGCGCTGGCTGCTGCTTGGCGGGATGCTCGTGTCCGCCGGCCTGAACGTCGCTTTCGCGCTTTCACACCGGATCGCGCCGATGACGATCATCTGGGGGGTGAACGGGCTCTTTCAGGCGACCGGATTCCCCGCGACGACGAAGGTGGTGGCGAACTGGTTTCCGCCCTCACAGCGCGGCCGGGTATCGGCGATTCGGGGCGCAGACTACCCGACCGGCTCGCTGCTGGTGATGCTGCTGGCGGGCTGGCTGGCGGAGCATTGGGGCTGGCGCTGGGCGTTCCTTATCCCTGCGGGGGTGCTCGCGATCTCGGCGCTTCATACCTTCATCCGCCTGCGGGCGGCGCCTGAGGATGTCGGACTGCCGACCGCCGAGGAGCAGAGCGGGGGAAAGGCCAACTCCGGCGAGGCCTTCCTCGGCTGGCGCTTCGTCCTCTCCCGGACTGTCCGCAATCCGCGCATCTGGGTGCTCGCCGGGGCGTTCTTCGGGCTGACCATCACGCGCTACGGGTTTGGCATCTGGGCGGTGACCTATATCGCCGAGCAGGGAGCGAGTATCTCGCGGGCAGCCGCGATCAGTGCGGTCATCTGGCTCGGCGGGATCGCGGGCAACTTCTTCGCCGGCTGGGTGAGCGACCTGAGGCTGAATGGCCGAAGAGCGCCGGTGGTGGTGCCGATGCTTGCCGCGCTCGCGGGGCTGAGCGCCCTCTTTCCGCTCGTGCCGGTGGAGAAGACGTGGCTGCTGGCGGTCTACCTGATGGCCGTAGGAGCCTGCACCTACGGCCCCGACATCATGATCTGTCATACAATGGCGATGGATGTGGCGACGCGTAAGGCAGCGGCCACCGCGGGCGGCTTCATCGACTTCTTTGGCTCAATCGGGGCGGCGGTCAGCGTGGGGTTGAGCGGACAGCTCGCCGAGACCTACGGCTGGACGCCAGTGGTGATGCTGTGGGCGGCGGGAGCGGGGCTTGCGGCGCTCCTCGTCGCCACGCAGTGGAGCTTTCGGGGTGGAGGCGAAGAGTACGTCTGATGGCTCTCACGGTACGAGCCGGCGCGCGTTTCGCTCGGTGACCTTCTCGAAGACCTCCGTCGGCAGGTCCATGGCCCGCAGCAGTTCGATGTGCTGCGTGTCATGATTGTCGGTGCCGTAGAGCAGTCGGTCCTGCAGATCTATGACGAACTGCCGGCCGAAGTCGAGATCTCGCGAGAGCGCGTTGTGCCCCGATCCGGCCGAGATGTCCGCGTAGAGGTTGTCATACTCGTGCAGCAGGCGCGGCAGGCGTCCGCCATCGGCGACGGGACCGCTCGGATATGCGGTCTTCACCTCGTCGGCGTCGCCCGAGATCTCGGCCCACCAGCCTGGACCGTGGCCGATGAAGACCGTATCGGGGTATTTCCGCAGCATAGGCTCGAGGCGCTCGACGTTCGCCATATACCACTGGCCGCCGGGCTGCAGGCACCGGTCCATGTGGAAGAGGACCGGCCAGCCGACCTCGCCGCAGCGCGCGTAGATGCGCTGGACGTCGTCGTTGTCGACGCGCAGACGCAGCTTCACCTCACCGAAGCCCCGGAAGCCCTGCTCGATGTAGTAGTCGAAGCGCGCGTCGAAGTCTGCCTCGCGCGGGTCGATGCAGCAGAATGGCACGAACAGCTCCGGGTGGGCCGCCGCGGCCTCCTCCACATCACCGGTCGGCAGCTCGTACTCGCCGCGCATGCGCCGCCACCAGCTCTCCCATGCCAGCGCCCACACGCGATCGACGCCCAGCGCGGTGAAGTGCGCCACCCAGTCCTCGATATCCCACTCCTGCCAGCGAACATGGCAGTGCACATCGGTCATGACGATGGCCCCTCTCAGCGACAGGCTCACGGCCCGGGCCCGAGCTGTTCGCGTCTGCCGCGGCTACTCGATCTCAAGCGGCGGGCTGATGATGACCGCCGGCTGCTGCGCCTCAAAGCTGCCCCGCGACGGTGGATCGAGCACAACCCGGCGTCCATCGATCTGCAGCCGGCCCTCGGCGAACCACTGGATGGCCTGCGGGTAGATGCGATGCTCCTGCTCGAGGATGCGCGCTGCGAGCGTGTCCTCGTCATCGTCCGGATGCACCGGCACCGCCGCCTGGATGACAATCGGACCCCGGTCGAACTCCTCGTTCGCGAAGTGCACGGTAGCCCCGGAGATCCGCACGCCGTATTCCACCGCATCGCGCTGACCGTGCGCGCCCCTGAAGGAGGGCAGGATCGCCGGGTGGATGTTGAGAACCGCGTCGGAGAACGCCCCGAGCACCTGCGGACCGATCCGGCGCATGTACCCGGCGAGACAGACCAGGTCCACAGCGTGTTCGCGCAGTATCTCCACATGGCGGCGGTCGGCCTTGTGGAACTCCTCGGACAGGTCGGTCCCGACAGGAACGACCTCGGAGGCGATACCGTGACGCTCCGCTCGTTCGAGCGCGCCGGCATCCTCACGATTGGTGATAAGGACGGTGACATGGGCGTCGATGACGCCGGCCTCGCAGTTGTCTATGATCGACTGAAAGTTCGTGCCTCCGCCTGAGGCGAAGACGCCGAGGTTGATTCTTCGAGCCATCTCAACTCACACCCGGTTCTTTGTTCATCTGTCCGCTGCGCTACTGTAGGGCATCTCCTGGTGCAGATAGACCTGAGCGCCCCAGTTGAGATCCTCCGGCAGCAGAAAGAGCCCGCCGCCGCCGGTCGTCAGCCCATCGCCGGCCATCGCGTCGAGGTAGGCGCGCTGCAGCGAGGTCTCACGGGGGGCCTTCGACAGGTCCTCGGGGACGCCGTCGAAGATGTTGTGCGGAAGGCTGTCGTCGCTGAGGCCGATCGGCAGCAGGTAGACTTCCCGCTGAAATCGCACGAGATTCGACTCGTCGGGCAGCAGAGCCTGCAGCGCGGTGTCGAGGATCCACGACGAACAGGCGAAGCCCGCGAACTCGTAGTCCGGGAAGTGCCTCGGGAAGAACTCCAGAGCCTGCTCGAATGCCTCACCGCACTGGTCGTAGTACATCGGCTCGCCGCCGGGGATATGCAGCTGGAGGACGGGATCGCCCGGTCCGAGGGCCTCGCGCCACTCGCGCTCCGGCAGGCGAATCTGCTCTTTGACCGCGAAGCCGCGCGGGTCGATGGGGTATCCGACGATCTCGCCGCCCTCTCGGGAGAAGCTCGCGGTCCAGGCGCCTGCGGCATCGTCTCCCTCGCGCAGTCGCTGGCCGTCCTCCCGGTAGCGCACTCCGTCACCAGCGAGAACCACCGTCTGCTCCGTGGCATCGTTGCGAAAGGCGCGCTCGCTGTAGCGGGAGTCGGCGAACTGGAACTGCAGGCGCGCGAGGCGGTAGATGATCCCGCGCAGGTGGTTGGAGAACCAGCCCGCCTGCACCGGCGGCAGGCCCCACTCACCATGCTCCTCGCGGAACAGGCGCATGCGCCGCTCGAGCTGGTAGAGGGTGTTGCGGGCCACATCCTCGGGGATGTCGTGCTGCGCGTGAACGCGCTGCATCTCCCGGTAGTTCGAGAGCGTCACCAGCACGTAGATGAGCCCGCCGTGGCCATCGAGCGCATGTTGAAGATCCGGCCACGAGCGGAAGCGTCCCCACCCGTAATCCCGCTGCTCGTAGAGCCACCAGCGCACGTACCAGCACAGCGCCACTGCAGCGTCGCATTCGACGACATACGGCAGATCAGCCACGACACCATCAACGATCTCGGGCGGCAGGTACACCGCCTGCGCCGCCTCGCGCACGAAGTCAGGATCGAGGAATTCGAGGCTCTCCGGCCTCTCCTCGAGCGCCTGTTGCCAACCGTCGGCCAGCGCTTCGCGCGCGTTCTGTACCCCAAGCCTGCTTACGACATCCTCAAGCTCTATCGCCACAACCTCCCGGAGTCATGTTCGCGTGTCGCCGACATAGTTCCGTGGCAGTCGGCGGCTGTCCTTCGCTCGGGCCGCGTCAGGTCGCCTTACGGTCTCAGAACCTCGGGATCCGCTTCACGCCGAATTGCAGGCGCTCCTGACCCTCCCGCCTCGGCGGCGCGGGCCGCAGGCTCTCGCGACTCGGAGCCGCGCCTTCGGGCCAGAGGAGATACTCGACGCCGGCCTCGGTCTCCCAGCGC
>JALGTR010000159.1 GCA_029821265.1 Candidatus Zipacnadia bacterium
CTGTGGAAGCGCTCGCCCCTCGCGGTGTCGGAGCCCTCGCCCACCAGAACCTGTCCGTCTCGACGGAAGACGCAAATCGCGATCGGCCGAATGACGCTCCTGTCGATCTGCGGGCTCTCGGTCATCGGCCCGGTCACCGCCAACTCAGCGCGCGTTCGACGACGGCGGCCTCGTTGTCCCAGCTCAGCCGCTCGATCGCCTGACGCGGGGGAAGCCACTCAGCGTCATCGAAGGTGGGTTCGAGCACCACACGCCCCTCCCCGGCATCCATCTCGAAGTAGAAGACGAACTTGCTCACGCAGCCGCTGCGGTCGGGGTCGAGATAGTAGTAGTGGGTCACCCCGAGGTAGCGACCGGCGCGCAGATCCAGCCTGGTCTCCTCCCGCACCTCGCGCTCAGCCCCCTCGGCCGCGCTCTCGCCGGGCTTCAGTTTACCCTTGGGCAGCCGCCACTCGTCCTGCTCGTGATGGTGCAGAACAAGCACGCGCGTTCCGAAGCGGTCGCGCCTGATGACCACGCCGCCGGCCGATAGAAGCTGGCGGGTAATCTTCACGGTTCCCGCACCGCTTCCAGCAGGCTCTGGACGACGTCGTCGCTGGTAACCTCGTCGGCTTCGGCCGCGAAGCTCGTGATAATTCGATGCCGCAGCGCGGGCCGCGCCATAGCCTGCACGTCCTCGATCGAGGGCACCGGCCGTCCGTAGAGCATCGCGCGGGCTTTGGCGGTGAGGATCAGCGTCTGAGAGGCCCTCGGCCCCGCTCCCCAGGCGACCCAGCGCCGTACGCCCTCCGGGGCGATCGGATCCTCGGGCCGGCTGGCACGTGCCAGCCGCACAGCGTAGTCGAGCACATGGTCACCGACCGGCACTTCGCGGACGGCGCGTTGCAGCGTCGTGATCTCCCGGGCGTCCAGCACCGGTTCGATCTCCGGCGCATAAGCGGAAGTCGTCTCTGCCACGATACGCTTCTCCTCGTCGTGCGCTGGATAGCCGACGTGGACGCTCAGCAGAAAGCGATCAAGCTGCGCCTCGGGCAGTGGATAGGTGCCCTCCTGCTCGATCGGGTTCTGGGTCGCGAGCACGAAGAACGGTTCCTCCAGCGGGTATGTGCGGCCCCCGGCGGTCACCTGCCGTTCCTGCATCGCCTGCAGGAGCGCGCTCTGGGTCTTTGGCGGCGCACGGTTGATCTCGTCGGCGAGCACCACGTTTGCGAAGATCGGCCCGGGGACAAAGCGGTAGCAGCGCTGGCCCGTCTCCGGGTCCGTATCCAGAATGTCGGTCCCGGTGATGTCGGAGGGCATCAGGTCGGGCGTGAACTGGATGCGCGAGAACTCGAGCGCGACCGCCCGTGCGACGGTATGCACGAGCAGCGTCTTGCCCAGTCCGGGAACGCCGATGAACAGGCAGTGCCCCTGCGCGAACAGGCCGATGAGGAGGTCCTCGATGACCTCCTCCTGCCCGACGATGACCTTGCCGACCTGTTCCATGATCGACAGGCGCGCCCTCGCCATGGCTTCAATCGGGTCTGCATCCACGCTCGGGACCTCGCGCGCTTCATCCGCTGTCAATGTGATCGATGACCTCTCTCTATTGCTCGAGCGCGGGATCCCTGACCGGGAACTCCGGCGAATCCACGCGCCAATTCTCGAAGATGTACTCCGCCCGCTCGACAAGCTCCGGCTCTGTGGACGCGATATCCGTTGTTTCGCCGATATCGTGCGCGAGATCGTAGAGCTCGACCCCGCTGCCGATGCCGTTCCGGACAGCCTTGTAATTGCCGATCCGCGCCGCCTGCTTGAAGACGTTGTGCTGGAACTCCCAGTAAAGGAACTCGCGTTCCGGGCCGGGCGCACCTGACAGCGTCGGCGCGATCGACACGCCCTGGATGTTCGCTGGGCAGTCGAAGCCGGTCAGTTCCGCCACCGTCGGCAGGAAGTCCCAGAATGCCCAGGGATAGGAACACTCTGTCCCGGCCCTGATCCTTCCCGGCCAGCGTGCGATCATCGGAACCCGGATCCCGCCCTCGTAAAGATCGCGCTTGTACCCGCGCAGCGGCCCCCAGGAGTTGAAGAAGGCCGGGTCGGCGCCTCCCTCCCTGTGCGGACCGTTGTCGGAGGTGAAGAACACGAGCGTATCCTCGTCGATCTCCAGCTCGGCCAGCAGATCGAGGATCCGCCCCACGTCGCGGTCAAGAAGCGATATCATCGCCGCATGGCCCTTCTGCGGGTCCGGCCAGTCACGATCGTCATAGATGCCGTAGTCGGGCACTTCCATGCCATTGCCAGTCTCGTTGCCCAGCTCGTTGTTCGCGTGCGGCAGCGTCACTGCGAAGTATGCAAAGAACGGCCCCTCCGCGTTGTCGCGGATGAACTGAAGACCCTTGTCCATGATCACGTTGTGGGAGTAGGTTTCGCGCCCGTCCCCCTCGTTGCCTGGCAGCGGGTATTTCTCCTCATTCTCCCAGACGTAATCGATATAGTAGTTGTGCGCGCGCCCCTGATTGAGATACCCGAACCAGTAGTCGAAACCGTGCCGGTTTGGAACACCGTACGTATCCGGCTCACCGAGCCCCCACTTGCCAACGATCCCCGTTGTGTAACCGATCTCCTTGAGGTACTCCGCGACGGTCCGCCGCTCGGGCGGCAGCGGAATCCGGGCGTTTCCGCGGACGTAGGCGTGTCCGGTATCGCGCCCGGTCATCAGGCAGCAGCGCGATGGCGCGCAGACGGTGCTGCCGGAGTATGCGTCGGTGTAGCGCAGCCCCTCGGCCGCCATCTCGTCGATTCGCGGCGTGAGGATGGTCTCCTGCCCGTAGCAGCCAAGGTCACCGTAGCCGAGGTCGTCGGCCATGATCCAAATGATGTTGGGCCTGTGACCGGTGGGTGCGGCTTCCGCGTGTGTTGACATGCTGAGTGCTGCAGCACCTCCAAGCGCCGCTGTCGCCATCGTCCGGATGGCCTCCCGGCGCGTCATTTGCGCCTGCCTCGGGGTCTCCCCTCGGTTCCGCATGCAGAGCACTTCCACGCGGGCGAGGTGGTTCCCTCCGCCCTGCCCCGCCATCGCTGAGGTGATGGGAGGAGTATTTCGTGATCTTCGATGACCTGCGCTGCTCGCAGCCGGCGACCTTCACCTCGCTCCGACGCATCCTGCCGGACGATCCGGTGAGCTTCGACCGAGAGCGCTTTGCGATCGACCCACCGATCGAAGGGATCGACGATCACACGGTACGTGTGGGCGATGACGTCGTCCGCTTCAGTCCAGCTCCGGAAGCGGCGGCCGAGGTAGACATCGTGGTGGACCGTGAGGCGCTCGTGCACGAGTAGCGTCTGCCTCCTCGCATCCAGCACACCGCGCCCGATCAGCGCAGGTGCCATCACGGCACGAGGTCGCGGGCCCGAATCTCGAGGGGGGAAAAGCACGGCCGCGCGGCGAATTGTGTGCTGACGTGCAATAGGTATCACCCACGCGGGGAGGAATCGTCGTGCGTGAGCCCATCTGGTGGTTGACGCTTCTGCGGGGCTTGCTCGGGTCCATTATCGGTGCTCTGATGCTGGCCTGCCCGGAGAAGAGCGCCGAGACGCTCATCATGCTCGTGGGCGCGTTCGCGGTCATAACAGGCCTCATCAGCACCATCAACGCGGCAAGCTCTCGGTTCGACGTCTGGCGGACATCACTGGCGAGCGGTGTCGTCACCCTGCTGCTGGGGCTGGTCGCACTGCTGCTGCCGGGGATCACCGCTTCTATACTGGTGTATATGGTGGCCGCGTGGGCGCTGCTGTTCGGGATCATCGAGATCGCGGCCGGAATCTCGCTCTCTGCCGCCGGGGCAATCGGGCCACTGACGATCGGTGTGGGGCTCATCTCGGTTGTGCTGGCACTGATCCTGTTCGCGATACCCGAGGCCGGCGTGGTGGCCGCAACGTGGCTCGTCGGCTTCTACTTCCTCGCTACCGGGGCACTCACGGTCTACCACGCGATCGAGATCAGGGCCCGATCAAGGCGGCGCTGGCCCGTCTGATGGACGTTGAGGCACCAGTGCGATGCGCCTCGAGAGCCGGTCGTGATGGAAGGCCGCAGCCGGCGAGAGGGCACGGTCGAATCGACGCGGCGGCATGACAGGGAAAATGCGGCGCCTCAAGGTTGCGCACCGCACGAAGCTGTGCTATACTCCGCGAAACAAGTGGCTAAGGCGATGACGGGGACGAGTAGGCGTCGGCACACCCCATGAGCGAGCCGGGGAGGGTGTGAGCCCGGCAGGCACTGCCGACGACGAAGATCACCCCTGAGCCGCGGACTGAAAGGCCGCGCGGCCAAGTAGGCTCCGCCGGGTCACCTCCGTTATCGGGTAGACGGCATCGGCGCGTCATCAAGCGCCCGTGCCGGTAGAGCGGGCCCTCCCGGCCGACGACGCAGAGACTTGCCGGAGGGCCAATCAGAGTGGTACCGCGGATTCCGAGTCCGCCTCTGAGGAGGCGGACTCTTTTGCGTACCAGTCGGCTCGCCGGCGGCGACTGATGACTCGCCCGTGCACAACCACAAAGGGTGATGGTCATGCGCAAGGTCTACATCTACGATACAACACTTCGCGATGGCTGCCAGGCGGAGGGGATTTCGTTCAGCGTCGATGACAAGCTGCGGATCGCGCAGCGGCTCGACGCGATGGGATTCGACTACATCGAGGGCGGATGGCCGAACGAGACGAATCCGCGCGACCGCGAGGTCTTCGAGCGCGCGCGCGACATTGACTGGCAGCACGCGAAGTTCGCAGCCTTCGGCAGCACCCGGCGGCCGGGAATTGCCCCCGACGACGACGACCAGCTCCGCTTTCTCGTGGAATCAGGAGCGCCCGTGATCACTATCTTCGGGAAGAGCTGGGACCTGCACGTGACGGACGTACTGCGGACGTCGCTTGACGAGAACATCCAGATGATCGAGGACAGCGTCGCATTCCTTAAGGAGAGCGGCGCCGAGGTCCTCTTCGATGCTGAGCACTTTTTCGACGGCTACCGTGCCGACGCCGAGTTCGCGATGGAATGCCTGCGGGCGGCCCAGCGTGGGGGCGCCGAATGCCTTGTGCTGTGCGACACCAACGGGGGCAGTATGCCGCTGTTCGTTCGCGATGTCGTGGCCGAAGTGGTCGACACACTTGATGTGCCGATCGGGATCCACTGTCACAACGACGCAGGGATGGCGGTGGCGAACACGCAGATCGCCGTGGAGATGGGGGCAAGCCAGGTGCAGGGCACCATCAACGGCTACGGCGAGCGCACCGGAAACGCCAATCTCTGCACGGTGATCCCGAACCTGGAGCTCAAGGCCGGCATGCGGGCCCTGCCCGAGGGCATGCTCGCGGAGATCACTGAGCTGTCGCGCTGGGTGGACGAGGTGGCGCTTGTCGATCGGGATCAGCGCGCACCATACGTTGGTGACGCGGCATTTGCGCACAAGGGCGGGATGCACGTCAACGCGGTGCTCAAGACCCCGACGTCGTTCGAGCACGTGGAGCCGCAGGCGGTCGGCAACGAGCGGCGTATCCTCGTCTCCGACTACTCAGGCGGCAGCACGATCCTGCACAAGCTCCAGCATATCTACCCCGACATCGATCGAAAGGACGAGCGCCTGCGCGAGGTACTCAACGAGGTGAAACGCCGCGAGCATCAGGGCTACCAGTATGAGGCCGCCGAGGCGTCCTTCGAGTTGCTGGCGCGGCGGATCTTCGGCGACGCCGAGGAGTTGTTCGAGCTGCAGGGCTTCCGCGTGATCCTTGGCAAGCACCGCGAGGGTGAGATGCCATTCGCCGAGGCCACGGTCCAGCTTAAGCTACCGGGATCAGACAGTGCGGTGCACACCGCGGCGATGGGAGACGGACCAGTCAACGCGCTCGACAGGGCGCTGCGCAAGGCACTGCAGGATAAGTACCCGGAGATCGGGCGCATGCATCTCGTCGACTATAAAGTGCGCGTGCTGGACGCGACCGAGGGCACCAGCGGCGCAGTCCGCGTTTTGATCCAGACGCGAAACAACGGCCAGACCTGGGGCACGGTCGGCGTGCACGAGAACATCATCGAGGCCAGCTGGCAGGCGCTGACGGACAGCATTATCTACGGTCTGACCGTCGCCGAGCAGCGCGATGAGGGCAGTGATGCCGGAGAGTGAGCGCTTCGATCGGCGGACCTGGGTTGTGCACTTCCGCACGTCCCGAGGTGCGGGTGGCGTGGAGCATGCGACCGCCCGCGCCGAGCTGATTGCGGCCGCCCGTCACCTGCCGGTGGCGATCGTTCACGAGCACGCTGCATTCAACCGCGTCTGGCTCGCGGCGCCTCCCGAGTGCGAGGCTAAGCTCCTCGCGCTGATGCCCAGGCTGGGCTACGCCGAGGCGCTCACGCGCGTCGACACGCACGTTGGCGCCGGCGTCGGGGTGCAGCATCGCCCGCCTGAGAAGATCGAACGCTGGCTGGTCGGCGAATATCGGCGAGGAGATGACCTCGAGGTCCACACGCTCATCTGGCGTGCGGACGAGGAGGCTCGTCGCGCGCGCTCCCCTCACCTGCGGCAGTTCAAGATGCGGCTGGACGGCGAAGTTCAGCGGACGCTGTCACGGCGCCAGCATCGCCGGCTCTCCTGCTGCGACGCCATGGTTATGCTGAACCTCGCGCGCGTCGATGATGGCGCGCTGGTCGTCGATCCGTTCGCGGGTATCGGCGGAATCGTGCTGGAGGCGCGACGATTCGGCTACCGCTGTGTCTGCGGTGACATCTTCGCCGCTCTGGCGCCGGGCCTCCGGGAGATGGCCGGCGGTCCGGCTGCGGTCTGGAATGCCGCCGCCCTGCCGCTGCCCGCGCGGTGTGCCGACGCGGTCGTTACCGAACCGCCGTATGAGGCGGAGGCGCAGGAGGAGGTCATCCGCGCGATGCCCGAGATTGCGCGCATTCTCAGGCCTGGCGGCCGTGCGGTGATCATGATGCAGCAGCCGCTGATCGGGCCGCCGCTGCAGGCGGCGACTGAGGCGGGCCTGCGCGAACGCGAGAGATGTCTCGTGCGTCGCGCCCGCGGCATGCGCGCCCCGATTCTCGTGCTCGAGCGACCGACAGCCGATTGCGATCCCGTCGCCGGGGAACCCGACGAGCATGAATGACCTCACTTACGTGGTAACCAGCTCGCGCAGGCCCGACCCGGAGCTCGACCGGCAGGCGCGGCAGTGGGCGGAGCGCCTCGATGTCCCGTTTGTGCCCCGAGCCGGTCGCAGCGTCGCCAGGCTCTGCCGCGATGAACGTGTGGACGCTGCGCTGACGATCACCGCCGAACGCGTAACGCTGCGTATCCCCGATGAGGAGGTGGAGTACTTCTTCCACCCCAGCATGGCACGCACCCGGATCCGCAACATTATCGACGGCATGGGCGATCCGATGGTCACCGCAATGCAGTTGCGCGCGGGCGATGAGGTGCTCGACTGCACCCTCGGACGAGCGACTGACGCCACCGTGGCCTCGTGGATCGTCGGCGAAGATGGCCTGGTAGTCGGGTATGAGGCAAATCGGCTTCTCGCGGAGCTGACAGCCCACGGACTTGCGACCTACGAGATCGAAGGGCCAGGCGTCGAGGAGGCTATGCGGCGGATTGACGCGCGCCACGGCGACTGCCGCGAGATCCTGCCGACGATCGCGACGAGCGCATTCGATGTGGTCTACCTCGATCCGTTCTTCGAGCGCACGGTCGAGCAGTCACAGGCCATGCAGCCGCTGCGCAGGCTCGGTCTTCATGAGCCGATCGGGGACGAGACATGGGAGCATGCGCGGCGGGTGGCGAGACGATGTGTGGTCGTGAAGCGCCGGCGCGATGACGAGCCGTTGGACCTGCCCGGCGTCATCGGCGTTGAGGCCGGAGGCGGCAGCCGTGTCCAGTACGTCGTGCTGGCCCCCACCTGAGGCAGGTTATACCCGTGCCGACGGCGAAATCGGCCGCGCAGGTCCGACGGAGAACATGAAGACTCCCCGGAAGGATTGATTTCCCGTGTCGCGCTCGCTCCCTGAACTGGGCATCGGCATGGTCGGCTTCGGCTTCATCGGCAAGGTGCACGCCCACGGATTCCGCAACCTCGACCTCTTCTACGATCCACCGCCCTGCCGGGCGCGTCTCGTCGGCGTCTGCACGTCGCGTGACGAGACAGCAGATGTCGCGGCCGAGAAGGGCGGGTTCGAGTTCGGTACCAGCCGCTTCGAGGACCTCCTCGACCGCGATGACATCGATGTCATCGACGTGGCGACACCGAACGACCTCCATCGCGAGCAGGTGATCGCGGCGCTCGAGGCCGGCAAGCATGTGTACTGCGACAAGCCCCTCACGAACGACCTCGAGGACGCCCGAGCGATCGTCCGAGTCGCGCGCGCTCACCCGGGGCAACTCCACGGCATGGCGTTTCACTGCCGCTTCATCCCCGCGACGATGCGGGCGAGGCAGCTGATACAGGAGGGCTTCATTGGCGAGGTCTACCACTTCCGCGCGGCCTACCTGCACGCCGGTTACGCCGACCCCACACGCCCGATGAGCTGGCGGCTTGCGCCCGGCGGCGGGTGCCTCGCGGACCTCGGATCGCACGTGATCGATCTGATGCGCTACCTGCTGGGCGACTACGAAACCGTGCGGGGAACACTGCAGACGTGGATCACGGAGCGCCCGTCAGCGGACGATCCTTCGAAGATGCTGCCCGTGGAGGTCGATGACTACGCGTGTCTGCAGGCACGGATGAGCGCCGGCGCGCTGGGCTTCATCGAAGCGTCGCGCTTCGCCACCGGCACGCAGGATGACATGAGCTTCGAGATCTACGGACGCAAGGGCGCACTGCGCTGGAGCATGATGGACCCGAACTTCCTGGAGGCCTATGACGCGGAGGTCCCGGGCGGCGAACTCGGAGGCATGCAGGGCTTCACCCGGATCGCCACCGTGCAGAAGTACCCGGAGCCCAGCGCGCTGCCGTCACCGAAGCTGCCCGTGGGCTGGATGCGTTTTCACATGCACTCCATCTTCGACTTCCTGACGGCTGTCACACGCGGAGAGCCCGGAACCGCGACGCTCTTTGATGGCGCCCGCAGTGAGGCGGTCATGGAGGCAGTGCGCCGGTCGGCAGACGAGGGCACCTGGACAGAGGTGCAGGAGGTCTGACCCTCACTCCAGCTCGACACCGGCCCAGCGAAGCAACTCGCGTGCCTCGTCTCGGGCGGCCTCAGGTGCATCGTTCGAGCGCGCGACGACCGTCAGAAGCTCGATTCCGGCCGCGTCCTGGCCGCTCTCGAGCCACGCAGCGCCGAGCTTCAGACGGCCCGGCCACGGGTCCGTCGCCACACCCAGCGTCAGGTGGCGCGTGAAGGCGCGAGCGGCCCGCGCCGGTTCGCCGATCTCCAGCAGCGCCTCGCCGCGGATCATGAGGGCCTCGGAGACGACCGCAGCGGGCGCGCTGTCAGCGTCGGCTGCGCGTGCCGCCCACTCTGCGGCCTGCAGGTGCTGGCGGGCCGCCGCGAAGTCACGGGCAATGCTCAGCGCTGCCTCGGGCGCGATCTCTTCGGCCGCCTGATCGGCCGCCGTCCGGGCACGCCGCAGAGCGGTGTGGGCGTCGAGGGCCCGCTCCAGATGACCGAGAAACTCGACCGGGGTGACGAAGCCGACGATGTCGTAGATGACGCTGCCATCGGCGTGGAGGAAT
>JALGTR010000160.1 GCA_029821265.1 Candidatus Zipacnadia bacterium
TCGACACCGTCCCCGCGGCCCTGCGCGATCGCTTCGAGGTGATCGAGTTCCCCGGGTACATCGAGGAGGAGAAGCTACAGATCGCACGCGACTTCCTCGTGCCGCGGCAGCGCGAGGCGCACGGCCTCACAGGCAGCCATGTGCGCTTCCACGAATCCGGGCTCCGGGAGCTGATAGGGCATTACACCCGCGAGGCTGGCGTGCGCAACCTCGAACGTGAGATCGCGGGCATCTGCCGCAAGGTTGCTCGCAGCGTCGCGGCTGGCTCCAAGGAGACGGTGGCGGTCACCGCCGGGACGGTCCAGCAGATGCTGGGCCCTCGCAAGTACACGCGCAGTGCCGCGCGTCGGGATCCGGAAGTCGGCGTGGCCACGGGCCTGTCCTACACCGAGGCGGGCGGCGACATTACGTCGATCGAGGTCAGCGTCGTCGAGGGTGATGGTGAGCTGATGCTCACCGGTCAGCTGGGCGAGGTCATGCGGGAGTCCGCTCAGGCCGCGCTCAGCTACGTCCGCAGTCAGGCTTCCGCGCTCGGCCTGAACCCGAAGCTTTTTGCGGAGCGCGATATCCACGTACATGTCCCGGCCGGCGCAGTGCCCAAGGAGGGCCCGTCGGCCGGCGTCACCATCGCCACGGCACTGGTCTCGGCGCTGACAGGGCGGCCGGTCGAGCCGGGCATCGCGATGACCGGCGAGATCTCCCTGCACGGGCGCGTGTTGCCGGTCGGTGGGGTGCGCGAGAAGGTGTTGGCGGCACACCGCGCGGGCATGCGCGCGGTGGTCCTCCCGGAGGAGAACCGAAAGGACCTCGCCGACACCGAGCAGTTCCCGGCGGAGGTCTTCGAGGACCTGCGCTTCACCTACGTTGAGGAGATGCGGGCGGTCCTCGACGAGGCGCTTTCGCCGGCCGAGAGCTGAGGCCGCCCGTCGTGGAGGGGCACGGGTGGCGCCGCCTCGAACCGCCATCGCGCTCAACTTGACGGGGTGCTGTCAGTTCGCTATACTTCGCACAAACCTGTTGACGTCCCAGAGGCGATGATGGGGAGGAGTAGGCGGGTCACGCGACCTACAGAGAGCCGGCGGCGCGCTGAGAGCCGGCGGTCGCGTCCTGCACGAAGGTCGCCCCGGAGCCGCGGCTGTGAGGGCGTGGAGTCGTTAGCAGCCGCCGACTGACGATCGTTACCTCGTCATGGAGAGCCGCGCTCGTGGCGCTCTGGACGTGGAGTTCCGTACACTCCCTGGCTGCCAGCGCACGGAGCGCAGGAAGCCGGGTGGTACCGCGAGAGCACGCCTCTCGTCCCGTGGCGAATGTCGCTGCGTATGGACGAGGGGCGATTTTGCGTTAAGAGCCTCGGAAACACTGAAATCGACGCATTGAGCGAATCTCACGATACGAGGAGCAGTCTGATGGCCGAGAAGATGCCCCCCGCCTACGACCCCGATCAGGTTGAGGCAAAATGGTACGAGTACTGGCTGGAAGAGAACATCATGGCCGCGGAGATCGACCACGACCGCGAGCCGTTCTGCATCGTTATTCCACCGCCGAACGTGACCGGGTCGCTCCACATGGGTCACGCGCTTGACAACACGATTCAGGACCTGCTCACGCGCTGGAAGCGGATGCAGGGCTACGCGGCGCTCTGGCTCCCCGGCACCGACCACGCGGGCATCGCCACGCAGAACGTTGTGGAGAAGATGCTGGCGGAGGAGGGGAAGACTCGCCACGATCTCGGCCGCGAGAAGTTCATTGAGAAGACATGGGAGGTCGCCGACGAGCATCATGACCAGATCGTCGGCCAGCTCCAGCGCCTCGGCTGCAGTCCCGACTGGTCGCGTGAGCGCTTCACCCTCGACGAGGGGCTTTCCGAGGCTGTGCGTGAGGCCTTCGTGACGCTCTACGAGGAGGGGCTGATCTACCGCGGCGCGCGCATGATCAACTGGTGTCCGCGCTGTTCGACCGGACTCTCGGACCTCGAGGTCGAGCACGTCGACACGGACGGTCACCTCTGGCGCATACGCTATCCCGCCGCCGATGGCGGCCCCGGCGTCGTGGGCGCCACGACCCGGCCGGAGACGATGCTCGGGGACACCGCCGTCGCGGTGCATCCCGACGACGAACGCTACCAGCATCTGATCGGCGAGACCGTCATCCTGCCGCTGATGGAGCGCGAGATCCCGGTTGTGGCGGACGAACTCGTTGATCCCGAGTTCGGCACCGGCGCGGTGAAAGTCACCCCCGCGCATGACCCGACCGACCTGGAGATCGCCCAGCACCACAACCTCGAGCGTGTGGTCGTCATCGACGAGGATGGCCGAATGACCGAGGCGGCCGGGCAGTTCGCAGGCATGGATCGCTTCGAGGCCCGCCGGGAGGTCATCTCGGCACTCGAGGAGCAGGGCCTGCTGGAGGGCATCGACGAGCACCACCACAAGGTCGGCATTTGCACGCGTTGTGAGACGGTGGTCGAGCCCCTCGTTTCCGAGCAGTGGTTCGTGGCCATGGAGCAGCTCGCCGAGGAGGGTCTGCGCGCCGTGGACGAGGGCCTTGTGCGCTTCGTCCCGGAGCGCTGGACCAAAGTCTACCGCGAGTGGCTGGAGAACATCGAGGACTGGTGCATTTCGCGCCAGCTCTGGTGGGGCCATCCGATCCCCGCATGGTGGTGTGAGAGTTGCCAGCAGTGGATCGTCTCACGCGAGGACCCGACCGAGTGCCCCGCCTGCGGTGGCGATAACATTGTGCAGTCTCCCGACGTGCTCGACACGTGGTTCAGCTCCGGCCTCTGGCCCTTCAGCACACTCGGCTGGCCCGAGGAGACGCCCGAGCTCGAGTACTGGTACCCCACCAGCACCCTCGTGACCGCCTATGACATCATCTTCTTCTGGGTCGCACGGATGATCATGGACGGCATGCACTTCACGGGCAAGCAGCCCTTCGACACTGTCTTTATCCATGGCCTCGTGCGCACCGCTGACGGCCAGAAGATGTCGAAGTCCCTGGGTACGGGCGTGGATCCGCTGGAGCTGATCGACAGGTACGGCGCCGATGCCCTCCGCTTCGCCCTGATGCAGATGATCACGCACGGGCAGGACCTGCGCTACTCCGAGGAGCGGGTCATCGGCGCGCGCAATTTCTGCAACAAGCTCTGGAACGTCACACGCTTCGTCACGATGAACCTCGAGGACGCCCCCGAGGAGCCGGTGGACCTGTCCGAGGCCGAGCTCAGCCTTGCCGATCGCTGGATCCTCTCGCGCCATCAGCGTCTTCTGGAGACGATCGATCGCGAGTTCACGCAGTACAACATCGCGCAGGCCGCCGACGCCCTCTACGAGCACATCTGGAGCGAGTTCGCCGACTGGTATGTCGAGATAGCGAAGATTGATCTCTACGAGCCGGGCACGCCCGAACGAAAGGCAACGGTGCAGGAGGTGCTGCGCACGGTCCTCGATGGGATCCTCCGCGCGCTGCATCCGATCATGCCCTTCATCACCGAGGAGCTGTGGCATCGTCTCTACGACGATCCCGGGTCGATCGCCGTCGCGGACTTCCCGATGGCCAATGAGGCTATGCTCGACGAATCGGCCGAGGAGCGCATGCGGCAGCTTCAGGCCACCGTGGCCCGGATTCGCACGCTCCGAGCCGCCCTCACGCTGCCGCCCTCGCAGAGGGTCCCGGTCACGATTATCGCCGACAGCGCATCCGACCTCGGTCTGCTGCAGAACCAGCAGGAGGCCCTGAAGTCACTGGCGATGATCGACGAACTGACGCTGCTTGAGCCCGGCTCGGAGGCCCCTGACAACTGCCTCGCCGCCGCGGCACCCGGTTCGCAGGTCTTCCTGCACGTGCCCGGCAGCGTCGATGTCGAGGGCGAGGTGGAGCGGATCGACAGCCAGATCGAAGAGATCGAGGCGAACATGGCCAGGTCCCGGGGGAAGCTCGATAACCCGCAGTTCGTCGAGAACGCGCCCGCCGAGATCGTCGAGCGCGAGCGCCAGCGGCTCGCCGAGTCCGAGGAGAAGCTCCAGCAGCTCAGGCAGCGTCGCGAGACGCTTCAGGAGCTTGTCTGAGGCCCGGCGATGGCACGGAGACGACGCGGGATGACGGTGCTGAGCTACCTGATCGCGCTCACCGCCATGTCGCTGGCGCTGGGGTATATCGACTCGATCGCGACGTACTACGTGCGTCGGATGCCAGCCGAGCCCGAAGCCGGGGTCGACCTGCTGGCGCTTGAGCCGGTCGAGGCGCTGTCGGCTCGCGAGCTGGTGCTCGAGCAGACCCGGCAACTCTCCATCGTGCTCGTAATCGTCACGGTCGGCATTATCGCCGGCCGCAACGGCCTGCAGCAGGCGGGAACGATTGCGTTCTCGCTTGGAGCGTGGACAGTGCTGCGCTATGCGGCCGTGCGAACGATCTGCGATTGGCCACTGTCGTTCTCGGATCTGGATGCGGTCCTCTACATGCCCGAGGCGATCCACTCGCCGGTGTGGCTGGTCATCGTGGTTGCTCTTGCGCTGGCCGCCACTGGCGTGGTGCTGGTCCGGGCGGGAGCGCTCGTTGAGCGTCGTAGGCGCACGCGCTGACTCGAGACAGCGGCCCGCGGCTCGTTCGCAGCCCTGTCGTGGCCGTTGCCATTGTCGTCCCTTGCAGCCTGCAGTCTGCACCGGGAGGCGTTCAGTCATGGACGATGTCACCACGATTCCGGCCGAGAAGCTCGGGGAAGGGTCCCCGATCAGCGTTGAGGTGCTGCCCACCGACGAGGACCTCTATCACGACATGGCCCGCACGATGCTCAACAAGGTGCGCGAAAACGAGGAGCGTGGCAGGCCGACGGTCTTCATCCTGCCGGTCGGTCCTGTGGGGCAGTACGCGCGCATGGCCCGCATCTGCAACCTCGAGCGCATCAGTCTGCGGAACCTCGTGTGCTTCAACATGGACGAGTACCTGACCGAGGATGGCGACTGGCTGCCGATCGATCATCCGTTGAGCTTTCGCGGGCATATGAAGCGCAGCTTCCTGGATCTGCTCGATGATGACCTTGCGCCGCCTGAGGAGAACATCATCTTCCCGGATCCGCACGATCCGAAGAAAGTCCCGATGATGATGGAGGACCTCGGTGGCGTGGACATCTGCTACGCGGGCATCGGCATCAACGGTCATATCGCCTTCAACGAGCCGCCAGAGCCTGGTGAGGAGATGGCGGTGGATGACTTCGCGCAGCTGCCCACTCGAGTGCTGGAGTTGTCACGCGAGACGCGGACAATCAACTCCGTCATGGTCGCGGATGGGAACATCCCACTGATCCCGAAGACCGCCGTGACGCTCGGGATGAAGGAGTGCCTCTCCGCCCGCGAGATTCGACTCTACGCCAATCGCCCGTGGCAGCGCGCGGTAATCCGCCGCGTACTGCATGGCGAGGTCACGGCGAAGGTCCCCTGCTCACTCGTGCAGCGACATCCGAACGCCTCCCTGACGGTAACGGAGTTCGTGGCGCAGCCGCCTCGACGGCGGCTCGCCTGACCGCCTGGCCGTCGATCGTGGAGCGCGGGCGGCCCCCCCGCCCGCGAGCAGACTGCACGCCCCCACGGCGCGGACGTCCCCGCCAGCGAGGGGCGCGCGGAATGTGCCAGGGCCCGCCGCCAGATCATCGCCGCATGATCGGCGGCCTTCCCCATATAGCCGGTGCTTTGATATAATCCTACAGCCGAGTCCACTCCTCACCTGTGAGGCACACGCCCATGGTCATCATCGTCGAGTCCGGCGCAGAAGAGCAGACGATTCAGAACCTCATCGAGAAGGTCTCAGCCCTCGGATTCACCCCGCATCCGATCCGTGGTGTCGAGAAGACGGTCATCGCGGTCATCGGCCCGAAGACGCAGGAGAAGATGGAACTGCTCGAGGTGATGCCTGGCGTCGAGCAGATCATCCCGATTCTCAAGCCCTACAAGCTCGTTGGTCGCGAGGTAAAGTCAGAGCCGAGTGAGATTCCCATCACCGGGGACCTTACGATCGGGGGCGAGCGGATCGTGATGATGGCCGGACCGTGCGCGGTCGAGGGTTACGATCAGCTCATCGAGATCGCGCGCTATGTCAGAAGCGCCGGCGGCCACGTACTTCGCGGGGGCATCTTCAAGCCCCGCACCTCTCCGCACAGCTTCCAGGGCCTGCGGGAGGAGGGCATTCCGATGGCGCTGGCGGTCAAGGCCGAGACCGGTCTCCCGTTCATCACCGAGGTGGTGGATGTTCGCGACATCGAGCTGCTTCACGACGTCGCCGATATCTACCAGGTCGGCGCCCGGAACATGCAGAACTTCGCCCTGCTGACCGAGCTGGGGAAGGTCGATCGCCCGGTTATGCTCAAGCGGGGCATGTCCGCGACCGTTGAGGACCTGCTGCAGGCGGCCGAGTATGTGGCGGTCGAGGGTAACGACAGAGTTATCCTCTGCGAGCGCGGGATCCGGACCTTCGAGACCTCAACGCGCAACACGCTCGACATCTCCGCGGTCGTGGCTCTCAAGCGCTTCAGCCATCTTCCGGTCGTGGTCGATCCCAGCCACGCGTCTGGCCATGACTGGATGGTTCCGGCCCTCGCCAAGGCGGCTGTCGCTGCCGGCGCCGACGGCCTGCTGATCGAGACGCACACGCGTCCGCAGGAGGCGCTGGTTGACGGCCCGCAGTCGTTGACCCCCTCCGCCTTCTCCCGGCTGATGAAAGACCTCGAGGCGTTCTGCGAGGCGGCCGGCCGGACCATCTGACGCCGGCCGGTGCTGGCCGTTCGACAATCGCCTCTCTTTCGCAAGTGTCCCAGGAGGGTTGAGCGGCCCGTCGAATATCCTCACTGATTACCTCGGAATGAGGTCCGGGTCAGCTGCGAGCACTTCACGGCAAGGTGGAGAAGTGGCGAGATGAGGCGGCTATCGAGAACGTTTCCGTGACCTTCCCGGTCAGCGCGGATCGGAAGATGGATGTGGCCGAGAAGTACGGGATGATCCAGCGCGGTTCGGATGACGCGCACGCCGTCAGGGCGGTCTTCATCATCGACCCGAATGCGACTGTGCGCGCGCTGATGTACTACCCGGCATCGACAGGGCGGAACTTCGACGAGATCATGCGCATGCTGATCGCGCTGCAGACCGCCGACGCGCACAATGTCGCCACGCCCGCGAAGTGGCAGCCTGGAGACGACGTGATCGTGCCGCCGCCCGGGTCGGGCGGCGCGGCGGAAGCGCGGGTTGAGGGCGCAGGGGAGGACTACTACCGTCTCGACTGGTTCCTGTGCTTCCGCAAGCTGCCGAAGGACCAGCTCACGCTCCCAGGCGGCTACTGAGGAGCGTCGATCGACGGCCGTAGCGTGGGGGAGGGCTGGCCCTCTACTGCTTCCTGTACGGCCTCCGACCACCGACGGCCTGGAGGCGCGGCCACGTTGACGGAATGGCGGTTCACGAGGTACAATCGGAGCCCGTGGAAGGAGCTGGTCAGGTGCCCCCCAGGAGCGATCAAGACCGCGCAAAACAGACGTCCGTACGACGCCCGCGCATGCCGGCCTGGCTCAAGGTCAAGACCGGGAAGCGCGCACTCACGCGGAAGACGCGCGAGCTGCTGACGGATTGCGGCGTGCACACGGTCTGCGAGGAGGCCATGTGCCCCAATGTCGGCGAGTGCTTCGCCTCAGGCACCGCAACATTCATGCTGCTGGGCGATACCTGCACACGCAACTGCCGATTCTGTGCCGTCAACCACGGCACACCCGGGTTGCCCGATCCCGATGAGCCCGAGAAGGTCGCCGAGGCGGCAGAGCGTCTCGGGCTGCGCTTCGTTGTCCTCACGTGCGTCACGCGCGACGACCTGCCTGACGGCGGCGCGTGGCAGTTTGTGGCGACCATGGAGGCCCTGCGCAGGCGGCTTCCGGATGTTGGCATCGAGGTATTGACGAGCGACTTCGCCGGCGATTTCGCACCTCTGCGGCGGGTTCTCGACGCCCACCCGACGGTCTTCAACCACAATGTTGAGACCGTGCGCAGGCTGCAGCCGATCGTGCGCCCTGATGCCGGCTACGAGCGCTCGCTACAGGTCCTGAGACGGGCCGCGGAGCATGCCCCGCAGGTGCGGCGCAAGTCGGGCCTCATGGTGGGTCTGGGTGAGACCGACGAGGAGATCGCGCAGACTCTTGAGGACCTCGCCGGGGCCGGCTGTGAGATCGTGACGATCGGGCAGTATCTTCGACCGTCTCCGCAGCACCTGCCGATCGATCGCTACGTCACGCCGGAGCAGTTTGAGCGCTATGTGGAGGTGGGGCGGCGGGCCGGGCTGAAACGCGTCATCAGCGGCCCGTTCGTCCGCAGCAGCTACCACGCGGCGGAGGCGGCCGCACTGGACCCGTCCGAATTGAGCTGAAACCCATCCGCGCCCGGGGCGGAGTATGAGCAATCGTCTGCTGACCATCCTGCTGGTCCTGACTGTCACTGCCGCGCTGCTGTTTGAGGCGGGGCGGAGCGTCACGTCGGGCGACCGATGGCGCGAGTGGCTGCAGCTTCTGACCGCGCAGCAGATCGCCGACACAATCGCGCGCGAGGTGCGCGTCGGTCCGGTCACGCAGGTCGGCACTGAGGGCGTGACGCTCGACGGGCTCGCCGTGGCCGAGGGCGAGACGCTGGCGGACGGCATCATCGTCAGCGCCGAGCGCATCAGGGTCGAGTACGATCTCGCCGCGATCGCCAGCGGGGCGGTGGCTCCGGCTGCCGGGATCAATCGGGTTCGGATCGAAGAGGCCTGGCTGCACGCGGTTCGGGACCGGCAGGGCGAGCTGAACCTGCAGAAGATCCTGCCCGAGCCCGAGGAGCCGGCCCCCCCGGAGGAGCGGTTCCGCGGCGTCGTGGAGATCGCCGATACGCGGGTCGCCTACGAGGACTACGCGCTACCGACCGCCGGCGGGGCTCCGGTTTACCTTGAGCTCGACGATATCGGCGTGACGATCGACATGCGGCGTATGGGCTGGGCTCAGATCGTGGCCGACGCGACAGGGACAACCGGTCGCATCAGGGAGATCGCCATCGAGGCCGAGACGGAGCTGGAGACGGGCTTCGCATGGGCGGAGGCGAGTGTGCGCGGTCTGAACGCGGCGTGGGCGTATCGGATGTTCGCGCCGCCCCGGACCGGGCTTGATGTGCGTCGGGCGCGGGTCGATGTGGACGCCTCAGTGGGCCTGCTGCCCGGTGCCGACGGTGAGATGACGCCGACAGTGTCTGCCGACGTGCGCGTTCGCAACGCGGCGGTGCGGCTCGAGGCGCTCGGCGGCCGCGAGGTTACCGCGGAGGCCGACCTCTACGGCACGACGGACGGCGTGAACGTTGAGTGGGTTCGCGCGAAAAGTGGCGGGGTTGCGCTTGAGGCCAGCGGCTTCATGGGCAACTTCGAGGACCCGGTGGTGGACCTGACGTTCGACGCGAGCGTGCGAGATCCGGATGAGCTCCTGAAGCTGGCTCCGCCGGGGACGGAGCTTCCCGAGCAGGCTCAGATGGCGTCGATCGCGGGTCCGCTGCTGCTGTCGGGCCGGATGACCGGGCCGATCGCGCAGGCCAACATCAGCGCCCAGGTCGGCGCTCCGGGACAGGTGCGCTACGCCGACGCGCAGTTGGGGCAGGTCGAGGCCGGGCCGATCGAC
>JALGTR010000161.1 GCA_029821265.1 Candidatus Zipacnadia bacterium
TACATAGTCGCACCACACGAGGTCGAGATTCGTGACGTGCAGCGCCCCGAGCCCGGCCCCGGGGAGGCGCTTATCGAGGTCGAGGCGGTCGGCGTTTGCGGGAGCGACCTGCACGCATACGAGGGGACGCAGCCATTCTTCAAGTATCCCCAGATCGGCGGCCATGAGGTCGTCGGAACGGTGGTCGAGCTTGTCGACAGCGAGCAGACCCCGGAGATACCGCGACGGCTTCAGCCGCGCCCTCCGGTCGTGGGTGAGCGCGTGGTCCTGGACCCCTCGATGCCGTGCGGGGAGTGCCTCCCGTGTCGCACCGGACGGTACAACTGCTGCGTCAACATGCGAGTATTGGGCGTTCACGCGCCGGGGGCCTTCGCGGAGTACTACGTCGCGCCCGTGGGCTGTCTCCACGGGATTTCAGACGATCTTTCGGCCGATGCGGCGGTGATGGTCGAGCCGCTGTCGATCGGCGTGCAGGCCTCAAACCGAGCGCGCGTGACCACGGAGGAGACGGTGCTGATTATCGGCGCCGGCACCATAGGCCTGTCGGTGCTCCAGGTGTGCGTCACCCGCGGGGCCCGCTGCGCGGTGTCAGATCTCTCGCCCGGAAGGCTCGAGCTGGCCGAGAGCCTCGGTGCAGCGGCAGCAATCAACCCCGGGGATGGCGACACAGCCGAGCAACTGGGGGCGATCTTCGGCGAGAGCGGGCCAACGGTCGTCATCGAGGCGGTTGGAAGGCCACAGACGGTCGTCCAGGCGCTGGAGGTGGTGGCGGCAAGCGGGCGCGTGGTGATGCTCGGTCTGTGCAAGGACGATATCTGCATCCCGGGCTCGATCATGGTCCGCAAGGAGCTCGACTTCCTGGGCTCGCGCCTGCACGGAGGCACGATACCGAAGGCCGTCGAGCTGGTGGAGAGCGGCGAGGTCCAGCCCGAGCGGCTCGTCACCCATCACATGCCGCTGGAGGACCTCGAACGCGCCTTCGAGGCGATGATCGACCAGCCCGACGCCACGCTCAAGGTGATCCTCACGCCATGACGGAGGCACGTGAGGCGATCCCGCTTCTGGTGCTCGCCGGGCCGACCGCGACCGGCAAGACGGAGATGTCGCTGCGGGTTGCCGAGCGCGTTGGCGGCGAGATCGTGTCGGCCGACTCCATGCAGATCTACGAGCGCATGGACATCGGCACGGCCAAACCGACGCCAGAGGAGCGTGCGCGCGCGCCGATCCACCTCGTGGACTTCGTACCCCCCGACGGCGAGTACACGGTCGTGGACTTCGTCGATGACGCGACGCGCGCGATCTGCGCTATCCATCAGCGCGGGAACCTGCCCATACTCTCCGGAGGAACGGGGCTGTACATCCGCGCTCTGACCGAGGGCTTTGATTTCCCGCCCGGACCTCGTGACGATGCGATCCGCGAGCGTCTGCGCGAGGAGGCCAGCGCGCTCGGCCCCGCCGTGCTGCACGCGCGGCTCGCGGAGGTCGATCCGGAGGCGGCCGAGCGTATCGATGCCAGTGACGAGCGGCGGATCGTGCGGGCGCTGGAGGTCTATGAGCTGACCGGCGAGCCGATCTCGGCTCAGCAGGACGTTGACGCTGATTCGCACATTCACTATAATTGCGCGCAATACGTGCTTACGGCCCCCAGACAGATGCTCTTCGATCGCATAGAGCGCCGCGTCGACCGGATGATGCAGGTGGGGTGGGTGGAGGAGGTGCGGCGGCTCGTTGCCTCGGGCGTCACCTCCGACTGCCAGTCCATGCAGGCGATCGGATATCGCCATCTGCTGGAGCACCTGGCCGGCGAACATGACCTGGACGAGACCGTTCGACTCATCAAGCGTGACACACGGCGCTACGCCAAGCGGCAGATGACCTGGCTGCGCGGAGGAGAGGGCTACCGATGGCTCGCCGCAGGCAGCCCGACGCAGCGAGAGGCCTGCACACAGATGCTCGTACAGGTGGCAGAGCGACTGAGGTGAGGAGCATCGATGTCCGCGAAGCCGAACGTGCAGGATGAGTTCCTCAACGAGGCGCGCACGAACAAACAGATGGTGGAGATCGTGCTCCTCAGCGGCAAATCGCTCAAGGGCACTGTCGAAGCCTTCGACACATTCACGATAAAGCTGCGCTGCAGGCGCGACGCTGTGTTGATCTTCAAGAGTGCAATCGCCGTCATCGGCCCGGTGCGCGAGGGCCGATAGGCGGCTGATTGGACACAGGACGGTGCCCGATGCCACTTACATTTACGAAGATGCATGGGCTGGGCAATGATTACGTTTACGTGGACGGCCATGAGGAGGATCTCGATCGCTTCGACCTCGGCAGGCTGGCGACGATCGTGTCCAACCGCAACTTCGGGGTGGGCAGCGACGGGCTGATCCTGATCCTGCCCTCAGATGTGGCCGATTTCCGCATGCGTATCTTCAACCCGGACGGATCCGAGTCGAACATGTGCGGCAACGGCATGCGCTGCTGTGCGAAGTACGTCTACGATCACGGCCTCACTGACCGGACCGAGCTGACCTTCGAGACCCTCGCGGGCATCATCAAGCCGTCGCTGACCGTCGAGGACGGGAAGGCCACCTGCGTCACCGTGGACATGGGTGAGCCGCGCCTTACCCGCGGGGAGATCCCCATGCTCGGCGAGCCGGCGGATGAGCCGGTGATCGCGGAGCCGCTCGAGGTGGGCGGCGAGACGCTGCTGGTCACCGCGGTCTCGATGGGCAATCCGCACTGCATCATATTCATCGAGGACGCCGACAGCGCGCCAGTGGCCGAACTGGGCCCGGCGATCGAGAACCACTCGATGTTCCCCAACCGCACGAACGTAGAGTTCGTCGAGGTTGTGGATCGCGAGCACGTGAGAATGCGCGTGTGGGAGCGTGGCGCGGGGATCACGCTCGCGTGTGGAACGGGAGCCTCGGCCACCTGCGTGGCCTGCGCGCTCAACGACAGGACCGAGCGGGCCATCGAGGTCGAGCTTCTCGGCGGCGTGCTCGAGATCGAGTGGCGCGAGGACAATCACGTGCTCATGACCGGGCCGGCGATCGAGGTCTTCACCGGGGTTCTGCGTGACGAGATCATCGAGCCGGCATTCTTGTAGTCCGCCCACGGGGGGATGACGGACAACGGTCGCAGGCGAGCCGGTATGCCGGATTGGCCTCGGCCCCCGCATCAAGCCAGACGTGAGGGAGCAACAGCATGGAGCAGGCACAGCGACTTCAGCGAATTCCGCCCTATCCATTCCGCGAGATCGCCGCGTTGAAGACGAAGATGATCCAGGAGGGCAACGAGCCCATCGACTTCGGCATCGGCGACCCGGACATGCCCACCCCGCAGTTCGTCATCGACGCCCTTTGCGAGGCGGCAAACGATCCCGAGACCCATCCCTACGACGAATCCGGGTTCGGGACCGAGAGATACAAAGGCGCGATCGCTGACTTCGCAAGGCGCCGCTTCGGCGTCGAGCTGGACACCGACGGTGAGATCCAGAGCACGATCGGCGCCAAGGAGGCGCTGGTTCACATCGTCTGGGCCTACATCGACCCGAGCGACGTCGTGCTCGTTCCCGACCCGGCCTACTCCGTCTACAAGGTCCAGTCAGGCTGGTGCGGCGGCGCTGCATTCCCGATGCCGCTCGAGGCTGAGAACAACTTCCTGCCCGATCTTGAGGCCATCCCCGAGGCCGTTCGGCAACAGGCGAAGATGATGTTCCTTAACTACCCGAACAACCCGACGGGGGCGGTCGCGCCGATGGAATTCTTCGAGGAGGCGGTGGCCTTCGCGAGGAAGTACGAGATGGTGATCGTCCAGGACGCGGCCTACAGCGAGGTCTACTACGACGAGGGCGATCGGCCCCACTCGATCCTGGAGGTCGAGGGGGCGAAGGATGTCGCCATCGAGATCCACTCGCTGTCGAAGACCTTCAACATGACGGGCTGGCGCATCGGCTGGGCGATGGGCGGTCGCGAACACGTCGAAGCACTCTCGCGCGCGAAGAGCAACGTCGATTCGGGTACGTTCATGGCCATCCAGCGCGCGGCGGCGGAGGCCCTTGATGGCTACGAGGATTTCGCCCCGCAGATGCAGGAGGAGTACCAGCGTCGGCGCGACGCGCTGGTCGAGGGGCTGCAGAGCCTCGGCTGCCCGATCGAGAAGCCGCGGGCGACCTTCTACGTATGGATCCCGGTGCCTGAGGGCGAGACCAGCGAATCGTTCGCCACGAAGCTGCTCGCCGACTGCCGGGTGCTGGCCATTCCGGGCGGCGTCTACGGCCCCTCCGGCGAGGGCTTCGTCCGGATGTCGCTGACCATCAAAGGCGAGGACAAGATCGGGCAGATCGAGCAGGCAATCGAGCACATGGAGGCCGGCGGCATCTCCTGGTAGGTGCCGCCGGACAGAGGTGGGCGCGCTTGAACCAGCAGGAGCTTGAGGCCAGACAGAGACAGCACGGCGTAGAGCGCGCGATCCTCGTCGGGATCGACGACCTGCACGGACGCAGCCGGCGGTCGATGCGCGAGCTGATCGAGCTTGCCAGAACCGCCGGCGCGCAGGTCATCGACCTCGTGACCCAGGCCCGCGACAGGCCCGACATCCGCACATTCATCGGCGCGGGGAAGGTCGAGGAGCTGGAGGAAGAGGTCCTCGCGACCGGCGCTGAACTGGTGATCTTCAACGGCGAGCTCACTCCTGTGCAGAACCGCAACCTCGTCGATGCGCTGGACTGCAAGGTCCTCGACCGCACCGAGCTGATCCTCGACATCTTCGCTCAGCACGCGCGCACCCGCGAGGGCAAGCTGCAAGTAGAGCTCGCGCAGGCGCAGTACGCGCTTCCGAGGCTGGCCGGGCGCGGAAAGATGATGGACCGAATCGGGGGAACCGGCGGCGGCGGGATCGGCGTCCGCGGCCCCGGTGAGACGAAGATCGACGTCGAGCGCAGGCGGCTGCGGCGAAACATCCAGCGCCTCGAGGCCGAGATTGAGGAGGTGCGGAAGCGCCGCGGCGTGGAGCGCACCTCACGACGGCGCTCCGGGATCCCCGTCGCGGCGATCGTTGGGTACACGAACGCGGGCAAGTCTACGCTGCTGAACGCGCTGGCAGGCTCGCAGGAGGTCGCCGTCCGCGACCGCCTCTTCGAGACGCTCGATCCGACCACTCGCCGGGTGGAGCTGGACGAAGGACGACACGCGCTGGTGACGGACACCGTTGGCTTCATTCAGGACCTGCCCCACCAGGTCGTCGCCGCCTTCCGGGCCACGCTCGAGGAGGCGACCGAGGCCGACATGCTGCTGCACGTGGTTGATGCCTCGTTCCCGGCGGCCTACGAGCAGTACGCGGCCGCCGCACGGGTGCTGGAGGACCTCGGCGCGGCGGACATGGACACTATCGTGGCGCTCAACAAGATCGACATGGTCGACTCGGAGCGAAAGCTCCGCATCCTCGAGAGCCGGATCCCCAACACGATTCGCATCTCTGCGCTCGAGGGCGACGGTCTCGATCAACTGCGAGCGCGGATGTCGGATTTGCTCTTTGCGCACCTGATCGCGGTCACCCTGCACGTCCCCTACGACCGCATGGAGCTGATGGAGCTGCTCAACGAGCGGGGGCACGTCTCCTCAACGAAGTATGAGCCGGAGTATGTGGTCACGCGTGCTGAGGTGGATGAGGCGACTCTCGCGCGTGTGCGCGACCTCGTCGTGAATGCCTGAGCGTCTCAGAGGGCTCAGGGCTGGAGGATCGCCGCCACGCAATCGCCCTCATCGGCCCAGGGGTGCTGGCCCGGCAGGCCGACATCGGAGTTCTCCCGAAACGCCCCGTACTTGTACAGATAGCCGGGCGCTGGAGCGCGGATCTCGACGGTCTCGAGATCCCCTGCGCGGATGATGTGCCCGAGGAGCTGGCCCTCCTCGACGTGCTCTGACGTCTGCAGCCCCGCCTCGACAAAGAGCCCCTCGCAGGGTGCTGTCAGCTCGAAGTAGCGGTCCTCATGATCCGCCGTCTCCGGCCCCATCTCAGCGCACGGTCCCTCGAGCTGCTCCGGCTCTCCCTCGATCATGCCGAACAGCTTTGCCAGGTTCATCGCAGCGCGCAGACCGGCTCTTACCTCGCGCTCGCGGATCACCCACTGTGGCGCCAGCTCAATGGTGATAGACCCACGCCCGGAGTCGTTGAACAGCGCCCCTATCGTCTTACCGCCGGTCTGCGATGTCGGCGGGTTGCGCCACTGAATGAAGCGGATGGCAGAGGCCCGCGCCATCTCCTCGGAGAGTCCGCCGTTGCGTCGGGCAAGCGTCGCAGTCGCGATAAAGCGCGTCCACGAGTGCAGATCGAGGGCGCGCGAGCAATGCCGCACCACGGCCTCGTGCAGCGCATGCACAACCCGCTCGGTGTCGTTGCCCTCGGGGTCGCCCGGCCAGGTGCGGTTCATGTTATGCCCGCTGTCCTCGCCGTACGGTTGCTCGGGGCCGAGACTGATGTGCGAGCGGCGGTGACGGAGGGCAGGCAGGTTGGCGAAGGGTACGAGGAAGACCTCACCGGCGGTCAGCTCACGCTCACACACCGCGCGGAAGCGACGGATGACCTCACACCCCTGGACCTCGTTCCCGTGCTGGGCGGCGATGACCAGAAATGCCTCGCCGTCCCGCCCGGAATCGAGGTGCCACCACGGGATGGTAAGCTCTGAGCCGTCGGTGAGTGTCGCGGCTGTGTGGTTGAGTGTGCAGGCCGGCACCGTCCTGCCTCCCTCAGACGAAGGTGATCTCCGGTTCGCGCCGTGCGGTGGACCGCAGATAGGTCACATCAGGCCAGCCGAGCACCAGCGCCGTATGCAGGGCATCGCCGGGCGGCAGCCGGAGCGCCTGCTGCAGCGCTGCATCGAACCGGGCCGGGATCGTCAGAAAGCCGATGAGGCACGAGCCCAGCCCCTTTGTGACTGCCGCCAGCATCAGATTGCCGGCCGCGTAGTGCGCGCTCTCGGCGCCGGTCGGGTCAAGCTCTGGCCCATGCACAAGCAGTAGGGTCGGCGCGCCCCACAGCAGGTGATCGTCGCCCCGCTCGTGCGCGCGCACGATCAGGCGAGCCGCTGGCGCGACATCATCGAGCGCTTCGACTGCGTCGCCGCCCATTGCCTCGATCATCGACCGTCGCCCCTCCTCGTCGTCGAGGGTACCAAGCAGCCGGCGGTAGAAGTCCGTAGCGGCCGCCCGGACGCGGTCAAGTTCGGACGCCTCCTGTATTACGGTGAACCGCCACGACTGCGCGTTGTGCCCGCTGGGAGCCAGGATCGCTGCGCCGATCAGCTCGCGGATCAGGTCCCGCGGCACGGGCTCGTCCGTGTATTGCCGCACGCTGCGGCGCTGGCGCAGAAGCGTCCTGAGCTGCTCGTAGCTCACCGCCGGCTGTTGCGGCAGCTCCTGGACCTGCCCGCCATCCAGTGCCGGGTGCGTGATCGCCTCCTGCGGACAGACGGCGACGCAGTGCCCGCAGACGATACACTCCCCCACCCCGCGCGCCTGCGCGTGGCGCTTCCTCAGCTTCATGACCTCGAACTTGCAGGCATCGACGCAGGCGCCGCACACGATGCAGGCGTCCTCGTCGACTTTCGGCCGAACATCATCGGACATGCTGTCACCTCGCGTGAGATGGCGCCGGGGCGGCACGGGCCCCCGGCGCTCTTCAGATCATCTTGATCGGCGGCGTGCGCCTGGGCACCGACTTGATCCAATCCACGTCCGGATGGCCCAGAACCAGCGCAGCGTCGATCGTGTTTCCCTCCGGTATCCCCAGATACTTCTGCAGCCGCTCGTCGTGCTCCGCGGCGGCCGTCAGGAAGCCGATCAGGCAGGTGCCGAGCCCCATCGCCGTCGCCATCAGGATCATATTGCCGACCGCGTAGTGCGAGCTCTCCGTGGTCGTGTGATCCTCGTCGGGAGAGTGAACCACGATCAACGCGGGCGCGCCCCAAAGGATGCGATCGTCGTCCGCCTCATATCCGTCCACGATCCGCTGGATGAGCGGCCGGGCCTCCTCGAACTGCTCCGCCGCGTCGGCCCCGACCATCAGCCGCAGCATCAGCTTGCTCCATCGGCCCTCGAGCATCTTGAGCAGACTGCGGTAGAGCGCCACGATGCGCCGGCAGATTCGGTGCAGCTGATCGGGATCGGTGATGACGTTGAAGTGCCATGCCTGCTCATTCAGCGCGCTCGGAGCCAGGGTCGCGGCCTCAATGAGTTGCATGATGGTCTCCTCGGCGACGGGCTCGTCTGTGTACTGTCGCACACTCCGCCGCCGGCGCAACAGATCCCACAAACAATCGACAGTGACGCGATCTTCCTCGCCGAAGAGGCGCGTGAAGCCCTCTGCGTCCATGCTCGAGTGGGTGATGGCGTTCTCAGGACAGACAGCGATGCAGTGCCCACAGACGAAACAGGGCACCTCTCCGCTGGGCTCGACGCCCTCATCAGTCATCTCGAGCAGATCCGCCGCGCAGACTCGCACACAGCGGCCGCAGCGAACGCACAGTTCATTGTTGATCTCAGGTGCGGCTCGTACATCCATCCAACCGCCTCCTCAACCCGCTCTCAGACCCCTATGACCGACTCCACCATCACATACCACAACGGATCGTGATCCTCCAGCGCCGTACTCGCCTCACGTCCCAGCGGCAGCACCATCGCGACCTCCGAGACCTGCTTCTGCAGTCCCACGCTCTCGGCCCACCGCCGCTCCGGGGCCTCGTTGTCAACGAGCATGGCGACATATTCAGTGGGTGCTGACGACAGCAGCGATCTCACCTGGTCCTCGTTCATCACCGTGGCCGCCATGTCATACGCCACCGCGACCGCCTGCGTCCGGGTGCGCAGCTTCAGGTTCGCGTGCGCGAAGCTGACCGTTGACACCGCGCCGGATCCGGCCAGCTCGGCGACGACCGTCGCGGGGCCGACGGGCGGATCCAGCCGATGCCACTGCCAGATCGCCTCATCCAGCGGGTGGAACCCCTCCCAGCCGGTGTAATAGTCGTTAATCAGATCGCGCAGCGCGCCTCCGTGTTCCGTGGCGTCCACTTCTTCGGCCGCGCACCTGTTGCCCTCAGGCCGTGGACCGACGAGCAGCGAGCCGCGCGCCCGCTCGCGATAGCCCAGCCTGCGGTAGAACTCGTAGGGATGATCCTCGGGGTTCGTGTAGAGCACCGAGGCCGCGAGCTCGCGCTCCTTCATCGCCTCGTGCGCGCGCTCCATCAGCTGACGGGCGAGGCCCTGACGCCGGTGCTCGGGGTGCGTCGCGACGCCGTCGATGATCGCGCAGTCGAGAACCCCGTCGCCCAGTTGAAGTGGCTGCGCACAGACGAGGACCTGGGCGACCACCGTATCGCCATCAAGCGCCACCTGGCACAGCTCCGGCTCGGTACCGGGGCGCTGCAGGTACCACTCCGTCCAGCTCTCGTCAACCTCCATCGCGCCCTCGTAATCAGCGAAGGCCGCGTTCGTAAGCCGTGTCGTTTGCGCCACCACGTCATCGATCCTGCTGTGATCCGTCAGCTCATACCCCATCTATTCGCCTCCCTGTCAGCCTCTGAGGTCGAGCTCGCGGATCGCCTCAGCGTAGATGGCGATGCTCTCGACCGGGATATTGTACGGGATG
>JALGTR010000162.1 GCA_029821265.1 Candidatus Zipacnadia bacterium
CCTGAACGTGGCGCAAGCGATCCTGCTCACGTTCTTCGAGCTGGCGGTCGTGATGGGAATCGCGGTCGTCGCATCGGTGGTCTTCTCATGGATCCTCGCGGCCATCTTCACCTTCGTGGTCTACTTCGTCGGCCAGATGAGCGAATTCTTCGGCCACCTGGCACAGGACACCGAGACGGTGGCCAACCCGGTGGCCCGGGGACTGCTGCTCACCGTCTACAAGATCCTGCCGCACTTTGAGATATTCGACGTACGCGAGGCGATCCTCAAGGACATTCCCGTCCTGTGGTCCTATGTCGGACAGACAATGGTCAGCGGCCTGATCTACATCGTGATCGTGCTGGTGCTCGGATACCTGTTCTTCTCACAACGCGAGGTATAGACGGGCGTGTGGCCGGCAACGCAGGGCCGGCCGGAACTGCTCAACTGCAGTGGCCGTGCTCATTTCGCAGTGTAGAGTGATTCCATGAACGGTATATTGAAGCAAGTCGTCGCATGGGTCGTCATCGTCGGCCTCGTGCTCGGGCTGGGGCCGCTGAACGAGAACATCTCACAGGACCGGCTGATCCACGGCTACGCCCGGCCGACTCAGGTGACGAAGATCCTTCAGTACGATGCGCCATCGATGACCGGTGTGATCGTTGGCGCCATGCTCGGCGGTTTCCGCGAGGTCGCCGCCACGATGATGTGGCTCAAGACACACAGCATGTGGCACGAGGGCGGCGGAACCCGGTGGGATGCGCTGTCGCTGATGCGCATGACGACGCTGCTCGACCCCCACTGGCTGGAACCGTGGCGCATCACGGCGTGGCATTGCGCCTACAACCTCTACGTTGAGACGGACGACCCCGAGGTTCAGGCGGAACTGCTCGACACCGCCGTGAATGTGCTCAAAGAGGGCATCTCATGGAACCCGGATCGCTATGACCTCTACTTCGAGCTTGGCTGGACCTACTTCGACAAGATTCGCGACTACGACGAGGCCGCGCGCTGGCTGGGCGCCGCCACACGCTTCGAGCATCCCGAGTACATCGAGCGCCTGATCGCCCACGCCTATGAGCGGCTGCCTGAGCCCGAAAAGGCCCTTCAGTGGTATGACTACTGCATCAAGCGACGCCCAAGCGACGGGACCGCCAAAGGCGCGACCATCACCATCCGCGAGCGCTATCTGCCCGCGTGGCGCGCCATGAAGCGCGGCGACTACGACGAGGCGATCCGTCTGGCGGACCTGTATCTGACCATCAACCCCCAGTCAACGCTGGGGCTGCACGTCAAGGCTGCGATCTACGAACGGGCCGGGGAGTACGAGAAGGCGCTCACCCAGTGGAAGATGGCGGCGGAGGTAGGTGCGCTGAACCACCACGCGCGCTACAAGGTCGCCGAGCTGAGCGAACTGCTGGGCCTTCCTGTACCTGAGAGCGCCAGCTACCTCTACAAGAAGCAGCAGCAGGGACAGATGCGCATCAAGCGCGATATCGACTGAGCAGATCGCGATAGCCCGCGCCTGCGGGCCTGCGATACGGAAGGAATCACACCTCCGTGCGGCCAAGGAGCCACCATCCTGCCCACGGAGGTGTCTTCTTTGCTCCGACAACTATGCGGCCTCGCGCTGCTGCTAACCGCGTCTGCCTCGCTGTGCGCTGGGCCGATCACCACCACCTGGCAACGTGAGCGGCTCGAGGGTGGCTCCTGGACTTCCGACCAAGGCAGCTTCTTCCCCACCGAGGACGGTACGGTCGTCATCACCCGAGGCGCGCCGCACCATGCGCGCATCAGTGCCGTCGTCGAGGCTGACCTCGCCCGCACGCCGCGACTGCGCATTGTGGCCCACGCCGCGAACGCGCAGTGGAAGCTCACCGGCAGCCTCGATGATGGGCCGGAGGTCGTGATCGCCGATCGCCAGAGCGTCGGGGAGTTCTCGCGCGACCTCAGGCCACTGCTCGGAGAAGCAGCGGGCACGCTGAGCCTGCATCTGCATATCTGGGGCTGGGGAAACGGTGCGCACCACTACGTGCGACTGACACCGTCGCTCGAGGCCGCCGGCGCGGACGGCGACGCCCGGGCTCTGCTGGGTGAGATGGCCGCCATCGACGCACGAGCCGCCGCCCGTGCCGCGGAGCTGTCATCCGAGATTGAGGGCCACCCCCGGCTGCGCTTTGACGAGGAGACGCGGGCGGCGTGGCGCGCGAAGGCACACGATCACCCTGAGCTTGCCGAGCCGATCACCACCATCATCGCCGAGATCAACGAGCGGCGCGATGAAGAGCCGTATGTACTGACCGCCGAGAGCTACCTCGCGAGGCGACCTGCGTGGGGTGAGAATCTGCTCTCAGTCAGGCCACCTGAGCCTCCTGAGCTCCTCGACGGCACAGGAGCCGATCCGTTTCCGGGCCTCGATGCGTGGCGGCAACTCTACTGGCACGACTTCTCGCTGTGGCTGCTGGGCGCGGCTCTGAGCGACGAACCGGACTTCGTGGAGCAGGCGCGACGGTGGTCGGTCGCCCTTGCGCGGCACCGCTTCTGGCTTCAGTCGGACTACATCTACTTCGACTTCGGCACCTCCTACCCGCTCCAGTGCCTTAGCACCGCCTACGACGTCGCCTGCAACGACATGTCCGATGCCGAGCGGAGGGACGTCCGGCAGGCAATCGCGACCCTCGCCGACGGCCTGTACCGAAACACGATCTCCGGGCACGGCGCGATCTACAACGACCTCAGGGGCAATCATACGGCGGTCACCATGTGCGGCCTGGGCATGGCGGGCCTGACACTGCTGGGCGAGGACGAGCGCGCGGGCCGATGGGTGGCCCTGGCGGAGCGCTTCATGCTCGACTCGTTCGAGGAGCACACCTCGGGAGCATGGCTCGAGTCGCCAAGCTACGGGGCCTACGGCGTGAACGAGTGGCTGCGGTTTGCGGAGATGCTACGCAATGTCACGGGGCAGGACCATCTCTCCCACCCCTTCCTGCGCCGATTCGCGGAGTACCAGCTGCACGTCGCGGACTGGGAGGGTCGCGACCTCGGCTACAACGGCGGCGGCGCCGGCGAGTACTGGAACCAGTGGGTCTTCCACGCCATCGCGCGCGAGTTCCGGGACGAGCGTTTCCAGTGGCTGGGGAATCCGACCGGCGATATCGGAGGGCACGGCTACGGCGATCGATTCTGGTGGGTCGATCCGGATCTGCCCGCACGCAGGCCCACTGAAACGCTGACCGGCCGGCATTTTGCGGACATCGGACTGAGCGTCTGGCGCAGCGGATGGGACGATGACGCGACGATCCTGCTGCATCATTGCGGGATGAAGGGCCAGCACAAGGAAGAGAACATGAACCACATCACCCTCTACGCGCTCGGGCAGCGCTTCTTGCCCGACGGCGTCGGAGGGGCAACCTCAGATCACAACGTGCCGATCATCGACGAGCGCACACAGAACAAGTGGATGCCAGGCGCCACGCTGGCGTATCACTGTGACGACCGCGCGGGCTATGCGCTCGGAGATAGCCGGAGCGCATACTTCGGCTCGCGGCGGCATGTGCTCTTTCTGCGACCGGACATCGTTGTGCTCGTTGATGAGCTGGATCCCGGCGACGGGGCCCATACCGTGCGCTTCATGCTCCATCCCAGCGGCGACGTCACGGCCGACGACGGGCTGCTGACAGTGCGATCAGGCGGCGCCACCCTGCAGGCGCTGACGGCGCTGCCGGACGGAACGGTACTGCCGATGACTGCAACCGAGCGTGATGATCAGCGGCGCGCAACGCATGACGCCTGGGCGACTCACGAGGGCGTGGGCCCGGTGCTTGCGGCGACGGTGCTACTGGTCTCTCCCACGCCCGAGCCGCCCATCCCCGAGGTGGAGGCGACGGAGACCGGTCTGCGCATCGAGCACGGCGAGCGTGTGTTCGCGCTCGGCCTGAAGGCGGGCGAGGTCGCCCCGGGGTTTGAGACGACCTCGCCGCTGTGGCTTGCCCAAATCACTGACGACGGGCCTCAGGCGATACTGGCCCCAGGCTTGGACGAGATGGGCGACACGGTCAGCGAACTGCGGACGCCGGCCGGAGTCATGAGCGGCAATCCGACGGTTACCTGGTCTCCCTGACGCCGCGGATTCAGTCGTTCGACGTCGGCAGGTACGGGATCAGGCGCATCGCGAGGTTGGGCAGCGGCATCGTCTGCAGCCAGACGCGTCCCGGGCCCGATACCTGCGCAAGGAAAAGCCCCTCGCCGCTGAGGAAGATGTTGCGAATGCCAGGCACGCAGGTGATGTCGAAGTCCACGGTGGGGTCCATCATCGCCACATGGCCCGGGTCGACCTTCAGCGTCTGACCCGCTTCGAGGTTGTACTCCACGATCTCGCCGGCAAGCTCGAAGAACGCATGGCCCGGGCCGGTGACCTTCTGCATGAAGATGCCCTCGCCGCCGAAGAGCGCCGCGCCAAGCCGCTTGTGCATATGCATCTCCAGTGTCACGCTCTCAGCGGCACACATGAACGCGTCGCGCTGACAGATGAGCGACTGACCGGGATCCAGCTCAATCGGCACGATATTGCCCGGGCTTTCGAGAGTGAACGTAACGTAGCCGGAGCCGGAGCTGCAGCGGTAGGTCGTGACGAAGAGCGATTCACCTGAGACCGCTCGCTGCAGGGCCCCGAGCAGGCCGCCCTTCATGTTGGTCTCCATCTCGATGTTCGCGGTCATCCACGCCATACCGCCGGCCTCGGTGTAGACGGACTCGCCCTGATCGAGCGCAACCTCACAGCTCTGCATGACCGTGCCCTGTATGGTGTAGTCCACTGCGCTTCCTCCCGTCCGACAGTGCTGTCTCACTGCACGCGTACACACTTCCCCGCACGCGAAGCCGAAGGCGATTCGCGTGGGGGGCTCCCTCTGCGAGGTCGCCTCAACTCGAAGAGCTGATATATCGCGCCAGACGCATGGCCAGGTTGGGCAGCGGCATGGTCTGCAGCCAGACCCGGCCCGGACCGGTCAGGTCGGCCAGAAACAGGCCCTCCCCGCTGAAGAAGATGTTCGTAACACCCTGGACACGCGATATGTTGAAGTCGACGGTCGGATCGAACAGCGCGACGTGGCCGGGGTCCACGCGCAGCGACTGCCCGGCCTCGAGGTTGTACTCCACAATCTCCCCGGCGATCTCGAAGAATGCCGTCCCGGGGCCTGTCACCTTCTGCAGGAAGAAGCCCTCGCCCCCGAAGAGACCGGCGCCAAGGCGTCGTTGCACGTGCATGTCGAGCGATACCGCGTCCTCGGCGCACATGAAGGCGTCTCGCTGGCAGATGATCTGCTGGCCAGCCTCAAGCTCCATGGGCACGATCTTTCCGGGGCTCTCGAGGGTGAATGTGACGAACCCGCTGCCAGACGGGCAGGAGTAGGTGGTCAGGAACAGCGATTCGCCGGAGACGGCCCGCTTGATGGCGCCCATGACACCGCCCCTCATGTTGGTGTCCATCTTGATGTTGCTGCTCATCCAGGCCATGCCGCCGGCCTCGGTGTATACCGCCTCGCCCTGCTCAAGCGAGACCTCCACGCTCTGCATGACGCTGCCGCGAATCGTGTACTGCATGGCGAACCCTCCAGGTTCGGATTGGTGGTGGATCACGAATCGTCGCTGACCGGCTCACCGCATTGCCGGCAGAACCTGTCGTCGGCTTCCAGTGTGGCGCCGCAGCTGACGCACTGACGGGCCCTCGTGGCCTCGCGCTCCACTGGTGTCTCCGGGGGCAGGGTCTGATGCACATCCTCGGGCCGATCCAGAGGCCGATCGACGGGGCGCGGCACGCCGGCGGCGGCACCGGGTTCGGCGGTGTCACTCACCCGCGGCTCGGGCCGTGGCGCGGATGCAACCGTGGACGCAGGCGCTGGGACCGCTGCGGTCCCGGTCTCGGCCCCGGCCCGCTGGCGTGGCGTAGTGGCCCCACGGTAGATCAGGAAAGCGATGACGAGGACGACCGCAATCACGAGGAACCAGAACGCTTTGACGAAGAACGTCACCGCGGCCACTGATACCAGCGCGAAGACGAGGGCGAGCAAAGCGAACCCGCACGAAAGCTGCTCGCCGATCAACGGCACATGTCCAAAAAGCGTCGTGAGCGGGATGAAGATTGATGTGAGCCCAAGAAAGATCAGCAGGACAGATCCGGCCTTCATGAGCCAGTAGGTCACCCTGTACTCGCTCTTGAGTGTGCTGGCTGTCTCGGTCTCGCTGAGCGTGCTCACCACAAACGACGAGCCACCACGGATGGTCCCGCAGGACATCTCGCCGAGAACGATCACGCGATCTGCGGCGTTGAGCACCTCGACCGTCTTGCGCCGGTCGCCGACCTCCGGGTCGTCTCGCGACGTCCCGACGTGAAAGTCGGTCTCGAACTGCTTCTTGTAAGCGGAGTACACTTCTTTCTCCCCCACCGGATTGGCAACGTCGGGGATGACCCGCACCTCACCGATGGAGAACTCCGCCCAGCCCTCATCCGAGGACTCAGTGTTCCAGTCGTAACTGACCTCCCCGTCAGTGTCCTCCTCGCGCTCATACTGCTCAATGGTTCGGCGCCAGAACAGCGCCTCGCCGTCCCATTCCGGGATCGTAAGGAATTCGCCCTCCGGCTGTCCTGAGATATTGACCAGCTGCCCGTCCCGGTCAGCTGCCTCGGACGGCTCTACCATTGTGACGGCCTCGAACGCGTGTCCGTGGTCGACGAGCTTCGCCTCGCTGTAGTAGGCAAGGTAGAAGCCAGCGGGCACCATCACCAGTCCGAGGATCATGCCCAGGACGGCCCCACAACCGCCGCCACAACCATGGCCCGCAGCTCCCGACGCCCCCGAACCGATGCTGCCTCCCCCGAAGTTGAAGCTGAAGCCCGCCATGCACGCACCTCACTGTCGCTCGTACCGTCCGCTGCGCATTTCCCGTCTGAGCCGCAGATTCCTTCGCGTCGCCGCCACTGACGCCACGGGCACAAAGAGCTTGAAAGCGCCCGATAGGATGTGGTAGAATGCATCCGTCTGGCAACCTACCGAACTGACCGCCGGTATTGAATGGTCGCGGAGTCCCAGTTGCGCCGGGTGCACAGGGACTCGGCGGCTCTTTCACTACGTCACCTCGGCCTCACACGTGGCGAGAGGACATCAAGCGATGGACTACAAGGACACGCTGAACCTGCTCAGGACCGAATTCCCGATGCGCGGCAACCTGCCAGAGCGCGAGCCACAGATCCTCAAGATGTGGCAGGAGATGGACATCTACCGCCGCGTGCGCGAGCTGCGCGACGGCGCCGAGAAGTATATCCTGCACGATGGCCCTCCCTACGCCAACGGCAACATCCACCTGGGCCAGGCGCTCAACAAGATCCTTAAGGACATCACGATCAAGTATAAGACCATGCGCGGCTACGACTGCCCGTACGTCCCCGGCTGGGACACGCAGGGGCTTCCGACGGAGCAGAGCGTGCAGCGCGAGAAGAACGTGATGCGCCATGACGTGTCGGTGCTCGAGTGGCGACAGCTGTGCCGCGAGCTGGCGCTGGGATATGTCGATACCCAGCGCGAGCAGTTCAAACGCATCGGCGTGCGCGGCGACTGGGACAATCCCTACCTGACCCTCTCGCCCGAGTACCAGGCCAAACAGATCGAGGCGTTCGGGAAGATCGCGCTCAAAGGTCTGGTCTATCGCGCGTTGCGGCCGGTGTACTGGTGCTATCACTGCGAGACCGCGCTGGCCGAGGACGAGATTGAGTATCAGACGCGGACGTCGCCGGCGATCTACGTGGCCTTCGAGCTTGTCAGCAACGACCAGCTTCCGATGGATGACCCGCCGGAGGAGCCGGTGAGCTTCCTGATCTGGACGACCACCCCCTGGACGATCCCGGGCAACACCGCGATCGCCCTCTCGGGATCGGCCGAGTACGTCCTCGTGGACACGCCGAAGGGCAAGTTCATCCTCGCGCAGGAGCTCCTCGATGGCTCGATGGGCGAGTGCAAAATCGCGCAGTGGGAGGTCATGGGGCGCTTCACGGGCGCGGAGCTTGAGGGCCTGGTGACGAAGCATCCGCTGTATGACCGCCGGTCACCGGTTGTGCTGGCGGATTACGTGACGGTGGAGGACGGCACTGGGGCGGTACACACCGCTCCCGGCCACGGTCTGGAGGACTACGAGACGGCGCTCAACTACGACCTCGACATCATCAGCCCCCTCGATGACCTCGGTCGCTACACCGACGAGGCCGGCGAGGAGCTGTCAGGGCTGGTCGCGGATCAGGCCAACGAGCAGGTCAAAGATCTGCTTCGCGCGCGCGGCGCGCTCATCGGTGAGACCGAGGTCGAGCACGAGTATCCCCACTGCTGGCGCTGCCACAAGCCGGTCATCTACCGCGCGACCAAGCAGTGGTTCATGGACATCGAGCAGCTGCGCGACAGAGCGCTCGAGGCAATCAAGGGCGTCGAGTGGAACCCCGAATGGGGCGAACACCGCATCGCGGGCATGGTCGAATCCCGGCCCGACTGGTGCATCTCTCGCCAGCGCGTCTGGGGTGTGCCGATTCCCGTCTTCTACTGCGCCGAGTGTGGCGAGCGGCTTATCACCGAAGAGACGATCGCTCACGTCCGCGATCTCGTGGCGGAGCATGGCGCGGACATCTGGTGGGCCCGAGAGGCGAACGAGCTGCTGCCTGAGGGCGTCTGCTGCCCGGCGGACGGCTGCGACTGCACCGAGTTCACGAAGGAGCCCGACATCATGTCCGTCTGGGTCGACTCGGGCTGCTCACACTACACGGTGCTGCGCACCCACCCCGAGCTTTCATTTCCCGCCGATCTCTACCTCGAGGGTGATGACCAGTATCAGTGCTGGTTCCAGACCTCGCTGTGGGTTGCGATGGCCCTCGGCGACCCGGCTCCGTACCGGACCGTCGTCGGCCACGGCTTCTTCGTGGACGAGACCGGCTCAAAGCTGTCGAAGAGCAAGGGGAACATCATCAGCCCCGCGGAGATCTACGAGGAGTACGGGGCGGATGTGTTGCGCCTGTGGTTCACGTACGCCGACTTCCGCCAGAAGATGGCGCTTTCGGATGACATTTTCAAGCAGGTGGCGGATGCGTACCGTCGAATCCGAAATACTGCGCGCTTTCTGATACAGAACCTGCAGGACTTCAGCCCGTCCGAGGACTCCGTGGCGCCCGGCGAGATGCGGGAGCTCGACCGCTGGGCGCTCGACCGGTTGCAACGGCGGGTGAAGACGATCACTGAGGCGTATGACGTCTGGGACCTGCATATCGTCTACCGCGAACTGCACGCGCTATGCGACCAGGACCTGAGCGCGTTTTACCTGAACGTCCTGAAGGATACACTCTACACCGATGTGCCGGACTCGCCGGACAGGCGCTCGGCGCAGACCGCGATGTGGGAGCTGCTGCTGGCGATCGCGAAGATGATGGCGCCGATCCTAACGTTCACCAGCGAGGAGTTGTGGCAGCACATGCGCCGGGAGGTCGATGTGAGCCTGCCCGAGAGCGTGCAGCTGGCGGACTGGCCGACGGTGGACGAGGATCTCCTCGACGACGAGCTGGCGGCGCACTACAGCGAGGTGCTGGAGATCAGGCGGGCGGCTCTCGCGGCGCTTG
>JALGTR010000163.1 GCA_029821265.1 Candidatus Zipacnadia bacterium
GGCTCGCAGCCCCGCGCGCCACGCGACCGCGGCGGGAGCCTTACCGGAACAGCGCGCTGACCGACTCTCCGGTGTGGATCGCGTGAATCGCCCTGCCAAACAGCTTCGCCACCGATACCTGCTCGATGTTCGCGGCCTCCGCTCCCTCCGGCAATGGAAGCGAGTCCGTCACCACGGTGCGCCGGAACAGCGGGCGCGACAGACGCTCAAGCGCCGGCCCCACAAGCACACCGTGCGCCGCCCCTGCGTACACCTCCTCGACCCCGCATCTGTCGCGCAGAAACTCGGCAAGACGCAACATGGAGCCCGCCGTCGCGATCTCGTCGTCAAATATGAGCGCCTTTTGGCCCTCAACATCACCGACGATGCCCTTGATCACCACGTCACGGTCGGATTCCCGCCGCTTGTCGCCCACTGCCAGCGGCAGTCCCAGACGATTGGCGTATGCCCCGGCGCGGCGAGCGCTGCCCGCATCCGGCGCCACCACCACGAAATCCGACAGGTCCCAGCCCTCGAAGTAGTCACAGACCAGTGGGATCGCTGAGAGCTGATCGGTCGGTATGTCGAAGAAGCCCTGAATCTGCCCGGAGTGCAGCGTCATCGTCAGGACGCGGTCGGCGCCTGCCGTCTGCAGCAGATCAGCCACCAGCCGCGCCGTTATGGAGATGCGCGGCATGTCTTTCTTGTCCGAGCGAACGTAGAAGTAGTACGGAATGATGGCCGTGATGCGGGCGGCCGAGGCGTGCTTGAGGGCGTCGAGCATGATGCATAGCTCCACCAGGTGCTCGTTGACCGGAGCAGAGGCGGTTTGGAGGACGAAAACGTCCTTCTCACGAACGTTCTCTTCGATCTGCACGAAGAGGTTGTCATTCGCGAAGCGCTCAAAGCGCACCCGACCGAGGGGGATATCGAGCCAGTCGCAGATGCGCTTGGCCAGACCAGGGTGTGAGGTGCCGCTGAAGAGTTTCAGATCATCGCTGAGCTGTCGAGCCATCGGATACCCCTCGACGTGCATGATCGGGATTGATTGGTCGAGATTCTCTGCCTGCAGCCCGCGGACCTTCCGCGGGCCTGTGCATGGGCCCTCAGAATCGTGGAGGAAGCAATGAGCATAGTGCTGATCGCCGACGACTTCCCGCCACAGGTGGGCGGCATACAGACCTACAGTTGCGAACTGGCGCGGGCCCTCGTCGAGCTCGGCGAAGAGGTCGCGGTCTGCACCGGGCGCGAGGCGGGCAGTCAGGAGGTGGACGAGCGCCTCCCGTATCCGGTGATTCGCGTGCCGACGAAGGGAAGCTACCCGATGGCGGCGATGAACCTCTCGGCCGCGCAACAACAGGCCGCGGAGATGCTGCAGACCCCGCTGCGGTGCGTGGTGGCCACGAAATGGTCGCCCGAAGGCCCCGCGGCGATCCTCGCGCATGGCGCCCTGCGCTGCCCGATGGTGCTGCTCGGCTACGGGGGCGAGTTCAGTGCGCCGGGAGGGCTCGTCAAGCGCCTCGTACAGCGCGTGGTTCTGCGGCGCATGGACCTCTGCCTGGCGATCAGCGACTACACGGCAGGGCTCTTTCGCAGGGCCGGTCTCCCGGAGCAGCGCGTCGGGACGATCTACGGGGGAGTGTGGCCCGAGCAGTTCGCAGCGACCGACGACGAGAAAGCTGCCGTGCGCGAGGAGCTTGGAGCCGGCGACGCACCGCTGATCGCGACCGTGGCGCGGCTGATTGAGCGCAAAGGCCATCGCACCGTGCTCGAGGCCCTGCCGGCGGTGCTTGAGCGCGTGCCGGAGGCGAAGTACGCGATCGTGGGCGACGGACCGATGCGCCGCGAGCTCGAGGCGCTCGCGGAAGAGCTGGGTGTGCGGGAGAGAGTGATCTTCGCGGGCCAGATGCCGGGTGAAAGGCTCGGTGCGCTCTACGGGGCGGCGCAGGTATGCGTGATGCCCAGCCACGCGGTGCGAGGGAAGCTGCCGGAGGGCTTCGGGCTGGTGTTCCTCGAGGCCGCGGCCGCGGGAACGCCATCGATCGGCTCCCGCTTTGGCGGAATCCCGGACGCGATCGAGGACGGGGAGACGGGATTACTGGTGGAGCCCCAGAGCCCGGAGGAGCTGGCGGCGGCCATCACACGGCTGCTCACCGATCACGCGCTGCGTGAGCGTATGGGTGAGGCTGCGCGAAGACGCGTGGAAGCGCAGTTCACGTGGCGGCGGGTGGCCGAGCGGTTCCTTGAGCATCTTCGCCGGCTGGATGGCGCAGGGGCATGATCCCGAAGGTGGCGTACGTCGATCACGCGCTGCAGATCGGGGGAGCGGAGAAGAGCCTCTGTGAGCTGGTCGCGGCGCTTGACCGAGAGCGCTACGAGCCGGTGATCGTGCACCAGCCAGGCGCCGAGTGGCGGGCTGAGGCGGAGCGCACCGGGGCGCGGCTGGAGGCCGCGGTTCCGCCCGGCGCGATCTACGACCTGAAGCGCGACGAGCTGGCGGCCGGGATCTTCGGAAGCGTGCGGCAGGCGGTGGCGGCACTGGCGCCGGTGGTGAAGCTGTACGGCGCGCTGGGACGGATCCGGCCGGCGATCGTGCACACCAACTCTACGAAGATGCACCTGCTGGCGGGAGCGGCGGCGAGGACGCGCGGCCTGCCGGTGGTGTGGCACATGCGGGATCTGCTCACCGAGGACGGGGCCCGCAGGTGGCTGGAGCGCGGCGTGCGGCGAGTCCGGCCTGAGGTGATCGCGATCTCCGAGGCCGTGGCGGCTCAGTTCGAGGGCATGGATTGCCGGGTGCACGTGATCCCCAACGGCATACCGCTGCAGCGGTTCGAGCCGGGAGATGCCCCGGAGGGGCTGGCGGAGCAACTGGGACTTTCCGGTGGCGGGCCGGTGGTGACGATCGTGGGCCGGCTGACGCCGTGGAAGGGTCACCGGGTGCTGCTGCGAGCCTGGCCGGAGGTGATCGCGCGGGTGCCGGAGGCAAGGCTGCTGGTTGTGGGTGAGGTCGCGTTCTGGGAGGAGCGCTACGAGGGTGAGCTTCGCGCGCTGGCGGAGGACTTGGGCGTGGCGGAGAGCGTGCGGTGGGCGGGATATCGCGAGGACGTGCCAGAGCTGCTGCGTCTGTCTGACCTGCTGGTGCTGCCATCGTTCGATGAGCCGTTCGGCCGGGTGGTAATCGAAGCGATGGCGGTCGGCCTGCCCGTGGTGGCGTCGGATGGGGGCGGGGTGCCTGAGATCGTGGAGGATGGCGAAACCGGCCTGCTGGTCCCGGCTGGCGAGCCCGGAGCGCTGGCCGAGGCGATCGTCGCGGTGCTGAAGGAGCCGACGCTGGCGAGACAGATGGGCGAGGCCGGGCGGCGCAGGGCTGTCGAGAGATTCGACGTGCGGCGAGTGGCGCGCCAGGTGATGGAGGTATACGACGCCATCGGGTAATCGATGAAAACTCCCGTTTACGATAGGGAATCTCCGATTCAGTCGCGAAGCGGCAAGTTGGAACCAACACCAACTGCGGGATAGTCGTCCTAATCTGACGCGGGAGGGACCAGCGATATGCCGGAATTCGTGAACCCATTCAGTGGCATGACGCCTGACAGGAAGCTGACCTTTAACGAACTGATTCGCGCGTTGCGCCTGAACCTGGCAGCGGAAGAGGAAGCGATCCACCTGTACATGGCCCATGCCGACGCGACGGACAACGAGCTTGCTGCGGCCGTACTTCGAGACATCGCGGATGAGGAGCGAGAGCACGTCGGTGAGTTCCAGCGACTGCTGAATATCCTCCTCGACGACGAGGAGCAACTGCTCGCCGACGGGGCAGCCGAGGTCGATGAGCTGGCCGAGGAACTCAAGTCCGGCGCCTCAGAGGCAAAGAAGAGCGACGACGAGGACAGCGACCGGTAGTCAACCGGCCGGCCCGGCCTGCTCACCGTCGACGGGCGGCATGAACTCGATGGGGCCGGCTGAAGCGAGGCCGGTGCGCTGCTCGAAGGCTTCTCGCGGGCGGTGGACGCCCGCGCCTCCTCCGGCTTCCCCGGGCCCTACGCGATAATCATGTCGCCTGGCACCTCCGCGCTTACGCATCGCGTGATCAAGGGCGCACGGACCGAGATCCAGCATGCGAAGAGCGTCGCGGAAAGCGGGGTCTACGCCACCGAGATGATCGGTCCCGGGCAGATCATCGTGACGGAGGCCGCCCGGTCCAACGCCGACCTCGCCGTCGGCATCGACATGAAGACTGCGTACCGTGGTGCCGACGCGATGCGGTACCCGTTCCGAATCCTCGAGACGCTGGCGCTGCGCATCAAGCGCCCAGAGTCCATCGCCGTGCTCGGGTAAGAGGAAGCCGGGCACACGCTGACCGCACGCGCTTCCGCCAGCACAGGTGGGGGCGCCTGTGGTCCTGGCGGCAGTGGCCCGCTGCAGGCGCCTCAGTCCCGAGCCTCCCCCTCGACCACCGGGACTGGCATCGGCGTCGTCGTCGGACCATCGATCACCGGCATGTCGCCGTCCCAGCGCAGACGGTCGATCCGGAGCGTGCGACCGAGCGGGTTTGCGCCATAGCGCGGCTCTCCCTGATCGTCCCAGCCATGGTAGGCCATCCACATCTCACCCGAGGGCAGCTGCACCACACACTGGTGCCCCGGGCCGTACACTCTGCCCACCCGCGTCTCAAGCAGCGCCCCCTCGGATTTCGTCCACGGCCCGCGGATTGACGGCGCAGTGGCGTGACGGACGGCGTAGCACGCATCGAGCTTGCCCGACTGATACCAGCCAACGGAGAAGAACAGGTGGTAGACGCCGTTGCGCAAGAGCACTGTTGGCGCCTCAGTCACACCGCGCTCCCACGGTCGATCCGGCCGAACCACCTCCGTCAACTCGGCCTCGACCGAAAGCAGGTCCGGGGCCATCTCGCGCAACACGATGCGCCGCGGGCTCTCCTCGGAATACAGCAGATACGGTGTCCCGTCAGTGTCGAAAAAGACCGTTGCATCGATGACGCCACCGTTCGTCTCGTAGCCACGAACGAGAATCGCCCGGTGCTCGAATGGCCCGAGCGGGTCCGTTGCCGTGGCCACGCCGATATCATGAAGCTGCGTCTCGGGGTTGATCGCCGAGTATGTCATGAAGAACGATCCGCGGTGCTTCACGACCTCGGGAGCCCAGTAGTGCCCGTCAGACCACGGTGGCTTGAACGCCGCTCCCCGGTGGGTCCAGTGCACCAGATCCGCCGACTCCATCACCTGAAAGCCATCAGGCGAGTTCTGCGTCGCATACGCGTAGAATGTGCCGTCGGAGCGGATGATGTGCGGGTCGGGGAAGTCCTTCGGCCAGACGGGGTTCGTGTACGTCGCGGCCGTCCCGTCGGCAGAGAGGCCAACTGCCACACGCAACAGCATTGCGGTCACCGCCAGCAGCGTGCGTATCATCGCGAACCCGCTTTCCGAGCGACTGACCGGAGACGACGTGCGGCAGACCACGGGTCGGAGCGCGCGCCTCCTGCGGTCAAGGATCAACAACAACGCCCCCGGCACCGTCAGGCGCCCGGGGCGTTGGCCGTTACTCTGGTGTTCAGCAGCTACCTGCGGCGGAGGAATGCGGGGATGTCGATATCATCCTCGTCGTACGTCGGCAGTTCCTCCTCCTCGAACGCGGCCGTGGGCCGCTCCTCGCGCTCACGCTCACGGCCGGCCGCCTGGCGTTCCGCCCGGCGAGGCTCCTCTTCCTCCTCCTCGCCCGCGCGGACCTCGCGCTTGACCGCCTTCTCGCGCTCGACAGAGCGATAGTCCTCTTCGAAGCCCGTGGCAAGGACCGTCACGCGGACGGTACCCTCGATCTTCTCGTCGATAACCGCGCCAAGCGTGAGGTCAGTACCCTCTTCGCCCTGAGCGGCCTCCTGGACGATCTTCGACGCCTGGTGGACCTCCGTGAGGGTCATGTCCGGGCCGCCAGTGATGTTCAACAGCACCGCGCGGGCGCCCTCGATCCCCGTCTCAAGCAGCGGGCTGGAGATGGCATCCTCGGCAGCCTGTTGCGCGCGCCCGTCGCCGCTGGCCTCGCCGATGCCCATCATGGCCGTGCCGGCGTCCTTCATGACCGCGCGAACATCGTTGAAGTCGAGGTTAACCAAACCGGGGACCACGATGACCTCGGAGATGCCCTGCACGCCCTGCTGCAGAATCTGATCCGCGAGCGCGAAGGCCGCCTGCAGGCTCAGTTCCTCCTCGGTAAGCGTCAGCAGGCGGTCGTTGGGGATGACGATGAGCGTGTCGACAACGCCCTTGAGGTTCTCGATGCCCTCGTCAGCGAGCTGAGCGCGCTTCTTGCCCTCAACGCTAAAGGGGCGAGTGACGACGGCAACGGTGAGTGCGCCCAGCTCCCGTGAGATCTCAGCGATGACCGGGCTGGCGCCGGTGCCGGTGCCTCCACCCATACCGGCGGTGAGGAAGATCATGTCCGCGCCATCGAGCGACATCAGGATCTCCTGGCGGGATTCCTCAGCGGCCTGGCGGCCGAGCTCGGGATCCCCGCCGGTGCCCAGACCGCGCGTGAGCTGCTCGCCAATCTGCAGCTTCTTATCGGCGGCAGAGAGGTCCAGCACCTGCTTGTCGGTGTTGATCGTGAGGTATTCAACGCCCATCAGGCCGGCCTCGATCATCCGGTCGACTGCGTTCGATCCACCGCCGCCGACTCCGACGACGCGGATCTTCGCGTATTCCTCCACGCCCGGCCTCAGCATGCTGGACGCTCCCTCCTTGGGGAACTCCTGGCGCGATTCCATGTGCTACCTCCCAAGACTCGGTCGATTATAGCCCCGCCACGGGCCGAAGTCAAGCCGACGCCGGGCGGAATGGAGGCTTCCTGCGGCCCGCCTCCGCGGGGATGGCTGAGACTGAAAATCGGCGAAAAGCGCGAGAGCCCCCACCTGGCCTCGCGCCCCATCCTCGGGGCTTACCAGGCCCGGAACTCGCCCGCCGGGTCGATCCGCCCTCATGCGACCCCTCTGCGTTACTCGCTCTTCTCAGGGCTGGCCGATACGACGACCCGCGCCGGCCGCAGACAGCGATCGTGGAGGCAGTAGCCGGGCGTATCGACCGCGATGATGGTGCCCTCGGGCACCTCATCGGTCTCCACACGCGCGACGGCCTCATGCCTCGACGGGTCGAAAGGCTGGCCCTCGCAGTCGATCACCTCGACGCCAACCTGCTGGAGAATGCGAAAGAACTCCTCCACCGTCATCTCGACCCCGCGCGCGAACTCCTCCCGGTTCGCCTCCGCCTGATGCTCGAGCACGCGGCGCAGGTTGTCCATGACCGGCAGAATGCGCGAGAGCACATCCTGGCTGGCGTAACGCGACTTCTCGCGCTGCTCGCGGGCGACGCGTTTTCGGTAGTTCTGCAGCTCGGCCACCGCGCGGAGGTGTCGATCGTGCTCCTCGGCGAGCTGCTCCTCAAGCTGCTCGATGCGCTCACGCAGCGCCTCGATGTCGTCGAGCTCATCGGACACGTCTTCGGTATCCTCGGTCGCGGCGTCGGGCTGATCCTCGTCTGACGCGACCTCCGGACTACCGTCATCTTCGGCCGGCATGTCAGAGACTTCCCCTTCTTCCACCTCGATGCGTCGTCCCTTTGCGTGATTCATGCGTCAGGCGTCCTCCTATCGTGAGAACTCCGCAGCAGTCCTGCCGCCGGAGTCTGTTTCAACTGTCAGATTGTCCATCGGCGCCCCTCAGTCCTCTGCCTCCCGGCTGAGGGCCTGCCCGAGATTGTGGGCGATCGCCCCAACCATCTCGAGCGCAAGCTCGTATTTCATGCGCATCGGCACGAGTACGCCTACGGCACCCGTGCGGCTGCCGCGGACGGCGTAGGGAGCCGCAACCACGCTGCAATCACGCAGTGGCTCGATCCCGTGCTCCGTCCCGATGCTCGCGGCGATGCTTCCACGTGCGGCGACCGCTTCGAGGGCTCTCCGCAGTAGCGGCGACTGCGTTAGAATGCTAATCACGCGACGCAGGCGCGCCAGCTCCTCGAACTCCGGCTGGTCGAGGATGTAGGTGGTTCCCTCGACGTAGACGCGGGCGCCCCCGGCGTCCTCGAACGCCTCCCTCAGGCCTCTGAGCAGCCCTGCGTCGGTCTCCACGCCCTCAAGCGGCGGATCCCCGCCGAGCGCCTTGCCGAGCATGCGCTGCCTGAGCGTGTCCTCGAGCGCTGCCACGTCATCGGCCGTGACCGGCGCGTCTGTCTCGATCAGCGCCTCCTCGCTGGTGCCTCGATCGTCAAGCCACGACACGAGCACGTTCCGGGCGCTGACCGGTGTGAGCGACAGGTCGATCAACCGTGGCCCTTCCTCGCGAGGCGAGACGACCACGGCGGGATACCGCGTGATCCGCGACAGGATGGCGGAACTGAGCCTCAGTGCCGCCTCCGGCCGACCGGCGACGCGCCGCAACTCTCCCTGCACCCAGGTGACGTCGCGATCAATACGGCCGGTCTGCGTGCGCAGGCCATCGACGTAGAGCCGATAGGCCGGGGGAAGCGGAACGCGGCCGGCGGACGTATGCGGCTGGTCCAGGTAGCCACGCTCCTCGAGCCGAACCATCTCGTTGCGTATCGTCGCCGAGCTGCAGGCGAAACCGTGGGCACGTCGCACCGCCTCGGAGCCGACCGGCTCCGCGGTGGCAATATGCTCCGCCACAACGGCAGTTGCGATCGCTTTCTGTCGCTGAGTGAGCTCATCCACCCCAGTCAGCTCCTTTCGCACCGCAGCGCGCTCAAAACGCGATGCACAAGCTCTGCTGAGTGCGCATTTCCCCATCAAGAAGAGTACCAACAGAGGCGCTGGCTGTCAAGCCTCGAGAGGCTCACGGCGACCTGCCGCGAAACCGTCGGATTGCACCGAATTGACCACGACCGAAGAAGAAATGCTCAGTGGCGGGCAGGTTGCCGCAATAGGGATGATGAAGTATCCCCCAGTCTCGCCCATGCATGTCGTACGGAGGTGCTCTGAAATGTCACACGGTCGCAAGGGATTCACCCTGATCGAGTTGCTCGTGGTCATCGCGATCATTGCGATCCTCGCAGCGATTCTGTTTCCCGTCTTCGCGCGGGCCCGGGAGAAAGCGCGCCAAACAGCATGTCTGAGCAACACCAAGCAGATCGCGCTGGCATTCGAGATGTACGTCTCCGACTACGATGGACGATACCCGGACCTACTTATGGGACGCGATCACGGCAACTGGGACCTGATGGTCGCCTGGACCGCGAATCTGGAGCCATACGTGAAGAACACTCAGGTCTTCACCTGTCCCTCGGCGGCCTGGCGCAGCGAGACATTCGGCCGTTCCGGCCAGATCATGGGTGGCTACGGCGCAGTACAGCAGGTGCTGGGATACGCCGGTAAGATCGGCTACAACGCTACTGACTGGATGGGCGACCCGAACCTCGACACGCCCGGCTACGGCCAGGCGAAGTCGGACATGAGCGCGCCGGCCGAGAACATCCTCGCCGCCGACGCCACCTACTGGTACATCTGCCGACACTTCTGGCACCGCACCGACAACACGAGCGTCCCCACCCCCGCCGTGGCGGAAATGTACAATAACTGCTACTACTGTGT
>JALGTR010000164.1 GCA_029821265.1 Candidatus Zipacnadia bacterium
GCGGGGCAGTCGCGGTAGGTCCCGCGCCAGTACTCGAACAGCTCGACGAACGCGTCCCATGCGGACTCGATCTCCCTGCCTGAGCGGCAGAGCAGCGCCGCGGCGGTGGCGACCACTGACGGCGGATAGTCGACCTTCCACTGCAGCAGCATCCGGCCGTGAAGCGACGCACAAAGCTCGGCCTCCTCGACGGCCGCGTCGGGCGTGATCTGCGCATCGAAGGCGGTCGAGTACGCGAATTCGAAAGCGATCGCCAGGCCGTCCGTAGTGAGCTTCGCGAAGCGGCCATCGTCGAGACGCGTGTACTGCCGCGGGGTGTCGGAGGCGAGACCGAGTCTGTGGAGCCGGCCACGCAGCGCAACACGCTCACTGCTGCGGGCCATGAGCCGATCGGAGAGCCTGCTAATATGCGCGCGACGGTGGTGGCGGCGCCACGGCCATACGAAGCGTCGGCGGAGGCTCTCACGACACACGTCGAGCTCCTCGATGTGATCCTGCAGCGCCTCGTACCGTGCGATCATCCCGTGCTCCGCGACGCTGATCACGCGCACCAGACCGCTGGCTGCGAGGTCGTCGACCTCGGAGGCGGGCAGGGACTCGCCGCGGTGCAGGTCGAAGAGCTTCACGCCGGTTGCGGCGAGCGTAGACATCGCAGCGCTCTCCCCTCTCACCTCTCGCCGTGGAGTTCGCTCCTCCCGGATCGAATCCTCCGCGAAGGGCAAGACGGCACCGGGAGCGAAGATGCCGTCGGAGTTTCCGCGTGAGAGGAGGGTATCTGATGCTGCCATGGCTGCTTGCAGCCGTTCTCGGGGCCGGCGGGCCGTCTGCGGAAGTGATCGAGGTTCCGACGCTGACCGCGACGGTGGCGCAGCTACAGGAGCAGGAGCCGACGATGCAGCGGACTGAGGCGAATAGGCTCTACGACGCAGGGGTGCCCGAGCACGGGAAGATGACGGTGCAGACCGAGCACCTGCAGGCGGTCTTCGAGGCGTCGAGCGCATGGACGCTCGACGAGATCTGGTATGATGGCTTCCAGGTGGCCGGTCCGACGGGCCATTACGGGACCGTGCTGATTCCCCAGGGCGGCGAGTGGATCGGGACGGGGCACACTGAGGGCGGGCGCGAGGTTGTGCACGAGCTAAAGATGACCGTAGACAGCGAATCGCGGCCGTTGGAGGTCGGCGCAAGTCTTGAGGGCGAGCGATTCGAGCTGGTCAAACGCTCGACAATCCACACGCTCGACGCAACGCACACGATCACCGTGCTGGGCGACGAGATCGTCGAACGCGCGCAGCTTCGGGCCACTGAACCGCAGAGCCTGAAGCTGCTGTATCTGTTTATGCACTGCATCGAACCGGCGACCACGCGCTGGGTGGCGGAGCTGCCGAGCGGTGAGATCACCGAGGGCACGTTCGAATCTGACGGCGACATGGAGCTTTCGCGGAACGCGCGCTGGGTGGCGGAGTGGTTCCCGGAACAGCGCCTGAGCGTGCTGCTGTATCTGAGGCGCCTCCCGACGGCGGAGACGAGCGCGATTCTGCTCTGGGATCACGAGCGCTATCACAAGTTCTACGTCCAGCACAATCGCGGGCTGGAGCTTGCGACGGGCGACGAGCTGGACTTTACGCTGGTGCTGACCGTCGTGCCGAACGAGACCGGAGACTGGTCGGCGACCAGAGCGCGGGCCGAGGAGCTGAAGGCGAAGTACCCGCCGGTCGATCAGCCTGACGGGACGGAAGAGTAGCGACATCGCGCCACGGTGGGATCCGCGATCTTCGAGGTGATCGGATGTCGGCAGACGAAAGAACGGTTGCCGTGCTGGGTGGAGGAGCAGGTGCCCGTGCGGCGGCGGCTGAGCTTGCGCTGGAGGGCTGGACGGTGCGGCTGTGGGATCTCCCGGAGTTCATCGGGGAGATGGCAGACCTGACTGGCGAGCATCGCGTGGAGCTGCACGGCGAGGTCGAGGGCCGGGCGGAGCTTGAGGCGGTCACCGATGACATCGACGAGGCGTGTGCGGGCGCGTCGCTCATCCTGATCGTCACGCAGGCTGCCGCTCACCGACCGATCGCGGAGGAGCTTGCCCGCGCGATCACCTACGACCAGCGGGTGGTGGTGATGCCGGGGAGCACCGGCGGTGCGCTGGAGGTGGCGGAGGTGATCCGCGACGAGCGGGGGTTCGCTCCGACGGTCGCGGAGACCGCTACGCTCCCGTATGCCGCGAGGCTGCATGGCCCACACGGTGTGAAGATCATCCACCACGTGAGGCTTGTGAAGCTGGCTTCGCTGCCGCCTGCGGAGACGCGGAGCCTCGTGCGACTTCTGAAGCCGGTCTTTCCAGGGCTGACGGCGGCGGAAAACGTGCTCGAGACGAGCCTGAGCAATGGGAACCCGGTGATCCATCCGGCGGTGATGCTGCTGAACGCGGCATGGATCGAGCGAGTCGAGGACGGCTGGGAGTTCTACTCCGAGGGAGTGACGCCGGCTGTCGCGCGGCTGATCGAAGCCGTCGATGAGGAGCGGCTCGCTCTGGGTGCGGCGATGGGGCTGGAACTGATGCCGGAGCCCGAGATGTCTGTCGAGCAGGGGTACTCGCGCGTGGCCGATTATCTGGTGGCCTACCGGGATGGCCCCGGCTTCCAGAGCCTTGGCGGCCCGCAGAACCTGGAGCACCGCTACCTCACCGAGGACGTCGCCTACGGGATGGTGACATGGCTGCAGTTCGGCCAGGTCTTCGGCGTGGCGATGCCGGTGATGGAATCGATGGTGCAGATCACGGCGGTGCTTCTGGGCTGCAGCTACCGGCCTGATGCCGCGCGCGGCCTCAAGGAGCTTGGGCTCGCGGGCCTGAGCGCGGAGGAACTCCTGGCGCACTGCTGCGCCGGATGACGCCGATAGACGACGGATGCGCGGGAGAAGGGACAAACCATGAGACACCGAGCAGTCGCCGCGTTGATCGTACTGGGCGTGATCATGTCAGCGACGGGAGTGTCGGCCGAATTGGAGATCATCGAGAAGCCGCTCTGGGTGTTTCCGGGGCAGATATTCCGCATCGTTCTGCGTCAGCCGGCCGGATCGGGCGTGCCGGAGGTGCAGCATCCGGCGAACGTCGAGATGTTCGACCAGTGGGACCAGGATGAGCGCCAGCGGTTCTACTTCCGCGCGCTGGAGCCCGGCGCCACACCGGTGAGCTTTGCCGGGGAGGCCGGTGAGCTGACCGTGGACGTCTCGGTCATCCCGTGGTCGGAGATCTATGAGCCGCGGGAGTATCGCGGCGTCCAGCTTCCCCGCCTGTGGCCGATGGGCGAGGAACTGGCGCAGATCAAACCGGGCCGCACGATCTACACCGAGGACGAGATCGCAGCGATGCAGAAGGCCGGGGGCTCACCCGGCAGCATCGCGCGGGAATGGGTGGAGATGACCGACCAGGAGGTCTGGGATATCATCCCCGGACCGGCTATCCCGCGCACCTGCCTGATGGTCCTGAGCGTCGAGCCTGACCGCGGCGTGGGCAAGGGCTGCCCGGTCTGTGGCGAGGCCATCTACGAGGGCCGCAGCGGGTTCTACCCGTGGATCTTCGACCCCGAGGAGCACCCATGGAAGGTCGGCTGTCCGGAGTGCGGATCGTGGTTTCCGAGCAACGACTGGCACGAGGGCGACATGCACTCGGGGCCCTTCCCCGATGATGGCTGGGGCTGCGAGCCGGTCGAGCCCGTGCTCAGCCCGTCCGGCACCCCGTACCGCTGGCCGTTCATCGCCTACTACCATCAGTGGGAAGCGTATATGAACACCCTCACTCCGGGGATCCTGCAGGCGGCGGAGGCCTACGTCCGCTCCGGCGACGAGGCGTACGCGCACAAGTGCGCCGTCGCCCTCGCGCGCTTCGCGCAGGCGCATCTGGACATGAGCCTGAACCTCAACCATCGCAAGCACGCGATGCGCGACGGCGTCTACGTCGGCCCGGCCGGCGCTCCACGCGATGACCTCATCGGAAAACTTGGCGGCAGCTTCTCATACATCCAGCCGAACTGGGATACACCGCGGATGGAGAACGCCGCCCGCGCCTACGATCTGATCTATCCCGCCATCGCGGACGACGCGGAGCTGATCGCGTTCCTGCAGAGCCAGCATCATCCTGAGATCCAGACCGCCGAGGACGTCCATCGCTTCCTGCAGGCCGGAATCATCCGCACCTGCGCACAGTACGGCCTCGACAATGCAGTCTCACGAAACTGGCCGATGCAGGAGCGCATGGTCGCGACAATGGCCCTCGCGCAGGGCACTCCCACGGCAATCGATCTTGTCGACCATCTCCTCAACGGCTGGCCGGGGCTCCGCTACGCGCTCACCAACGAGTACCTCAAGGACGGCGCCGGCCACGAGACGGGCGGCTACAACAGCATCCAGATCCGCCACATGGCTGGCCTCGCCGACCTCTTCTCGCGCATCAAGAACCGGCTGCCGGAGCTCTACCAGCCGCCGCAGTTCATCTCAATCGCCGACGACCCGCAGTTCCGCCAGATGTTTGACATGCCGCTGCACAACTCGCTGATCGCACGCACATTCCCGATGATCGGCGACACGAGCGGCTCGGTCACCACCGACCCGTGGCCGCTCCGCCAGGGCTACCCTCTCAGCGAGGCCGATTTCGCCGAGATCTACGCGTACACCCGCGACCCGATCTTCGCCCGCGCCGCGTGGGGGCCATCCGAGAGCGTGCCCGACAGCGTGACAGACCCCGAGATTGCCGCGGAGATCGAGCGGATCGGCCGCGAGCAGGGCTGGCGCCTGAAGCTGCCGAGTGAGATGCTCGACGGCTACGGCCACGCGATCCTGCGCTCCGGCGAGGGGGACGCCGAGCGGGCGGTCTGGATCCGCTACGGCGCTGCGGTCCAGCATCGCCACCACGACATGCTCACGTGGGGCCTCGAGGCCCTCACGCGCAAGATGCTCCCCGAGCTTGGATACCCTCAGGGCTGGACCTACGCGGGCGTCTGGGAATCAAACTGGGGCACGCACTACATGACGCACATCACGGGGGTCTCGGAGGCGAGCTGGCACATCGGCGGCCTGCACACCTTCGCCGCCAGCAGGCCTGCGCAGGTGGCGCGAGTCCGTTCGGCGGCCGGCGGCAACGAGGACGTCGCCCTCCGCGAGCGCGTCTGTGCTCTGGTGGACATCGACGCGGGCGACTGCTACACGGTGACGCTCGAGCGCGTGCGCGGCGGTTCCGAGCACACGTGGTCGTTTCATGGCCCGAGCGGCCCCACCACGGTCGAGGGCGCACAGCTCACCCCCCAGGGCGGCGGAACCGTCGCCGGACCGCAGATCGAGTACAAGAACATGCAGCACTCGCCATCAGGCGATGCGGCGCTGCGATGCCTGAACTTCATGCCAAACCCGAACGTGGGCGAGATCACCGCGCCGTGGCAGATCGATTACACGCTCGAAGGCCACGATGACGTGCACCTGACGGTGAGCAATCTTACGCCTGGCGATGGTCGACTCTGGACGAGCGTCTGCCGCGCGCCCGGGGGCCGCTCGGAGTACGAGGCGACCTGGTGCGTCGTCCAGCGCTCCGGCGCAGAACCATTCGTCAGCGAGTTCCTCCAGGTGCTGGAGCCGTGGCAGGGCGAGCGACGCGTCGAGAGCATCGAGGCGCTTCCCGTGGAGGGCGGCGCGGATGGCGACTTTCGCTCGCTGGCGCTGCGCGTGACCGGCGATGCGTTCGTGGACACCATCATCATCCAGCCGGAGGGTGGAACGCAATGCACCGCCGGCGGCATCACCACCGACGCCGAGTTCGCGCTGTGGCGCCAGAACCCTGATGGCGAGCTGCTCGACACCGTGCTCGTGCGCGGCACAGTCCTCCGTCGCGAAGGGATGGCCATGACGCTGGCTCAGGCCGAGCTGACTGGCCGCATCGAATCCTGTGACTGGCCCGCGCGCACAGTCCGCGTGATGCTCGATGACCCGCCGAACCAGCAGACGCGCGTAACGGCGCCGGCCGATGGCGGCATGGCGCAGGTGGCGATGACAGGGATGAGCGCGACCGATGCCTCGGCGCTGGTCGGCCGCCACGTGCTGATAACCAACGAGGTCGGCAACCGGGCGTCACACATGATCGAGGCGGCCGAGCCGATCGAAGGCGGTGTAGAGCTGACGCTCAACTGCGATCCGCGTGTGGCCGAGGGCCCTGTGCAGAGCGTCGCCGACGGGCAGGTGACCAGCGGCATGGTGTTCCGTCTCGATCGCTACGGCTATTACACCGGCAAGACGGTCGCCAACGAGGACGGCTCTGCAGCGTATCGCTTCACACACATGGACGGGCGGCGGACGCCGCTGATTGCCACGGAGCTTGACGGCGAGGCGCCAGCGGCCGTCCTCGAGCAGCAGTTCACGGACAGAGACGGTGACGGCATTGCTCGAATGATCGTGTACGATTACGGCCCTGGCGACAGCGTCACGATCCCCTGCTGGGCGACACTCCGGCGCGACGGGTAGACAACCCACGCTGCGCGCGGACCGGCTGACAGGTGGCGCCGGCGGCAATGGACCGGCGGTTGACACAACCAGGCGCGACGTGCAGACGGGGGTGGATGGAGAGCCGCGGGGAGTAAACGAATCCCCGCTGCTGATGCGCACTCTACAGGCAGAGGGACGAGCCAGACGTGGAGGTGCGAGATGAAGCGCGTTGTAGTGCTCGCGATTGCCCTGGTCCTCGTGGCAATGCCGGCCGCCGCGCAGGACGATGATGGGCGCAACTTCAGGCAGGTGGCGGAGCAGCAAGAGCTCGCGCGGAAGATCGATCAATACGTGGACCTCGGCTTGCAGCGCGATGTGGCGACATTCATGGCGATCATGGGCGAATCCGGGATGTCCCCCGCCGAGATAATGCTCATGATGGCGATGGCGGACCGTGGGGACGGCGAGATGCTGCCGCTGATGATGCTGATGAACGCGGCGAAGCAGGACTCTGGCGGAAAGCCGGTGGTACTCGATCGGGGCGATGAGCTCTTGGTCTTCGAAGGCGGCACGATGTACAGGATCGACGTCGAGGCCATGGAGGTCGTCGGTTCGCTGAACTACGCAGACTCAGGCAGGGTGGGTGACGAGGCGCTCATCCGGATGCTGGGCGAAGCCATGGGCGATGCACGTGAGCGCGCCCAACAGACCGCCTGCCTGAGCAACCTCAAGCAGATCGGGCTGGGATTCCTGATGTTCGCGGAGGACCACGACGAGTTCCTTCCCGGCGAGCAGTGGGTCGAGGCGAGCCTCCAGTACATGAACAATCCAGGGATCTTCGTCTGCCCGTCGCGCACGCACCTGCCGGTTGGCTACGCATACAACGAGAAGCTGCTTGAGCTGAACCCCGCGGACATACCGATGCCCGCGAAGACGATCCTGCTCTTCGAGAGCAACATCGGCGGGCAAAGCCCGGTCGGTGGCCCGGCTGATGTCCCGCCTGACGGCGTGCACAACGGTGGCGTCAACTGCGCATTCGTGGACGGCCACGTGAAGTGGCTGCCGGTCGAGGAGACCGTGCGGCTGCTGGAGCAGCCGATCGAATAAGGGGCGACTGAGGGAGGTCGGCGCCGCCGACCTCCCCCCGCCCCCCATCTGGATGTCAGTAGCCGAGTGAGCGCAGCAAATCGCGATTGGCCTTCGCGGACAGCTCCGGAGCGCGGCGGGATGTATCCTGCTCGATCGACACCCAGCCGTCGTAGCCCGAGCGATCGAGTTCGTGCATGAACGTGGCGACATCGAAGCCGAAGTTCCCCTGCCCCAGCTCCTCGAAGTAGCCGTCAACGCCCCACTCGCTCTCCCAGTTGTTCCACGCGGTCGGATCGTCGGCGTGGAAGTCCTTGAGGTGCACGTGACCGATGCGTCCGGGATGCGCGAGCAGCACATCGATCGGGTCGGATCCGCAGCAGAGCAGATGCCCGGTGTCGAGCAGAAGCTGCAGCCGGGGAGCGGCCGCGAGGACCATGGCGGCGTCCTCGGCGGTCTCGATGATTGTGCCGCGGTGGGCGTGATGAAAGGGCGTCACTCCGTGACTGACCGCCAGTTCGATGAGGTCCTCGAGGTCAGCGACCGCCCGCGCAACATCCTCCTCGGTCATCTGCCGCCCGCCGTAGTCGGCCCTGCGAAGCGAGCCCACCTCCGCGGCCTCGTTGCCGAGAGCGACGTTGTAGCGGACGCGCTCGACGCGATCATCGGCGTTGACATTCACGACCCTCAGGCCCCACCTCGCCGCGAGAGCAGCAAGCTCGACGAGCTGCTCCGGGTCGTCGGCTTTGACGCCCTCAACACCATCGTAGCCGCACCCGGCGGCAACGCGAAAGCACTTCTCGGGGTTCTCGTGCTGCTCTCCGCGCCAGGTGATCAGGTGTAACGCGATGCGGAATCGGCCTGCCATCTGACTCGCCCTCCCTCAGTTGCCGCCATTGCAGCCCAGTTCGTCGCCGCACCGACCGAACCTGCCCGTACAGGGGAAAGGCCCGCCACGAGGGCGGGCCGCTCAGTCACGCCGTGGAGGGCTGCTGCTATCAGGTCTCATTCAGCCGATAGCGCCCCTCTTCATCGGCGACGAGCCGCTCGGGATCAGCTGGGTTCGTCTCGATCTTGTGCCGAATGTTCGTAATATGCGTGCGCAGAACCGCCGGGTCGGTCTCGTCCTCCTTCCAGACTCGACGCGCAAGTTCCTCAGGACTGAGCGGCTCGCCCTCAGCCTCGATGAGCGTCGCCAGAATATTGGTCTCCGCGCCGCTGAGCTTCACGTCGCGTCCGTCCATTGTGGCGATGCCCTGGGCAGGGCGCAAAGCGATTCCGGCGTGGCGGAGCTGCTGGCCCTGCTCCTCCTCGCGCATGTGGCGGCGGCGCAAGAGGGCGCTGACACGGGCGACGAGCTCGCCCATGGAAAGCGGCTTGGTCACGTAATCGTCCGCGCCTGCATCGAGACCAGCGAGCCGATCGGTGAGATCGCGCTTGGCGGTGACCATGATAATGCTCACGTCCGAGAACTGCCGGACCCTTCGGCAGACGTCCACACCGTCGCCGTCCGGGAGAATGAGGTCCAGCAGCACCACCTCGGGATTGGCGGACTCTATGAGCTCAAGCGCCTCCACCGCGGTCCCGGCCTCCACCACCTCGTAGTCGCGGGCGGCCAGCGCCGTGTGTATCATCTTGCGGGTCGCGGCATCGTCATCGACGACCAGGATTGTGCTACCCATTGCTGCTTCTCCCCGAAAACTGGGAATATGTTGATTGGTTGGCCCGGCCCCCTCGCCGGAATCAGACGCCGCAACGGCGCAGTTGTTCGCACTCAAACGCGAACATCACTCGTCGGAGCGCCCCCCAGATTGCATGGACGCCGTGCGTCGGTCGAATCGATCGCAGTATATCAGCGCCTGCCCGTGAGCCCCCGCCTCCCATCGCCATTGACCGTCACCGCACAGCCTCTTCACCCATGCGGCTTAGATGGCCAACCTTCAGCGAACACTGTAAACTCCGCCCGACAGCTTCGGCCCGCCTCTGCGCGGATGGGCCAGCGCTCCGAAAGCCTGATCTCG
>JALGTR010000009.1 GCA_029821265.1 Candidatus Zipacnadia bacterium
CGGGGCACAACGAGATGCTCGTGAGCGATGACGACGGCAGGACGTGGGAGAGCCGGCCGATGTACGAGGGGCTCGAGGGCTTCGACGACCCGGGCGGAGCGGCGCTGTTCCGCACGCGCGAGGGGACGATTATTCGCGCGTTCATGAACTTCGCGGAGAAGAACTTCGCGTGGGATTACGATGGCGTTGGTCCGACGCCTGAGTGCCAGCTTCCGGTCTACATCGTGCGCAGCCTCGACGAGGGCGAGACCTGGGAGAAGCCGTTTAAGCTGCAGGATGGCTGGTGCGGGTACGTGCACAACATGATCCAGACCGACAGCGGGCGCCTGATCCTGGTCAGCCAGGTTGCGGTGCCCGATCCGGGGCATCACGTGAGCTTCACATGGGTCTCCGACGATGACGGAGAGACGTGGCGTCGGAGCGCGAACGTGATCGACCTCGGCGGCAAGGGGGACCACGCCGGGGGCATCGAGCCGACGATCGTGGAGCTTGAGGATGGGCGGATCTTGATGTTGATTCGCACCTACTCGGGCGAATTCTACGAGGCCTTCAGCGAAGATGAGGGTATAACGTGGGAGGAGATCGGGCCATCGGGCATTGAGGCCAGCGGGGCCCCCGGAATCCTGTTGCGGCTCACCAGCGGGCGGATCCTGCTCGTGTGGAACCGCTTCGCGGAGGGGCGGCCGAAGAACATCGGCCGCCGGGAGGAGATATCGGTCGCTTTCAGCGAGGACGAGGGTGAGACGTGGAGCGAACCTGTGGTGGTTGCGCGCAATCGCACGCCCGAGGGCGGCAACCCGGTGCAGCATCGCATCTCGTACCCGGACGTCTACGAGCACGCGCCGGGTGAGATCTGGATCACCACGGGGCAGGGGAAGCTGCGCATGAAGTTCTACGAGAGCGATCTCGTCGGTGGATAGCGCCCCCGGGGAGGCCGTGCGGCACCGGATCGCGTCCGGGTGTTTGCCGCGAATCGGTTCGGTGGAAGGATAGGAGGGCGCGCGAGGCGAAGAGAGCCTCTTAGAAGTCTTTTGAGAGCAGGAATGCGGTCGATGGCCGTGCGGAGGGGACCGCTCTCCGGGCTGTTGGCGCCCTGCTTACGTCCGTTGACAGCGGCGCGAGGGCTGTCATATAATATCGCCCGCATGGGCGACCGTGGCTCTGAAGGGAGCATACCGGATGACGATGACGAGCCGGGTCCGCGGGATTATCATGTACGGCCTCCTGGCAGGCCTGCTGCTATGCTGTATGACTGTCTCGGCCCAGGACGTTGATCCGGACTTTGCCGAGGCCGTGAGACTGTTTCAGGAGCGGAACTACCCGGGTGCCATCCGCCAGCTTGAGCAGGTGACCACGGCGAGTCCCGACAATGAAGCGGCCTGGTACTACCTTGGGGTAGCGCGCTACGAGATGGGGGAGTACGAGGACGCGTTGAATGCGCTGGGCCGGGCGCGGGAGCTGCGCCCCGACCGGCCGGGGACGAACTACTACATCGGGCTGATCTACGAGCAGCTCGGGGCCTACGACGAGGCCATCCGCGTGCTGCAGACCGAGCTGCGGAACCGGCAGTTCCGGGATCTGGCCGAGGTGTTCAATGCGCTCGGACGGGTCTACTACTGGGCCGGACGCTACGAGGACGCCCTCAGAACCCTCGAACAGGCCCTCGACCATAACCCCAACTTCGTCGAGTCACTTTACTACCGTGGCCTGGCCTACTACCAGCTCGGTGAGTATGAGCTGGCCCTCGAGGAGTACGAGCAGGCGGTAGACGTCATCGATGAGTGGGACCGCATGAGGCGCCAGCTCGACAGGCTGACCGCGCGCGAGGCCGAGGGCGGGCTGAGCACGGAGGTGCAGCGCCAGAAGCAGCGGTTGCAGGAGGATCTGGCGCAGGAGTACAATCGCGCCCGCGAGTTCGTGCAGGAAAAGACCATGCGGCCGCTGCTCTACATCGATTACGGTGACGCGGCCGTTGCGGCCGGCGAATATGCTCGCGCCCGCAACCTCTACCGGGATGCCCTCGATCCGCACAAGGGCGGCAACGAGGCCGATCCGCTGCCCCATACCAAGATCGGTCTGGCGTACTTCGAGCAGGCGAAGGACACCTTCTATAACGACGGTCTGCTTTTCAAGCCGATCTCGACCGTGGATGAGGCCATCCGGGCCGTGGACCAGGCGCTGATGATCAACATGCAGTTCGCGCCGGCCCACGTTGCGCTCGGGGAGATCTTCTACTTCCAGGCGGCCACCTACGTGTCAAATCCCGAGCGAAACATCGTCTCCCACAGCTTCGAGGACGCCATCGCGCGCTTCGACGAGGCCATTGCGATCGATCCGCAGTACGTTGACGCGTACCTCGGCCGCGCCCAGGCGTATCTGGAGCTGAACCAGCCGGAGGATGCGATCGACGACCTGCAGACCGCCCTCGAGATGGCGCCGCGGCGAGCGGACATCTACGGCGCGCTGGCCGAAGCCTACATGGAGGACGAGCAGTACGATCGGGCGATCACCGCCGCCCAGACCGCGATCAACCTCGACCCCGACAACGCGCAGGCATACAACGCCGCCGGCCTGGCGCACTACTATATGGGCGACGTTGGAGCGGCGAGCGAGTACTTCGCCAACGCGATCGAGGCCGATCCGACGGCGCATGAGCCCTACACGAATCTCGGGAACACCTTCTTCCAGATGGGCTCGTGGCACCGCGCCCGGATGCAGTATGAGGAGGCGCTCGAGCGCATACCGGAGGCGACGGTCGCGAACACGGCGGTGCAACGCAGCTATCTGTATTACCTGATCGCGCGAACCTATCACTTCTCGGGCCAGTACGACCGCGAGATCACCGCGCTGAACAAGGCGCTGGCGCTGGACGCGGCGTATCTGGAGGCGCTGCTGCAGCTTGCGGACGCCTACTCTGAGCTTGAGCAGTACGATGCGGCGAAGGCGGCGCTGGATTCGGCGCTTTCGATATCGCCAAGCGTGGAGGCGGACGCGGAGATCTACGTGCGCCTCGGGCGGCTCTACGAGCGGCAGGGGCGGCCTCACGAGGCCATCACCGCGTACGGAGCGGCGCTTGACGCGCAGGACGATAACATTGAGGCCAGGGAGGCCCTGCAGCGGCTGACCACCGGGTAGCGATGGCGGTGATATGCGCTCGGCGGGCGACTCTGGCAATGCTCGCGATCGCGTGGGCCCTCTGCGTGGGCCCGCGGGCGGCTGAGGCGGCGACGAAGCAACATCTGGCCAACGGGATGCGGATCGTCGCCACGGGCAACGAGCACACGGCGACGGTCGTGATGACCGCGTTCGTCCGGGCGACGGCTCTACACGAGCGAGCCGGCACGCGTGGTCTGCGGCAGTTCACGCAGACGATGATCGCGCGCGGCGACTGCTGCCGGGATCTGCTGCGCGAGGCGGCGATTCGGGTCGACGCCTCGGTCTCGGCGGACTACGTGCAGCTTCAACTTGCGGCGCCGGCGGATTCGTTGAGCGAATGCTCGCTGGCGATGCGGAAGATGCTGTTCGAGCCGCAGTGGTCGGCGGATGCAGCGGAACTGGTGCGAGCCGGGCTGATACGGAGACTCGCGGCCAGAAACGAAGTGCCGACCACGTGGGCAATCGATCGGGTCCACGAGCGCCTCTACCCGGGTGTCGGGGACGGAGGCCCCGGCAGCGGCGACGTGACTGTCATCGCTGCCGTGACGGTCGATGACGTAGCGGACTTTCACGCCAGGCACTACCTGCCGAACGCCACGGTCATCTCGCTGAGTGGAGGCGTTGACGAGGACCGGGCGCTGCAGGTCGTGGCGCGAACGATGAGTGGCCTGCTGCCGGGGTCGATCCCGGAGGAGGCGCCTCTTCCACCACCGGGCGGGAGCGCCGACGGCGAGCTCATCGCCGCGACAGGGCCCACCGGGGTCTACTGTGTGGGAGCACGGGGCATATCGCTCGACGACCCGTTGTACCCGGCGGCGGCGGTTGGCATTGCGATGCTCGGGTCGGGAATGGACAGCCGGCTGTATCGGGCGCTGAGGCTGGAGAGGGCGCTATCTTACACAATCGGAGCAGAGTTGACGCCATCTCTCACGGCCCCATCGGCGATCGTGCTGGTAACCTGTGACCCGCAGAAACTCAATGACGTTATGGACGCTGTTGACGCGCAGATTGACAGCATCATGGACGAACCGGCGGGCCCGAGCGAGTTGCGGAGGGCGAAGCGCTATCTCATAGGGCGCCACGCGCTGCAGAGGCAACGGAACGCGGAGATTGCGCACTATCTGGGGCTCTTTGAGCTGATCGGGGGGCCGTCGGGCTACCGCAGGGACAGTCGGCTTGCGGGCGAGATCGCGGCAGTGGACGCCGTCGACGTTCGTGATGCGATGCGGGAGATCTTCGACGAGACCTGGGCCGTGCGGCTGAACGGACCGGACGCCGCGGAACAATGAGGCGGCGCACTTGTGCACAGTGGAGGGACGGCTATGCGACGTGCTGCTGTGATCGTCATCGTCATGATGCTGGCGTCCGCGGGCTTTGCGCAGGACGGCACCTGGTTGCCACGGTACGACGAGCAGAGTTCGGGTGTCTCGCCGGCGAGCCTTGAGTTGCCGGTCAGCCTTGCCTGGAAACACACCATCGATGACAACGAGGCCAGGTCGATCGCCACGCCGGCCGTTGGTGAGGATATGATCTACGCGCCGGTGGGCTCGTCGGTGTACGCGATTGACCGCGTCACCGGGGCCCTTGTGTGGGAGCGCGCCACCGGGGATGCGATCTACTCCAGTCCGGTGCTGGCCGACGGGGTCCTCTACTTCGGCTCGCGCGACGGGAACCTGTGGGCCGTGGATGCCGAGGACGGCTCGGTGGAGTGGCGCTACCCGACGGGAGCCGGCGTGGACTGCTCGCCCGTCCTCGCGTATGGTGTTTTGTACTTCGGCTCCGACGCGAACCGGGTCGTCGCCCTTGATCTGGAGACCCGCCAGCCGATCTGGCAGTTTGAGACAGGGGGCGACATCAAGGCCTCGCCGCTGGTCTATCGCGATGTGGTCGTTGTCGGCTCCCTCGACAATCGGATCTACTGCCTGAACAACCAGGGGCGGCCGATCTGGTCGGAGGCCCTCGCCCACAAAGCGTTCTTCGCCTCTCCGGTGGGCGAGCGGACCAAGGTCATCTACGCCTCCGGGCGCAACCTCATGGCCCGGGATATCTACACCGGTCGTCTGGTCTGGCCGCGGCCGTTCCGCGCGGCGGACCTGATCGTGGGCGCTCCGGCGGTTCAGGGCAGACGGGTGTACGTCGGGACCCGCGGCGGGGCGGTGTACTGCATTGATGCGAACCGGGGCCGCGCAATCTGGCGCTATCCTGCCGAGGGCAACCTCGAGCCGATCTCCAGCGCGGTCTCGATCGTTGATGACGTGGTGGTGTTCAAGTCCGGGGACCGCACGCTCATGGCTGTCTCCCTTGACGGCCAGGAGCTTCGCTGGAAGTACGTCCTCCCCGAGGTGCCCCAGCAGGTCGCGCAGCCCGGGGCCGGGCCAGGCGCGATGGGTCCAGGAATGGAGCCCGGCATGGGACCGGGGATGATGCCCGGGATGATGGAACCGGGGATGGAGCCGGGAGGCCCGGGGATGGAGCCCGGCGGCCCCGGCATGGAGCCGGGAACTGGTCGCACTGGCGAACCGCGAGAGGTCGTCTTCGAGGAGATCGTCAATGCGGCGGTCGCGGTGACTGAGAACGCTCTTTACACGACGGGCGCGGACAATGTTGTCTATGGCTTCGACTTCCAGGCGCCGGACAACATCGAGCCGACGATCGCCGATGCGGTGTTGGAGGTCCCGGGCAAGGGCCGCACGCGGGTTGAGTTTGCGCCGGAGATCGCTGATGAGGACGATTTCCCGGATCGCTACGCGTCCGACATCCAGATCCCGGGGACGCCGCCGATCTACCTGTCACTGCAGCTAACGGACGAGGGTTCCGGGGTCGATCCCGAGAGCGTCTCGGTGACGATTAACGGCGAGCGGGCGGACTTCACCTACGACGCGACCGAGGGGCTCGTGTGGTATATCTACGCTCCGCGTGGCGCGGCGGCGAACCTCTCGAACGGCGTGAAGGTCATCGAGTTCTCTGCGACCGACTGGCGAGGCAACACAGCAAGGCGCTACGTGTCGATGACCATCGACAATCGGCTCAATCCACCGGAGCTACCGCGGCAGCAGCGCCAGCAGTTCGAGCCCGGTATGGGTCCGGGCATGGAACCGGGGATGGAGATGCCGCCGGAGATGATGGCGCCGATGGTGCCGTAAGCATCGGCACGGTGCGGAGGTGCAGGCATCGAGACAGCCAGGAGGGCAGAGCATGGCTCAGGCGGTACTTACAGTGTTGCTGCTGATCATCTTCATCGCGTACGCAGTGTTGTTCGCGATGTGGAATCCGCAGGTGCTCGAGGTGACCGGCTTCCGCTTCGGAATGGATCCGGGGCCCGGCTGGGCGGCGGTGGTGCCGATTTGGGTTCTGCCGCTGGCGGGGCTTGCCATCGGCGCGATCATCATGGCGCTCGTGATGGCGATGCCATGGGCGTCGATGCGCCGGACGCTTGAGGCGACAAGAGAGCGGCTGGGGGTGGAGCAGGCACGCAGCCAGGAGCGCGCGAAGAAGCTGAAGGCGCTCCAGGAGCGCGTCGCACAGCTCAAGGCCAGGTTGCAGGAGTGCATGAATGAGCAGGGCGGCGTCTCGCGCGCCGCGACGGTGCAGGCGGCGGAGGCGGAGTCGGTGGAGGACGAGGCCGGCGAGGTGTAGGCGACGCTCCTGCGGCATCATGAGATCACAGCGCCAAGGGGCCCTCATGGGTCTCTTGGCGGCTTTTTCACGCCGCCCCAATCGGACGAACGCAGACGCGCGGGGGGTGAACCATGACCGTTCGCGGCACGTCAGATGAGGACGCGTGGCTGCATCTGAGCTGCAGCGGCCTCACGGCCGGCCGGCAGCGCGCGCTGCTGGAGGCGTTCGGCTCGCCGGAGGCGATTCTTGAGGCGGACAGCGAGAGCCTCAGGTCGGTTGCGGGGATCACGGCAACCCACGTGCGCATGCTCAGGCAGCTGCGGTCGGAGTTTGACATCGATGGCCTGCGGGAGATGCTGCGGGAGCTTGGCGTGAAGCTGGTGCCGATCACCAGCGAGGAGTATCCTCAGCTTCTGCGTGAGTGTGCGGATCCGCCTCCACTTCTCTATGTTCGCGGCGAGCTTCGATCCCGTGACGATCTGGCGGTCGCGATGGTGGGAACGCGCAGGTGCAGCCCGTACGGCGAGCAGGTTGCCGAGCGGTTGGTCGGGGAGCTTGTGCGCCGCGGCTTCACGGTCGTCAGCGGGCTGGCCCTGGGCATCGACACGATCGCCCACCGAGCGGCGCTGGATGCCGGAGGCCGGACCATCGGGGTGATGGCCTGCGGGATCGATGTGAACTACCCGGCAGCCAACGCTAAACTGAAGCACGAGATGGTTGCTTCCGGTGCGGTCGTCACCGAGCTGGCGCCCGGAACGCCGGCCACGCGGGATCGCTTTCCGCAGCGAAATCGTATCATCAGCGGGCTGTCGCTGGGAACCATCGTGGTGGAGGCCCCGCTTAAGAGCGGGGCGCTGATCACTGCGCGGGTTGCGGGCGAGCAGGGCCGCGAGGTGTTCGCTGTGCCCGGGAACATCACGAGCCCGGTCAGCCGCGGATGCCATGACCTGATACGTCACGGGGCGACCCTGGTGGAGACTGCGGAGGACGTGGTCGAAGGCCTGGGGATACTCCTCGAGGCGGTGCCTGAGCGTGAGCCGGACGCGGAGCGGGAGCGCAAGATCGAGGACCTTCCCGCCGACCAGCGGCGGGTGCTGGACGCTCTCGACCACCAGCCGCGGAATATCGATGACGTGATCGCCGAGTGCGAACTGGCCGCGCCGCAGGTCTCCTCGGCGCTGATGCTCTTGGAGGTTAAGGGTTTGGTCCGGCGTTTTCCGGGGAACCAGTTTGTCCGCATCTGACCCGGCCCGACCGATCTCGGACGAAGGAACACACAACCCAGACGAAAGCTATCCGCAATGATCTTGCGGTGATGATACCGTGGCGAAGAAAGCAATTATCGTCGAGTCACCGACCAAAACACGCACGCTCTCGAGCTTCTTCGATGATGACTACGAGCTGCTTGCGTCGATGGGCCATGTACGCGACCTGCCTGACGATGAGATGGGCGTGGACACGGACGCCGACTTCGAGCCGCGTTACGTGGTCACGAAGAGCGGCAGGAAGACGATCAGGGAGCTGAAGAAGCGCCTGAAGGACGTGGAAGAGGTTTATCTCGCGACCGACCCGGATCGCGAGGGCGAGGCGATTGCGTGGCATATTAAGGACGAACTTGGCCTCGAAAACGCCCGGCGAATCCAGTTCAACCAGATCACGCGCGAGGCGGTGCTGGAGGCGCTGAAGCGCCCGGGCGAGATCGACATGGATCGCGTCGAGGCGCAGCAGGCGCGCAGGATCCTCGACCGTCTGGTTGGCTTTGAGCTGAGCCCGGTTCTGTGGCAGAAGATCGGTGGCGGCCGGAGGGCGGGTCTCTCGGCGGGGCGGGTGCAGTCCGTCGCGCTGCGGCTGATCGTGGATCGCGAGCGTGAGCGCATCGCATTCGAGCCGGAGGAGTACTGGACGATTGGCGTGACGCTGCAGCCGGAGGATGGCGAGCAGTTTGACGCCGAGCTGAGGACGATCGACGGCGAGGAGCACGGGCTGACCTCAGAGGACGAGGTGACCCCGGTCGTCGAGGAGCTGCGGAATGCGACCTACGTCGTGGCCGAGATCGAGCAGCAGGAGCGCAAGAACAACCCCAGCGCTCCGTTCATCACCTCGACGCTGCAGCGGGCGGCGTCGAACCGGCTGCGGTTCTCGGCGCGGCGGACGATGGCCGTCGCGCAGCAGCTCTACGAGGGTGTGGAGATGGCGGACGGCAGCCACGGTCTGATCACCTACATGCGCACTGACTCGACGAATGTCGCGGCTGAGGCCCGGAAGGAGGCCGCGGAGTTTATCGAGAACAGGTGGGGCAAGAAGTTCGTGGGTCCGGGCGCGCGCGGCAAGAGGGTCAAGGGCGCGCAGGAGGCGCACGAGGCGATCCGTCCCACGTCCGTGCAGCGCACGCCCGAGAGCCTGAAGGACGTGCTCAGCGATGAGCAGTATCGGCTGTATGAGCTGATCTGGCGACAGTTTGTCGCATCGCAGATGGCTCCGGAGATCACGAACCGGACGACCGTGGATATCGAGGCCGGGCGGATGGGACTGCGGGCGACCGGGCAGGTGGTGGTCTTCCCCGGCTGGCGCGCGGTGATGCCTCGCGATGACGAGGACAGGTCCCTGCCGGAGCTTGAGGAGGGCGAGGAGCTTGCTCTCGTCGAGGTCACCCCGGAGCAGCACTTCACGAGTCCGCCGCCACGCTACACCGAGGCCTCGCTGGTGGCGGAGCTTGAGGCCAACGGCGTGGGGCGGCCGAGCACCTACGCGGACATCATCGACACGCTGCGGACCCGGCGCTACGTTCGGATGGAGCGCCGTGCGTTTGCGCCGACGGCGCTGGGGGCCGCGGTGAGCGACTACCTGGTGGACAACTTCCCGGAGATCATGGACATCGAGTTCACCGCGAATATCGAGGCGGATCTCGACACCGTCGAGCGGGGTGAGCGCGACTGGCATGAGGTGCTGCGCGAGTTCTACGGACCCTTCCACGAGGAGGTGGAGGAGGCCAGGAACGCGGAGCCGCAGGTGCTGGAGGGCGAGACCTGCCCGAAGTGTGGCGGGCGGCTGCTGATCCGCTACGGCACGAGAGGGAAGTTCGCCGGCTGCGAGAACTACGAGAGGGATGGCAACGGGTGTGACTACACCCGTGACCTCTCGAGCGATGTGCTGGAGACGCCGCCGGTGGAGGAGACGGAGTTCGAGTGCCCCGAGTGCGGAAAGCCGCTGGTGATCCGCACCGGGCGGTACGGGCGGTTCTTCGCCTGCAGCGGGTATCCCGAGTGCAGGTATGCGGCCGACGTCGGGCCCGATGGCCAGCCGAAGGAACGTGGCAGGCCGATGGAGACTGATGAGCGCTGCCCGGAGTGTGGGGATGGTACGCTGATCGTGCGCGAGGGGCGCCGGGGGAAGTTTCTCGGCTGCTCGAACTTCCCGGCGTGTCGGTATACGCGCGAGTATGCGGGCGAGAAGATCGTTGGCGAGGCCTCGCCCGAACTTACGGCCGCCAACGGTGAGGGCAACGGCAGCAATCGCGTGCCGGTGCCCTGTCCGAAGTGCGGCGGACCGATGGCGGTGCGAAGCGGACGCCGCGGGAAGTTTTTGGGTTGTCTGAACTACCCCGAGTGCAAGGGCACGGCGTCGATCAAGCGGGCAATCGAGGCAGGCTGGGAGCCGCCGGAGCCGGAGATGCTGGACGAGGAATGTCCCGAGTGCGGGAAGAAGTTGGCGATCCGGGAGGGGCGGCGCGGCAAGTTCATCGGCTGCACCGGCTACCCGAAGTGCAGATATACGCGAGACATTGAGCCCGCGAAAGAGGGCGCGGAAGCTGACTGATACGACCTCCCGAGCGGGGCCGGAAGTGCCCGCCTCAGTGCTGGCGGGCGTGTTTCTCATTGCCCTGAGCGCGCTGACGTTCGAGGTTGCGCTGACGCGCGCCTTCAGCGTCCTGCTGCGCTACCACTTCGTGTTCCTCGCGATCTCACTGGCCACCTGCGGACTGGGCGTTGGAGGGCTGCTGGACTTCCTGTGGTTACGCGGCCGCTCGCATGCCGATGACCGCGCGACGCTCAGCGCGCTTGCAGGGAGCGCGGCGGTCTGCTTCGCCGGCTCCATCGCGCTGTTGTTCTCGCCGGGACTGGCTCGCCATCTGACGTCGCTGGCGGTGGTGGGCGGGATCTGCATCGTGCCGTTCATCTTCGTGGGCGGCTTCCTCAGTCACGCTTTCGCCGTCTGGTCGCGGCATGGCGGGCGGATGTACTTCTACGACCTCACCGGCGCCGCCCTGGGCAGTTGCGGTGTCATCATCGCGCTGCAGCTTCTCGGGGCCACCGGAGTTCCTTTTCTCTGCGCGGGACTGGCCGCGATAGCGGCGGCGGTGGTCGCTCCATCGGTCGGGTGGCGGGCGGTTGGCGGCGCGCTGGCCGCCGGGGCCGCAGTGGCCGTCGCCCTGAGCCTGCAGGACCCCCTCATCGATCTTCCCCGGATCCCTGTCGACGCCGGTCACGCGGCCAAGCCGCTGTTCCAGGAGCTGGCGGATCCGGACATCAAGGCGCGCATCGTCCACACTGAGTGGAACGCGTTCGCGCGCACGGACGTGGTGCAGTACGCGCGTCCGGATGACGGGCAGTACCACGCCGAGGACGATCTCTACGTCTACACGGACGGCGAAGTACCGACGAACCTCATTCACTTCGAGGGCGACCTCGACGACCTTGCGCAGCGCTACGAGCGTTTCATCGGCTTCTTCCCATTTCGCACCGGCCGTCCCGACGATGTGCTGCTGATCGGTCCCGGCGCCGGCCTGGACGTGCTGCTGGCGCAGGCGGTGGGCGCGGAGCGGATCGAGGGCGCGGAGCTGAACCCATCGATGCTGCCGATCGTTCGGCGCTTCCGTGATTTCGTGGGCCCGGTCTACGACTACAGCAATGTCCACCTGGAAGTCGCCGAGGGACGCAGCTATGTCCGCCGCTCACAGCGGGACTATGATCTGATCTATATGGCGCTGACGAAGACGGCGACGACCGCCGCAAGCAGCCTGGCGCTGGTCGAGAGCTACGTGCACACGGTCGAGGGCTTTGGCGACTACCTCGATCACCTCACCGAGCGGGGCCAGCTTGCGATCGTCTGTCAGCATCCGCTGGTGCTCGCGCGCCTCGTGCTGACCGGCTATGAGGCGCTGGCTCGGGAGGGCGTGCCGAGGGAGCAGGTGCTGCGCCATATCGTCGTGCTCAGCGTGCCCGCGAGGGAGTATGCGTTGGGCCCTTACCGGCACATGGTGGTGGTCTTCCGCGAGCCGCTCACGGCCGAGCGATCGGCCGAACTTGCGAAGACGGCGATCGCGCTGGGACTGGTGCCGGTGTACTTCCCGGACGCCTACGACGCGCCGCCTTTCGGCTGGCTGCAGGACGTCGGGATGGAGGAATTCGTGCAGCGCTTCGACAGACAGTGGTGGCCGGCCGGCACCGTCGATGTGAGCCCGCGCACGGATGACCGCCCGTTCGTGATCGATTTCCATCCCAGTATACCACCGGAGATGGCGCGGTTCGTGGGCGCGATTGTGCTCGCCGTCCTGCTGTTCGGGGCGGGGACGATCGTGTGGTTGACGCGGACCGGCTCGGGTCGGCCTGCGCCGCTGGCGGGCGCGGTGTTCTACTTCATGCTGCTGGGCGCGGGCTATATGCTGGTGGAGGTTGTGCTGGCCCAGAAGCTGATCCTGTATCTGGGCTATCCGGCGCTGACGCTGTCGGTCATCCTGTTCTCGCTGCTCGTTGGCAGCGGCGCGGGAAGCCTGTACAGCCAGGCGTGGCCTGAGCGCCGCATGCTGCGCTCCGCCGCGATCTCAGCGCTGGTGGTCTGCGTGGCGGTGGTGGTGCTTCTGTGGGCGTTGCCGGCGATCCTGTCGGCGACGCTGGCGTGGAACGTTGGGCTGCGCAGTCTCGTGACGATGGCGGTGCTGCTGCCGCTGGGCTTCGCGATGGGGATGCCGTTCCCCACGGGGCTGCGCGAGGTGGGGGAGTGGGCCGGGAACGTGGTCCCATGGGCGTGGGGGATCAACGGTGTGGCCTCGGTCCTCGGCTCGGTGTCGGCGATGCTTGCCGCCAAGCTGTGGGGCTTTCAGACGGTGCTGCTGGGAGGCGCGGCGGTGTACGCCATGGCGTTTGCGCTGGCGGCGATCGCGCACCGCTATCACGGGGCGCTGAGGGGCAGGACCTGAGCCGAAGGGCGCCGAAATGCTTTCCCGGGCGCGGCTCAGGCCCGGGTTATGACGGCTAACGATGCTGTATCGAAGGGCATCAGACCATGGCGCGAGCAACGAGGCTCGAAATCCGGAACGAGCGAACGAGGCAGTACATCGAGCAGCTCAACCAGGGGATGGAGAGCTGGACGATGGAGCAGATGAATGAGCTCAACACCACACACCACACGCGGCAGGTGGCCGAGCAGGCCTACCGCAAGGTGGTCCTGGGACGCCGCTACCTCATGCTGCCGAAGCACACCAAGGAGGAGCAGTTCTTCCTGCGACTGCTGGTTCTCTACGCCCTCGCCCTGCGCCCCGGACTGACCAACCGCGCGTATGAGGTCGCCGACTACTACGCGAGCAACTACCCCTACGAGTGGACGCAATCACAGATCACGCGCAGCGCGGTCGCGGCGGCACGCGACAGGATTCTATCGTCCGCAGAGTCCGAGTTTGGCGAGACGCCGATGGCCGGGCCCCTGGGCTTCGTCTACCACCACCATCGGACTCTTAAGATCCGCAATATCTCGAACTACGGTGAGTGCTACTCGAAGGCCGTAAACCTGGTTCGCCAGCGTTACTTCATGAACGAGGAGCAGGCCTGGCGGGAGAAGCTCGGGTTGCATCGCCTCCACGACTGATCTCAGCGCAGGGCCTCGATCGCGCGGACAAGTCGCGCGCGGCTGCGCTCAAGCGCTCCGGCCGCGTCCGGCTCCTCCAACTCGAAGTTCATCAGCCCGTGGTAGCCGGCCGATCGCAGCTCCCGCAGCAGGGCCTCGAAGTCGATGACGCCTGTGCCGCACTCCCGATGGTCGCGGATGCCCTCTGCGTGGACGTCGTGCATGTGCGTGTGGTAGATCTTCCTCCCCAGCGAGCGCACGTGCCGGCGCAGCAGAGCGTTGTAGGCCTCTTCGAGCGCCTCCGGCCGGCGCTCCTCCTCGCTCAGCAGGCCGCGCAGGTGCCCGACATCGACGTTGGCGCCGACTGCGAGGTGGCCGATCTCGACGATGAGCGATGCGAACTCGTCGATCCCCTGCGGGTATCCCGTCTCGATCGTTACGGTCATGCCATGATCGGCGGCGACATCGCCCACCCGGCGGTAGAAATCCACGACATCAGCGCGGAACTCCTCAAGCGCGAAGCCAACGCGGGGGATGACGTGCGTTGTGACCGTCGAGGCGCCGATGGCTGCACAGTTGCGAATAATCGCGAGGAGCTGCTGGCGCGAGGCCGCGCGGACGGCCGGATTGGCCGCGAAGGGCGCGACGTCCCAGAACGGCGCGTGCACCGCGACGTGGTCGAAGGGCTCGAGGATGGCAAGCAGCCGATCGCGGTCGGCGTCCTCGAGGCGATCGAGCCAGACGCCGGCGAGGTCGCCCCGGGTGTGGCGATAGCCCTCAAACGCCAGGATCTCGATGCCCCGAAGGCCGAGCCGATGGCCCTCTCGTGCAGCGTGCTCGAGTGAGCGACCGGGCAGCGATGCGGTGTTGAAGCCGAGGCGGTCGATCCAGTCGGCGGGGTCGAAGGCAGCTCTCATCGCAGCCGCCTCACAAGCCAGTCGCAGCTCAGGTCGATGACCTCCCGCTCCCACGCCACGCTGCTGAAGGTATGGTCGGCGCCCTCGACGATATGCAGCGCTGCTCTGTCCTCGGAGAGAGTCTGGAGATAACGGTGGGCGTGCTCCACTGGCACCGTCTCGTCCTCGGAGCCGTGGACGATGAGCGCCGGCCCGCGCCAGTGGGCCAGTTCCGCCAGGGGGTCGACTGACCGCACGGTCTCCACGAATCCCCGCCCGATGCGGTGGGCGCCCGCCTCGTAGTATCCGTCGCGCTCGATGATCTCCAGGCCGCCCGCGGCATCGAGCCGGGCGTTGAACACGTCCGGAAGGTCGGCCACTGCGGACCAGAGCACCAGCGCCTGCACCTCGTCACGAGCGGCCGCACATGCGGCGACGAGTCCGCCGAGACTCAGTCCCAGGACCGCCACGCGGTTCGCATCGACGGTGGGCTCAGCGCGGAGGACGTCGAGGGCCGCGAGCGCGTCGGTGATCTCGGTCTCGACGGTCATCTCCACGAAGCGCCCCTCGCTCTCGCCGGAGCCGCGGAAGTCGAAGCGCAGGACATTGAGGCCCGCGTCACAGAGGGCGCGCGCGGCCTTCACGAAGAGAAAGTGCGCCTCGATCCGGTGGCCGGTGAAGCCGTGGCACATGACGACTCCCGGAGCGGGTGTGTCCCCGGGGATGTGAAGCGTGGCGGCGATCTGCTGACCGGCGACCTTAAACTGACGGAACTGCTGCATGGACATCTACTCCTCGGTTCTGTCGTCAGCTTCGGGTTCAGGGACCGCCGCATCGCTCTTGCCGGCGGCCAGAGAAGCGGTCCTCAGTCCTGACTGCTCATCCTCGGCCAGCTCGCGCAGCTCCTCCTGAAGCTGCACACGCAGGGCCTCGCGATCCGCTGCTCGCGAGACCCCGATCGCCGCGCCCACCGCTGCCGTGGCGACCCCGACGATGAACGGCACACGCATCTGATCGGAGCCGATCTGCCACAGCGCGAAGTTGAGCTCCAGGATGCCCCAGGCCAGCAGCGCACTGAGGGCGGCGATGGTGATGCCGCGCGTCCCCTGGCGGCGTCCCATGGCGTTGCCGACGGCGAGCGCGAGCAGCGCGTAGAGGACAGTGACGACCACGAAGGCGAGACGCAGGTCGCCATCGCTCCCGGTCGAGCGGGTCAGGAAGACGAGGGTGACGACCCATCCGCCGAAGCTTGCTGCGGCGAGGAGTGCGAGCGTCGATTGCAGCACCCCGCGCAGTATTGCGAGCGCCTCGGACCTGTCGAACTCGATCATTGTCTGCTCCCAATATCCTATCGCCGACGCCGCGCGGCGATGAGCTTGACCATGAGGGTCTGACACGCCAGTGCGAAGTTCGCGTTCCTGACGGCGAGATCCCGCCGGACGTCCTCAATGACCTCTGAGGCCCAGATCAGCCCGGACGGTGTGTAATCCCTGGCCAGCTCCTGGAGCTGCTCGACGCGGTCGGCGTTGACGACCAGTTCGGTCGCGGACGCCTTCCGCAGGAGCGTAAGGTCACGGTACCAGGTCTGGAGGATGTCGAGCAGCTCGTTCATCTGGATGCGCTTGATGCGGTCGGGGCTGCGCCTGTGGAGCTGCTCGAGCGCCCTGTTTCGCAGCTCCCGCTCGACGTCAGATGTAGCCCCGGCCAGCTCCTCGGCCTGCTGCGAGGCCTCCCACCAACGCTCAGGCAGTTCGGCGAGCTTCTCGCCAAGGTGCAGGCACTCCGCCAGCGGCGCCTCGGCTGTGGAGGCGGCGAGGTCCAGCAGGGCCCCGCGGAGCTCGATCAGGTCCGGCGCATCCATCAGGAAGCGAGCACGACCGTAGCGGCCGCCGGCCATTGCGGTCACCGCGCGGATCAGCTCGTCATCAGCCCCCGGAAACCGCTCGTGGAGGGCGGCGCGCAGCTCGGCGTGAGGCAGGGGCTGGAAGCGTATTCGCTGGCAGCGCGATACGATCGTGTCGAGGAGCTGGTCCTCGCGTGAGGTGGTGAGGATGATGGTGGTGTCGGGCGGCGGCTCCTCGAGGGTCTTAAGCAGCGCGTTGGCGGCCTCGATGCCCATGCTCTCCGCGTTGCAGATGATGTAGAACTTGCGTCTGGCGCCCGAGCGTTTGGCGGCGCCATGGCGGATGAGGTCGCGGACCTGGTCGATGTAGATCACCGCGTCAGGCAGCTCTATGTAGACATCTCGGCTGCCGGTCATGACGGTGCGCGAGACCCCCTCGGTCTCCTCCCCGAGGGCGGCCTCCACGTCCTCGGCCCGCTCGGAGACATCCACGCGCACGGAAGGGCGGATCACCCGCAGGTCCGGGTGATTCTCCTGCTCGATCCGCACGCAGTTATGGCAGACACCGCAGGCGTCGAGGCGGCCCTCATCCTCGCCGACCGGGTTCTCGCAGTTGACCGTGCGGGCGAACTGTCGGGCGACCATCGTCTTACCGGTATTCGGCGGCCCGACGAAGAGGTACGCCTTCGCGATGCGGTCTGCGGCGATAGCGTGCCTGAGGACCTCGATGGCCTGCTCGTGGCCGATGACGTCGGAGAATGGCATGGTCATAGTAGCTTCGCCAGGGCGTGCGCGGAGACCTGCAAGTGTGGGGGACGTGCAATCGGTGCGCGGGAGCCCGCGCCTGCTCGATATGAGCCCACGCGGTCCGGGCGTCGAGCGGGCTGGTTGTCAGGGGTCATTGCGGGGCGTTGCGTGAGCTACGTCTCCCCGGCCTGTGTCGAGGCCAATGATGGACGGGCCCGATTGATGCCCGGTTAACCGAGGATTAGACCTGTGTTAAGTTCGGGGCGGGAGTATCCACATGCCCCCACGGCTTCAGGACATCGCCAGACAGCCAGCGGGAGGATTCCCAACCGGTGGGGCCGAAAGTCGCTGATCAGGCTGTGGTCAACAGAAGAGTATGGCGCGAGGAGGCGCACCTGATGAAGCTTGGCGTGTATTCAATCGTGCTCCCCGATTACCGGCGAGATGACGCGGCGGCGAAGGTTGCCGAGATCGGCTACTCGGGGATCGAGTGGACGGTGGGGTATAAGGATCAGGTCTTCGGGACCGGCGACGAGTGGCATGTGAGTCTTGAGAATCTCGAGGAGGACGCGCCGGAGGCCCGCAAGGTCGCCGAGAAGCACGGGCTCGAGATTCCGTCGCTGGGCACATCGTCAGACACCGGCGACTTCGAGAAGATCGAGCGACTGATGAAGGGCGCCGCAGCGATGGGCGCGCCGATGTTGCGGATCGGTTCGGCCCGGTATGATGGCTCGACACACTACGAAGAGCTGCGCGAGATGGTGACCGAGAACTACCGGACGATCGAGGCCCTCGCGGCAGATCATGGCGTCAAAGCCCTGATTGAGATCCACGCGAACACGATCTGTCCTTCTGCATCGGCGACCATACGGATTCTGGAGCATTTCGACCCGGAGCACGTGGGGGCGATCCTCGATCCGGGGAATATGGTGATCGAGGGGATGGAGAACTGGCGCATGGCGGTGGAGATCCTCGGCCCGTACCTCGCCCATGTGCACGCGAAGAACATGCAGTGGGTCCGCGACGACGCCGGCAACTGGAAGTGGGACAACGCCTCGCTCGAGGGCGGCATAGCGAACTTCGAGATGATCATACAGGCGCTGGCAGACTACGATTACGACGGCTACATCTGCCTCGAGGACTTCCGTGGCGGATACTGCGTCGCTCCCGAGGGCATCACGACCGAGCAGAAGCTGCGGGAGGCGTACGATTACCTGTCGCGGCTCGTTGCGGAGGTGGATGGCTGAGCCACACCGGGTGAGGGACGGATGGGGTGCCGAAGACAGAGAACCGGGTGTTGAAAACCGCTGCTGCGGTGGGGGCAGGACTGGCGCTCTTCGGTGGCCTCTACCACGTACAGGCGCAGAACTACCTGCTGTTCCACACGCTCTGTTACAGCGGCATGGGCGTCGTCGCCAATATCAGCGTCGATGAGCCGACGCAGTCGTCTCGCTCATGGCTCACCTCACGTGACCGACCGCAGCGAAGCGGACCTACAGGGCATCCTCAGTTTGATCCCGCGCGGTGCCCGATGTCGGCCGCACTGCGACAACGAGCACGGCGATCAGCGGCGGTGCGAGCGCACCCGCCGTTCCGGCGATCGCCGTGACCTCCAGCCGTCCCACGCTGCCGGCCGCCGGCCCGCGGCAGAGATCAGGGTGGATAACGTAAAGCATCATCAGGAGTATCTGAAGCGCCAGAACGTAACTGAGGCTTCCACCTGCGGCTACAGCGAACGACAGGTCAGGCGGTCTGCGGACGGCGAGCATCCCCGCGATGCTCGCGCCAAGCAGGCCGCCGATGATCATGCGCAGGAAAAGCGCGATCTCCGCGCTCGTGTCGGCGGCGACGGGCTGCCAGCCACCGCGCCGCCAGAGCATCCACGTGGCCAGGAGAAAGAGGATGCCTCCGGATGCGGCGCCGAGGCCGGAGCAGAGCCAGCCGTACAGCCATTTTGGGTGCGTCTTCGCGTCGTCTAACACCTGTCCCCCCCCCTTCGAGGCACGGAAGCCTGCGGGATGCGGGTTGGTCGTTGGAGCATCATTGCCGGACTTACCGCGGCATCACGTCCAGCCTCTCGCCCGTTTCGATATTCCAGTGAGCGAGCTCGCCATCCTCCCACGTGGCGCAGGTCCGTCGCGCGAGGGCCGCGTCCTCGGCCAGCGGGTAGGTCACGGTCCCGGGGTTGACGTGCAGGACCCCGAGCTGCCGGTGCGCGACCGGCACGTGAAGGTGGCCGGTCAGCAGCAGGTCGATGCCCCACTGTGCCGCGAGCGGCAGGAGCTCCTCGGGTGGCTGAATGTGCCCGTGCGCGGCGAGGATCCGCAGGCCCTCGAGCTGCGCGAAGACGTACGGGCCCTGCAGCGGGACCTCGAGCACGAGCTGATCGACGTCCGAGTCACCGTTGCCTCGAGTGATCAACACGGGCACGTCGCTGTTGTTGATCGCCTCGGCGAGGCCCATCGGCGCATAGCCCTCGGCCGGCTCGAACTTCGGGCCGTGATAGAGCACATCGCCGCAGTGTATGATGATGTCGGCGTCGGCGAGCGCAACCTCCATCGCCTGCCGCCAGCCATCGAGATTGCCGTGCGTGTCGGAGATCAGGCCAAGCTTCATCGTTGCTCAACCGCCTTCGGTACGAGGTTCCTGTGCCGCCCCGTAATGGCCCTCCACCGCGGGCTGCCCGCTCCCCTTGCACGTCGGAGAGCGCGCATCGGCTCAGTCGAGCCAGTACGGGTTCGTCCACGCGCGGTTCCCGTGCGCATCAACCACGACGACGCGGAAGGGGTCTGTGCCCGGCCGGAGCTGCAGGTCGAACGACTGCTGCTCGCTTCGGCCGCCGCCGTGGCGCCAGTTCGTCGTGCCCCTGCCGGGCGTGGGGCAGACCGCGAAGACCTCCACGCATGGCGAGCACTCGATATGCAGGCTCTCGCCGTCGATCGTGACGTCGCGGATCTCCGGGCCCTGAGTGGCGTAGAAGTGACCGGCGCGAAGGGCCTCGCAGATGGCATCGGGCGAACGGTCCTGCGCGCGGAGCATGATCCAGCCGCCATAGAGGTCATCGTAATGCCGGTGGGCGTCATCGACCGCGAGGCCGAGGAGGCGTCGTCCGCGGGCCAGCAGATCATCCCACTGCACCTCCGACAGCCCGCGCCCGATCCCGCGGCGGCAGGTGCAGTTGAAGACCTCGAGGCCGATGATCCCCTCGATCGGCAGGATGTCAGCGAAGGTGACGCTCGACCACGACGGGTGCGCCACGAAGCAGGCCTCGCACAGGTCCACCAGGCGACCGATCGCTGCCACAGCCGTGTCGGCCTCGAGCGTGCTCGGCTCGGCGGACGGACCGATGCCGACGCAGTGGATCGTCTGCCCGAGTTCGGCCCCGGGAGGCGCGATCTCCACGCCCGGCAGCAGCGTCATGCCGCGTGAGTCCAGTTCGTCGGGGTCGGTGACGACGTCGTGATCGGTGATCGAGAGGAAGTCGTACCCCTGCTCGGCGTAGCCGTCGACCGCCTGTTGGGGCGCAAGCTCGCCGTCGGAGTTGGTCGTGTGCAGGTGCAGATTACCGCGAAGCCACTCGCCAGGTGCATCAAATACTCCGGACATCACGCTCATCCTTTTGCAGCGGAATTGGACGGATCTGGGCGTGAGGCAGTTTCGTCGCTCATGTGGGTAATCCTTTGCCGACCGTGGCAGGAGCGTTGCGGCGTCTCGAGGAAGTTGGGGCCACAGGACAGGGCAACAGACCGGGGCAGGGCCGGAAGGGGACCAGTAGATGCGCAACGAGGAGATCGGAACCGATAACGGGAGCGCGCAGATCGAGCCGTCGGAGCCGGTGCAGGCGAACTCACCCGGCTGGTGGCGGATTACATACACTGCAGGGCCCGCCGGCGTGGCCGTCGGCGGCAGCATTCGCTTCGAGATCCCGTACGGCTTCACGCCGCCGCAGATCTGGTGGCCCGGCGACGAGGGCTACTGCACGGCGACGTGCAGCCGCGACGCGACTGAGATCGCGCTCACCATCGAGGAGCCGCCGGTGCAGATCGACCGATTCTACTACGTGACGCGCTGGGGCCGGATGATCTACGCCGAGGTGCGGGGCGAGCCGCTGGTTGAGGGCGATACCGTTGTGCTGACCTACGGCTACCGCCGGGGCTTCATCCCGGGCGCGTGGGCGCAGCATTTCGCCGGCAGGCCGGAGTTCACCGTGGCGACTGACGTCGACGGCACCCGTTCGGCGAAGTTCTCCGGCTACACACTCGTCTCCGAGCAGCCTGCGCTGGAGGTGATCGCCGCGGAGGAGGATCACTTCGAGGTGATCGGTCCGAGCTTCGCCGTCGTGGGCCAGCCGGTGGAGCTTGTGGCGCTGACGCGGGACATGGAGGGCAATACCTGCGAGCCGCTGGAGGGCATCATCGAGATCACCGCCAACGATCCGAGGGCCACCGCCCGGTTTGTGGGCATCGAGGCCCCGCAGCGCCGGGTCGAGGTGATCTTCGACACACCGGGCGAGAAGGTCATCCGGCTGACGGAGCTCGAGACGGAGATCACCGGGCGATCGAACCCCATCATCTGCACGTCCGAGCCGACCGGGCTCGACCTGTACTGGGGCGACATCCACGGGCACACGCGGCTCTCGGACGGGCTCAAGACCCCCGAGGAGTACTTCGAGTTCGCGCGCGACGAGGCTGCACTGGACTTCACGGCGATCGCGGATCACTCCCAGTACCTCAGCGACGAGGACTGGGAGTGGATCCAGGAGGCCACCCGGGAGTACAACCGCCCCGGCGAGATGGTGACGCTGCTTGGTTATGAGTACTCGCTCAATGCGCGCAAGGAGCACTACGGAGACAAGTGCATCTACTATCCCGGCGACGAGGGGCCGCTGCTGCGAGCGACCGACATCAACCGGACCGAGTACGCCGAGATGGCCGAGCATGCGGAGACGTGGAAGGAATATGGCGCGATGATGATTCTGCACCAGCACGCGCACGGTTCGGGGAGCTTCTACGATCCGGAGCTGGTGCGTCTCGCCGAGGTCTACTCGATCTGGGGGGCCTCGGAGAGCCTCGACGCCACGCGGCCGCTGATGCCCGCGCGTGACCGCGACTACGAGGGACACCTCGCCGCCGACCTGCTGGCGAAGGGCTGGATCCTCGGCTTTATGGCGTCAAGCGACGACCACGCGGGCCGGCCGGGAAGGACCGACTGGCTGCGCGTGCGGCGCGCCTACCCGGGCGGGCTGGTGGCCGCCTGGGCGCCCGAGCACACGCGTGAGGCGATCTGGGACGCGCTCTGGAACCGGCGCTGCTACGGAACTACCGGGGCGCGCATCGTGCTGGAGTTCGAGGTTGACGGCGAGCCGATGGGCAGCATCCTCGAGGGCGAGCATCCGAATCCGCAGATCGACGTTGCGGTGACGGGCACCGAGGCGGTGACGCTGGTGGAGGTGCTGCGGGGCCGTGATGTCATCTACGAGCACACCGGGACCGGCCCGACGGTGCGGTTCTCGCTCATCGACGACGAGGCCCCCGATGGCGCTGCCTACTACTACGTGCGTGTCACCCAGGCCGACGCGGAGATGGCCTGGAGCAGCCCGATCTGGGTGGGGCCGGAGCAGATCTGAGCGCAACTCGGCGCGTGGGCTCATATAGGTGCTCACGGGACAACGGGAGATTGAGGTGTGACAGGATGGCAGAGGGCGCGCAGCAGCGACCGAACATCATCTACATCATGGCCGATGACATGGGTTTCGGCGACCCCTCGTGCTACGCCACGGTCGATCCGCCGAAGATATCGACGCCGAATCTGGATCGGCTGGCGGCGGAGGGGATGCGCTTCACCGATGCGCACTCGGCGTCGGCGGTCTGTACGCCGAGCCGCTACGCGGCGCTGACCGGACGATACTGCTGGCGGACTCGGCTTCAGTCGGGCGTGATGTGGGGGTACTCGCCACCGCTTATTGAGGACGATCGCCCGACGGTCGCGTCGATGCTGCAGAGCGAGGGCTACCGCACTGCGGCGATCGGCAAGTGGCATCTCGGGCTGGGTTGGAACTGGCGCAACGGCGTGCCCGACGACGACGCGGCGATCCGCACGGAGTTCGGGCACAACATCGACCATGAGCGACCGCTCGCCGCCAGCCCGAACGACGTGGGCTTCGACTACTTCTTCGGGATCCCCGCATCGCTGGATATGCAGCCCTACTGCTTCGTTGAGAACAACGAGACGGTCGGGGTCCCGAGCGTGGAGAAGGACCCCTACGCCCCGCAGCAGCGCGAGGGGCTGATGGTGCCCGGCTGGCGCGACGATATCGTCGACGCGACCCACGCCGAGAAGGCCTGTCGGTTCATCGAGGAAAGCCACGGGGCGGAGGAGCCATTCTTCCTGTACCTGACGCCGTCGGTGCCGCATCGGCCGTGCATTCCCCCGGAGTTCATCGAGGGGGCGTCCGAGGCCGGTCTGCGTGGCGACTGCGTTGCGCTGTATGACTGGGTGGTGGGCGAGGTGATGGAGACGCTCGACCGGCTGGGAATCGCGGACAACACGCTGATGCTCGTGACCAGCGACAACGGCGCCCGGGCGACCGACTACTACGGCAATGACTGGGGACACAGGCCGAACGGAGACTGGCGCGGGCAGAAGGCCGATATCTGGGAGGGCGGCCATCGCGAGCCGCTGATCGCGCGCTGGCCGGGGCAGGTCCCTGCAGGCTCGGTCTGTAACGAGACCGTTGGCCTTATCGACCTGATGGCGACCTGCGCGGAGATAGTCGGCTGCGAGATCCCGGAGGATGGTGCACCCGATAGCGTCTCGATCCTTCCCGCGCTGCGTGGCGAGGAGCGGTCGGAGCCGATCCGCGACGCCATCGTACATCATTCGCTTACGGGCATGTTCTCGATCCGCCAGGGCGAGTGGAAGGCCTGCTTTGGCCTCGGCTCCGGCGGCTTCAGCGATCCGAGGCGGATCGATCCCGAGCCCGGTGGCCCCGACGGACAGCTCTACAACATGGCAGACGATCCGCACGAGACCACGAACCTCTGGCAGAAGGAGCCGACGGTGGTGGAGCGGCTTACGGAGCTTCTGCACATGTGGCAGAGGGAGGGCCGGTCGATTGAGCGGTAGGCTGCACGACAAACGCAGAGCGGCGGGGCGACGACACCATGGCCGCGTTCTGCTGGCGATCGGGGCGGCGCTCGCGCTGGTGGTCGGGCTCGCGGGCCCGGCGAGCGCGGTCTCTATCGTGCTCGATGACTTCGAGGATGGCGTCGGGGCGTGGCGCACGAACGACGGCCTCGTCGAGGGCGACGAGGAGTCTACGCTCGCGTCGATCTTCCTCGTACCGCGGGAGACACCCGGCGGTTTCGAGCAGGCCGCGCGGATCGAGTTCCGAGCCGGCCGCCAGACGTGGGCCAGCGTCTCACTGCCGATCAATGGGACGCTCTGGACGCGGCAGAACGTGGGTCAGATCGCCATGCGACTCAAGGGGACGGGTGGGGATGAGACCGTGCGCCTGACGCTGCGCTGCCTCGTCGGCGAGGAGCGTCGCGACGTCTCGTACGTCTACGAACTGCCGCTGGACAACCCCGAGTGGCACCGACGCGCGGTGCGGCTCTTCGCGTTCAAGGACCCCGAGGGCAATCCCCCGGATGCGCACGCGATCCGGAACGCGTATCTGCTTCAGTTCGTGAAGACCGGCTCGTGGGAGGCGTTTTCGTTCTCTGTCGATGAGATCGTGGCGGAGCCGATCCCGGGGATGGAGGGTCCACAGCCACAGAGCGAGGAGCCGCTGTCGGTGCGGCTGGACTTCTCGCGGACGATCGCGCCGGTGCTGGGGCAGTTCGGCGTGAACCTCGGCGACGACCTCGGGCCTGTGCTCGATGAGCCGGCGAACTCGGCGGCGCTCAGCCGCGGGCTCGAGGAGCTCACCCCGTGCGTCGTGCGGGTGCGTCTTTCGGACTTCTACGAGCCCCGGACAGGCGACTACGACCTCGTGCGCCTGACGCAGACGCTGCGGTGGATCGCGGATGCGGGCGCTCGCCCGCTGGTCTGCCTCAACCCGGCACAGCTTCCGGCGACCCGGGAGCGGGAGGCATGCCCGGACCCTGACTTCGCGACGGCGGCCCTCAAAGTCGTCGCCCTGCGGCGCGGCGGGCCGCATCTGCGGTACTACGAGCTGTTCGACTCGCCGATCCTGAGCGGGCAGTTTGCCGATGCCGAGGAGGTCGTTGCCGGGTACAACGATCTCGCGCGCAGAGTCCTCGCTGCCGACCCCGAAGCGCGCATCGGTGGTCCGGGTTTCGCGTCGGCATGGGACAGCCGCGTGCGCACATTCCTCGAGGGAGCTCGCACGCTGCACTTCCTGTCGCTGAAGTTCTTCGGCGCGCACAATGTTGTCGCCGAGCGCGACGACCTCTTCGAGGCGGCCGTCACCGGGCGGACCTCGGACCTGCCGAACCAGCTCAGCCTGCAGCAGGTGCGGCAGCTGGCGCGCGAGCTGCGCCGGCCGGCGCCGGAGATCTTTGTGACCGAGATCGCGATGAGCTCGGCGCAGCGGCCCGATGGCATAGCGGCGGACGAGCGGATGCACCGGCCCTTCGGCGCCGCGTGGACGGCCGCGGCCGTGCTTGCGTCGAGCACGTGGGTGGACAAGTTCCTGCACTACCAGCTTTTCGGCGCGGGCTGGGGGCTGATGAACCGTGAGGGCCAGCACGATCCGCCGTGGGTGGCTGCGTGGCTGCTGCACACCTACGCGCCGCGCGGCTCCAGCCTGTGCGAGATCAGGCGGGTCAAGGATGATCTGCTGGTGGCCGCCATCTGGACGTCGACCGCGCGTAACGCGTTTGTCATCTATGTGGGCGAGGAGCCGCGCTCAGTGGTCATCGACGCCTTCGGCATCGGAAGCCCGGTGCTGGTGCGTGAACGGCGGCTGACCTCGCGCGGGGAGCTGAGCATGTCCGACCTGCCAAACTCCGCCGCCCAATCCGTGCAGTTTGAGGGCCCCGGGGTCTCGGTCATCCAGTACGTCACCGGCGATTGACGTGTTCGAGCACAGCGGAGCGGGACAAAGAAACGGTCTGTCGGTGACCATCACGTCGCGTGGGAGCACGAGGACATGTCCCTGAGTGTCGGCGTCGTGGGCTGTGGCGCGTTCGGATCGAGGTTCATCGGGCTGGTTCAGGCCCATCCGCTCGTGGGTCGCGTCGCGCTGTGCGACCTCGATGCGGACAAGCTGGCGGCGCGGGCGGAAGAGTTCGGCATCTCGGAGTGCTACCTGAGCCTCGACGAGGTCCTCGCGACCGATGTCGACGCTGTGATGATCTTCACGCAGCCGTGGCTCCACGCGCCCCAGGCGATCCAGGCGATGGAGGCCGGCAAGCACGCCTATACCGCCGTACCGGTCATCATGCTCCCTGACGGCGACGAGATCCTCGAGTGGTGCGACCGGCTCATTGAGGCCGCCGAACGGACCGGGCAGTACTACATGATGGGCGAGACCACCTGCTACCGGCACGAAGCGATCTTCTGCCGGCAGAAGGCGGCCGAGAAGGCCTTCGGGCACTTCGCGTACTCCGAGGGACATTACTTCCACGACATGTCACATGGCCTGTATGATGTCGCCAGGTGGCGCTGGGGAGACCAGTTCGACGACAGCAAGCGCGGCTCGATCCCGATGCACTACCCGACGCACTCGACGGGCGGGATCATCGACATCACCGGCGCGCACATGACGCACGTGTCCTGCATGGGCTATGCGATGCCCGGCGACGAGTGGTTCGTGCGCGGCACATACTGGGATAATATCTACGCCGATCAGGTGGCGCTCTTCCGCATGAGTGACGGGCACACGGCGCGGGTGGCCGAGCTGCGTCGGGTGGGGACGCCCGGCATCGACAGCTTCAACCTCTACGGGACCGAGGGGGCGTTCGAGCGCAGCTTCGCGGGGGCGGTGTGGATGACGAAGGATGGTGGCTGCGAGGAGGTCGACCTGTCGAAGGTCGAGGCGCCGCTGCCGGATGAGCTACGCGGAGACAGCGGCCACGGCGGCTCGCACGCCTACCTCGTGCACGAGTTCATCAGCGCGTGCGTCGAGGGCCGCCAGCCGCGTGTGAATGCGTGGCAGGCCGTGCGATTCATGGCGCCGGGTGTCATCGCGCACAAGTCGTCGCTGCGCGACGGCGAGCTGCTTGAGATTCCCGACTGGGGCGACGCGCCGGACTGATCCTCCCGCAGGGGCTGCGATGGGGGCGCCGGATTCGTGCGCTAATCGGCGACCTCGAAGAGGCGTCGGCCGACCAGCTTCCCGTTCTCGCGGATCTCGACCGCGTAATGGCCGGGCCAGAGCGTCGGGTTGTTGCTGGCGAAGAAGTAACTGATGGTCCTGCGGTCCCCCGACACGATAAGAAGCTGGCGGGCGATGAGCTTGCCATCATGGTAGTAGCTGAACTGGATCTCCGAGTTCGCCGGCGCGCCCTCAAACTCCAGGTACAGGGCGATCTTCTCTGTGTCGGCGGGGAAGACGTCCTGGACGCCGAACAGCTCGCCCGCATCGTTGACGCCGAGGCAGATGATGGCCTTCTTCACCACGCTGGTCTCCAGCAGTTCCATGGGCGCAAGCTCGTGTGCGGGCTGGGGCTGCGCGGGCGTCGTCGTGCCAGCGGGACCGGGGCCCGGCGCGCCACCGGATGATATGACCGCAGCGACGGCCACCGCGGCATCCACGGTCTGTGGCGCGGACATGCCTCCATCCGCGCCGATGGCGGTCATCTGACCGGCGGACAGGTCGGCGCTGCCCTGCGGTGTCTGCACCCGCGCAGAGCCCTCCACCACGGTGACCGCCGCCGCCCCGGCGGGGGCGACCTCCACGAGCACGACGGTTCCGGTCGGCGTGACCGTGGTCGTCCCGCTGGTGACGGTGATCGCGCCGTCAACGATGACGCGGCCGCTGTCCACCCGCAGCCGGTCCGCGGCCTCGAACGTGAAGCGCGTTCCCTGATCGACGTACAGACGCCGCCACAGCGCCGGCTGGCCGACCTGCTCGACCATCACCAGCCCCTGGCCTTCGAGCATCTCGACCGGCTGACCAACCGGTATCTCCGCCGCGAAGGTATCGCCCTCGAGCTGGCGTTCGACGCCCGCGATTGCGACGCGGGTGGACCGGGCCTCGGGTCCGGTTGGCATGATCACACGCGCGATCGTGCCGCCCTCGAGCGCATACTTCCGCACAAGCTGCTCGAGGGTGTCGGTGGGGCCGTGTTTGCGCTTCATCGCGACCCACTGCCGGATGGTGCGCGCGGGCACCCAGCGCAGCACGATCGATTCGTCCTTGTAGCGCTCGGCCATGCGCAGGACGTCTCCGATCGCCCTCGCAGCGTTGCCAGAGGCGAAATCACCGGCATAGAGCTCGCGCCAGAATGTTGTCTGCACACCCTCGACCTGCCATCCGCCGGGCCCGAGACTCGCCAGCGCGCGGGAATCGGTCTGGAACTGCGCGAAGTAGCCGCGCTCGGCGTAGATCGAGTGGGCCGTGAACTCGGGATGAGCCGACCGCAGGTGCTCGTAGAGGCAGTACGCGAAAAAGTCCGCCAGCGCCTCGAAGTAGGAGGTCATGGCGCGGCCTGAATCGGTTGATGCCGCGGGAGTCGTCCACGTCGAGTGCGCCCCGCCAATGAAGCACTTGTCCCAGAGGCCGAGCACGCGCAGCCAGCGATCGACCATCTGCTTATGGACCATGTGGCCCATCTCGTGGAAGATGATCCCGTAGGCGGGGTCCTCCTCGGTGAATGCCTTCGCCCCCCACCACTCCTGCTCGGGCTGGTAGATGTGGATCGCTCCGTTGCCGTAGGCGGGTGGCTGGTCGGCCGTGCCCTGCGTATAGAGGACCGGGAGGGCCTCAACGGCCGCCCTCGTGTCGGCAAGATGTCCGTTGTCGAAGCCCATGGCACCGAGCATCTCATTGACCCAGGACTTGATGCGCGCCACGTGCTCGGCGGGCTCGAGGATGTCGATCTGACCGAGGTCCAGCGTCGCCCCCGCGTTCATGCTCTGACCCGCGAGGCGGCTCTCGATCTGACGCAGAGGGAGCTGGAGATTGAGTCGACACCCCGGAGGCCAGACGAGCGTGCTGTCGAGTCCGAACATGCTGGCGCGCACGAGCACGTGAAAACGCCCCGGCTCCGCCGGATGAAGGGCGCTGGCAAGCCACGGTCGCGCCGCACCAGGAGCCAGCAGCCGCGGGGCCCGCGCCTCGCTGCGGGGCTGAAAGTCCGGCCCCACCGTCTGGCCTGTGAGCATCAGAAGGTCGATCGGGACGCTGATCTGTGCCTCCCCACGAACCGCAGGCTGGTCGGTGAGCCACGCCTCTGCTTTCACCGTGACGCTCAGGGGCAGATCGTGGAGCGTCAGCTGGCCCGCGTCCACCATCTGCTGCGTCGGGGGGCTGACGGTGATCTGGCGCGAGAGCGTGCCATCAGCGGCAGTGGAACCGTCCGGTTGGCCACCAAGCTGAACGAAGGGCTGACTGGCGGCGTTGAGGATCGTGAACCGCACGGTGGCGTTCTGCGCCGGTGCGCCGGTCGTGCCATCGCGGACGGTGGCGGTCACCTGGCCGCTGCCGCCCACAGGCAGGAGCGTCGCGCCCGCGAGGTCCACCCGAAGTGTAGTGGTGAGGCGTCGAAGTGTCAGCGTGACGGCGCTGACGATCTCGTCGCGTCCTGGCCCCTCCGCGCGGAGCACCGCGGTGCCCTGCTGCGACGTTACGGTCGTCACGTTATAGCCGGGGAGCGAGACCGTCACGCCCGGAAGCGGCTGAGGCCGCCCCTGCATCGACTGCAGCGTGGTGACCCGGATGGTGATCCGCCCGGGGGTTTTGCCGGCAGGGACCTCGATCCGGCGCGTCTGTGTCTGCCAGCCCGCCAGCTCGGCACGCACCTCGATCTGATCGGCGGCCGCCGGCGGCTGCACGTCGGGCTGGCCTCCGGCGTTCGCTCCGCCGTTCTGCTGGCCGACCTGCATGCCGAACCCGGGCTGAGGACCGGCCTCGAGCCGCGCTACCGTGTCAGTGGCGATCGCCACGATCAGCGTCTTCATGGCCTCCCGTGCGGCGCCCGTGTAGAGCCCCCTCCCCACATCAGAGCTGACGTGTACCATGAAGACCCCGACGCGCGCGGAGACCCGCTCATGATCGTCGCCGAGATTGTGCGCGCGGTCGAGGTTTGCCTCGTCGCCGATCTGCAGCGGGGTATCAACGCCCTGGTCGTAATCACGCTGGTAGGCCTCGCGCGCCTGCTGCTCGTTGAACATTCGGCGAACGCTCAGCTCGAGCGAGGCGTTCCAGAGCATGACCTCGGTATTGCCCTCCCGCCAGCGGGCGGTCTCGGTGATCGAGTAGTTGGCCATGACCATCTCGATACCGGTCGTCGCGTCGGCCGCGTCCACCCAGAGGCTCTCGGTGACCTTCGTCTGCACCGGAAACCTCCAGGGCATCTCCGAACCGTCCGCCGGCGGCTTTGCGACGGGGAAGACCGTAGAGTTTGCGACCTCCGTCGGGGTCGGCACGAGGCGGCTCCACTCGGAAGGGAGCTGATCGCGCGTGGTGCGGTCGAAGGCGAAAACTCCCGTGGCAGAAAGCGCCAGGATGGCCACACAGAGCGCGATCGTGAGCTTCCCATCTGTCCGCACGGTGGTCATCGGCGCCTCCAGGTGTTGCTTCATGCTGCGGGTTGCGTCGTGCTGCGGCCCCCGCCGTCGTAGCGGTATTCCTCCACGGGAGCTCTCAGACCTGCGCCATCTGTCCGGGATGGCGTCAGAATTGACGCGACCGCCACCAAATGACTACAATGCTCAGAGCCGGACGAGAGGAGTGATGCGGCCCAGATGTTCGATCGAGAGATTGAGGACCAGGTCGAGATCGTTGCCAGCCCCGCCGAAGTCTGGTGGCAGCTTACGAACCTCTCGGGGTACTCCAACTGGAATCCCTTCATCATCGATGCTCGGGGCAGCGTCTGCGTCGGCAGGAGGCTCACCCTCACGATAAAGCAGGACGGCATGCCGCCGATCGTTATCCGCCCGCGCGTTATCGTGGCCGAGCCCGAGCAGGAGCTGCGATGGCGGGGCCGGCTGGGCTTCCCGAACCTTCTCGACGGCGAGCACACGTTCCTGATCGAATCGACGGGACCCAACCGCGTGCGTTTCACGCAGCGGGAGGCCTACAGCGGCCTGCTGGCACCGGGCACCCTCGCGGTTGCCACCGACGTGATCGCGGAGGGTTTCCGGAGGATGAACGAGGCGCTGCGCCAGCGCGCCGAGGCCGCCCACGCAACGCGCGCCGCGGCGAGGGCCCACGAGGAGTCGTCGCATCAGAGGCAGATGGCTGGTCCTCCGGGCGGGTAGGGAACAGCTCTATCGGACGCCGAGCGCCTGGTAGAACGGCAGCGCGACGCCGAGGACGGCGTACAGGCTGAATGCGAGCATCGCCACGCCCGTAAGCAAAGGAAGATACCGCCGCGCGTCCTCCTGCAGGAGCCGACCGACGCCGACGGCCCAGAGCATACCCAGCGCGGGCATCGCCGGGAACATATATCGCCCCTGACTGCCGCCGCCGAAGTCGATCGTCAGGATATACCAGACAACCGCAAGCGCCAGCAGCACGGCGGTCATCACGAGGATCCAGAACCCCCGGATCTGCAGCGCCGACCAGTCGAGTTCGTTTCGCCTTCGGTCGTTATAGAGCAGCAGCAGCCCGAAGAGCGCGACGATGCAGGCGCCCGCGAAGAGCCAGTAGAAAGCCGGCGCCACCGCGATGTTCGTCCACCCGAACCCCGCCCAGAAGTTGCGGAATGCCATCGGAATCGCGACGGAGAGCACGGTTCCGGTCAGCCATGGCTGGGCGAGATAGGTCTCCCACGAAATCTGCCTCTCCACGTTCGCTGGGAAGTGCTGTGGCGCCCCGTACAGCAGCTGGTTGCGCACGTACCACCATCCGCCGAAAAGTGCCGCGACACCGAGTGTGACGGCGGCATTGCGCGCAAAGCTGCCCCAGTCGACCGCAGCCATGCGGCGCGCGATGTCGGTCAGGGGCGTCTCCGCCGGTCTCGGTTCATACCTGCGCCCCACGCCCCAGGCGAGGGCCAGGAGGGCAGCCGGCAGGGCCACGAGTGCCGAATCCTTCGTCAGCATCGCGGTCGCCAGCGCCAGTCCAAGAAGCGCCGAGCGCCGCGCCGAGGCCCCGTGGCGCAGCACAAGCATCGCCATCAGGAGCACCAGGCCGACCGCGACCGTTGCCGGCGGATCATTCCCGACGGCCCCGCTAATATGCGCGTACATCGGGTTCGTCGCCATACCGACCGACACGGTGCCCGCAATCCACTGGCGTTCGGGGAACAACAGAATCAGGATGCGCCACGCGAGTAGAATGCCGACCGCTCCTACAATGACGGTCAGCAGGCGCATCGCCAGCCACGCTCTCCGCTCCGCCGGCGAGTATCTGTGCGCCTGGCGGAGGGCGTCGAGAGCGAGCTGATGCTGCCCGGGACGGATCGTCGGGTACTGCGGCAGGCGGGAGAGGATGGTCTGATCGGAGGCTCTGAGCGCCTCCGGCGGCCCGGCCTCCGCCTGCTGTCCGGACGGCGCCGCAACCATCGTGAGCTTGCCAACGGCGGCGCACAGCGTGTAATATAATGGCGCCTGATAGCTCTCGTAGCCCGCATTGTCCACGTTGAAGTTCGGCAGGCGACCGTGTCGGGCGATGAACAACGCGTAACGGAAATGCGCGGGTTCGTCCGGCGCCTGCCCCAGCGGGAAGATGAAGGCACAGGCTCCACTGAGCGCGAGGTGAACGATAAGGCTGGCGGCGAGCAGCCTCGACCAGGGGGCGGCAAGCCACGGCCTGCCGGAGGCGTCCTGCCCGGTGACATCGTGTGTGCTCATGGCGTGACCACTCTATCACAGGCCCGCTGGCGATGGCAACGCCGGAAGACCGCCCATTCAGGGGAGAGTTCTGATGAAGGTCGTGCTACTTGTCGGCGGTAAGGGCATCCGGCTTGCTGGCGAGGATGCGCCGCTGCCCAAGGCCCTCTTTCGTATCGGCAACCAGCCGATCGTCTACCACATCATGAGGGGTTTCGCCGAGGCGGGCTTTCGCAGCTTCCTGCTGACACTGGGCTACCGCGGTGAGCAGATCGTCGACTACTTCCTGCACAAATGGCCGTATCTGCACAGCGATCTGCGGCTGCGCATCGACAGGGACAACGCCACGCCGAGGGTGGACCGGCTGGGCGACGCTGATGAGGACTGGGATGTGTTGCTGGCCCGGACCGGCCTCGAGGCGCCGACCGGGGAGCGGATCCGGCGGGTGCGCGAGTACCTGGCCTCCGACGATCTCTTCATCGTCACCTATGGCGACGGCCTGTCGGATCTGGATCCGCGCGAGCTGGTGACCTTCCACCGCGAGCACGGCCGGGCCGGAACGGTGACGGTCATCCGCGCCCACTCGCAGTTCGGCCACGTGGCGTTCGACGATGACCATACGGTCAGCAGGCTCGATGAGAAGCCGCTGCTTCCCGGATGGGTCAACGGGGGGTTCTTCGTGTTCGACCAGCGGCTCTTCGACTATCTTGAGCCCGGCGATTCGCTCGAGACCGACTGCCTGCCCCGGATGATCGAGGACGGCCAGCTCATGGCGCGGCCGTGGGATGGCTTCTGGGCGTGTATGGACACTTACAAGGACGGGCTGCAACTCAACGAGCTGTGGGCGTCGGGACAACCGCCCTGGCGCTGACGCCGATCGGGTGAACTGAGGCTGCCCAACGCACGTCCTCAGACCATAGACATATGAGGAGACCGTGATGGCCGAAGTGGCGGGAACCAAGGTTATCGTGACAGGAGCGCACGGCTTCGTCGCCGGACATCTGATCGAGCGGCTCGTCGAGCTGGGCGCGACCGTCGTGGGCGTTGACCTCTGGGCGCTGCGCCAGTCCTACCTGAGCATGTCCGAGGCGATGCGTGGCACCGACCTGGTCGAGGCAGACATCGCGAATCTCGAGCAGATGCAGCAGCTCTTCGACGACCACCAGCCCGATGTGGTGATGCACCTTGCGGCGCAGGCGGATGTGACGCGGGCCCTGGCGAACCCGCTGGGGACCTTCGAGGCGAACGTGAGGGGCACGTACATTCTGCTCGAGTGCGCCCGGCGCTGCTGGGAGGACTCCGATCGGCCGCATGCAATGGTGGTGGCGTCATCAGATAAGGCCTACGGCACCCGCCGTTTTCTGCCGTACCGCGAGGACGATGAGCTCGCGGGGATGTACCCGTACGATGTCTCCAAGGCCTGCGCGGACATGATCGCGCGCGGCTACTATGAGGCGTGGGCGATGCCCACCGTGGTGGTGCGCTGCGCGAACATCTACGGACCGGGTGACCTGAACTTCAACCGTATCGTGCCGGGCACGCTCCGCTCGCTCCTGCACGGTGAGAGGCCGATCATCCGCTCGGACGGCACCCCGATGCGCGATTACATGTACGTGACCGACGCGGTCGAGGGCTACGTGCGGGTGATGGCCGCGGCGCTGAACGGTGAGCATCTCGGCGAGGCCTTCAACTTCGGGACAGAGGAGCCGGTGAGTGTGCTGCAGGTCTTCGAGGAGATGGTTGAGGTCGCCGGACGTCCGGATCTGAGCCCCGAGATCCAGGGCGAGGCCCCGAAGGAGCTCTCGGACCAGTACATCTCCGCGCACAAGGCCAGGCGGTTGCTCGGCTGGAAACCGAGCCTCAGTCGGATCGAGGGCCTGACGCGGACCTTCGAGTGGTATCGCGACAACCTTGCAGAGATCGAGAGCTGACTGGGGCAAAGGTGCTCTCTGACGGATCGGCCCGTGGTGCAGCCTACCCTGCCGAATGCGCAGCTTACCGCGCCGTCGCGTGGTAGGTGACGCCGGAGTCATACAGTTCGCGTCGGCCCGCAAAGGGCCCGTTCAGAACAATCGAGTCCTGTTGTGCGTATGATAGCGCCTCAATGAGCTGCCCGACCGA
>JALGTR010000010.1 GCA_029821265.1 Candidatus Zipacnadia bacterium
GGCCGGCCTTGGTCTTCATCCGAGCGCGGAAGCCGTGCTTGCGCTTCGCCCGCCTCTTCTTGGGCTGGTATGTCCTCTTCATATCCAGTCAACGCCCTCCAGCAACAGCGGCCCTCGGCCGATCGCACGGCCGAGGCACCATGGGAATCGGGTCGAGTTGAACGTAGTGTAGTATATCACAAGCAGGCCCCGACCCGCAAGGTGCGGGAGGCCGAGAATCCCGTTTCGTGGCCGCAGAGGGGAGCATCTCCGTCACCGGCTCAGATAGACTTTCCCCTGGTCGTCAATGTGATCATGCACGCTCCAGCCCAGCGCTTCGGCCAGCGCGCGCAGATCCACCCGCGTTACGCCCTCCTCCACCCGCGCGTTGCAGTCCACCGTCTCGCTTCCCGGCAGCAGCACGATCTTCGGCCTCCCGCCGTCCACGGACGCGACTGCGTCCGCCACGTCGTCGCGGAACTCCGGCAGCCGCAGCTTCAGCCCCGGGCAGGTCTTGGGCGCGAACTCCCGATGGAAGCGAATCGCCCGCGGCCGCAGATCGAAGCGCTTCAGGAGCGCCGCCACCACCTGATGCGCCGCCGGCAGCCCCCCGTACGTCTCGGGATCGTCGCAATCGAAGTTCGCGATCAGCGCCAGACCGATCGTGTGCGCGTTCCGACCCGCGGTATGCGCTCCCGCGCGGTGGAGCGGCCGGCACAGAAAGACCCGTCCATCCGGCCCGATCATGATATGATAGCCGTTGTCGGACCACCCGCGGACACCCATGTGATAGCGCCGCACCCCGCGCACCGTCTCGATGCCGCGATACTCGCTCGCACTCGGCCGCCAGGTGTGATGGACCACCACCTCGTCGATCCTCCGGCCAACCTTCGCCTCCCACAACTGCTCCCGGAACTGCTCGATCGTCACTTCGCGTTCAGTGGCCATGCTCTCCCTCACTCTCAGCCGTCACGTGCATGACGGGCCCGGCACTCTACCGGACCCGTCATCGCCGCACTCCCGCCGCTTACCCGGCCTGCATCCTGAAGACCGCGGCCTCGATCCTCTCTCGATCCACTACCGGGACGCCCTGCTCACGCAGCTTCTGCATGACGTATCGCCGCTTCTCTGCGCCCTGACCGGGACCGTAGATCTGCTCCGCGGCCTCCACGAGCTCGAGCAGCAGCTCCCGCAACCGCTCGTCCTCGAGCTTCGCGATGTAGCGCCGCACGAGCGCGAAGATCGCGCCCATCAGCACGGTCCCGAAGCCCGGCAGCAGGATCTCCTGCAGCCATCCGCCGATGACATCCATCATCCGATCGCCTCCCTGCAATGTTGAGCGCCCGCCTCGTCGGCGGGCGCCTCGTGCACGGCTTCCGTGGCGCGCTCACCTCCGACAGGCGGCGATGAGCATGCCCATGTGATAGAGCGTGTAAAGAAACACGAAGCTAAAGAGCGCTTCAGTCAGCCACGTCCATGACAGTGCCCCGGTGCATGAATCCGTTGCGGCCGGCAGTGAAGCCGTGCTCAGCCGGACCATCACCAGCAGCGCCAGCCCAAGCTGACACGGGCCGTTCACGTGCAGTCGCGCCAGCGAGCGCCACACCAGCGCCACGCCAACGAGAAACGCGATCTCCAACCCCGCAACAAGCAGCCATGCACACACCGACTCAGCCGGCGTCATCGTCCTCACCGACCTCCTTTCGTTCGTACTCGAAAGCGCTCTCTATACGTGACTTGAACGTCCGCAGCGTGGTGGTCCCGCAGACCGCCGCGAAGAACGAGGTCGCGAAGTCCTGGTCCGCCACATGCGCCATCGTCACCGAGACGATCATGTTGCCCAGAAAGCCCAGGTGCAGCCGCCGCCCGTGCATCCTCGGCAGCACCACCACTTCGTCCTCCAGCACTACGTTCGCCAGCGCGCCGAGCACGCCCGCGGCGGTGCACCTCAGCAGCGGCCACGCCTGACCGCTCAGAGCCGCGATGATCGCCGTCAGCTTCTGCGCGTCATCCACGGGGCCCAGCCCCCTTTGATCCGTCGGCTTACGGTGCGATCCCCTCGCGCTCCCAGGTGTACTCGAAGTCCGCGGCCGATCCACCGTTGTTCGTGCAGGTCACGGCAAAGCCATCTGCCGCGTGAGCGCCCGTGATCTCCCAGGTGAAATCCGGCGAGCTGCTCTCGAGGGTGATCGCCCCCGGAATCCGCAGCGGGTCGTGGCTGACCGTGAACGTCGCATCCCCGCCGGCGGGCACTGACGGCTCCGTGCCCGAGCCGCGCAGCGTTACCCACGCCAGCGCGTAGCACTGCCGATCGACGCCAGCCGCCGCGTTGTCGATCGCCACCACGGTGCCGTCTGACGCGAGCTCGATCGTGCCGAGGTAGATCGCGTCGTCCGGTCCGCTGGCCGAGAGCTGGCCGAAGACCGACACGCTCCCGTCGCGCGGTGCCGTGGCGCTCGCCTCGAGGAATACATAGTTGACCGCTCCGTCGGTCAGGCCCGCGATCGGCGTCGCCTCCACCGTCCGGCACCAGCACGCGCCGACCAGCCCCTGCCCCGCCCCCACGCTCCGGTCCGCGAGGATGCTCCATCCCTCATGCACGCCCGGCGTCAGAAGCCGCCGCAGCACCGACCCCAGCACGTGATCGACGGTGTCCGCGATCCGGTTGTTGTGCTCCGGCTCGATGAAATCATCAGCCGATACCGCCGTCGTCAGGCCGTAGTTCTCGGTCGTCTCCGCCATCTGTCATCGCTCCTCTCAGTACACCCGCGCGATCGCACGGTACCGCGCCACGCCGTAGCGTCCGCGCCCGTACACTCCGTACGCCCAATTGCTCTGCGTGGCCCAGTCCCAGCGGTTCGTGCCGAGGTGGCCCGTCGGCGCCAGCGCTCGCGGCGCCGGGCTTCGGTGCACCACCACGCTCGCTCCCGGCTGACCGGGACGCACCCGGCTGTCGATCAGCTCCCGTAGGTCGTTCGCGTCCATATCATCACCTCCGCCGCCCGACTCACACACCATCCGCGATCCAGCGCGCCTTGATCTCCGTCACGGCCGCCTCAGCGTCATCCCGTGTACGATCCAGCCGGTGCCGCAGCGCCGTGACGCGATACGCGCTGTCTGTCGCCCCAACATCCTCGCCGCCACGGACCGCTATCACCTGCCCGATGCGCATCTGCGGCAGAAGCGGTGTCACGATCTCGATGTGCTCGGGTCGCCGCGACAACTGACCGAACAGCTCCAGCGCCAGGCGGTTCACCGCCGCCTGCGACCGGCATGCCTCCAGGGCCTCGACATGCATCTTCCGCCAGCCCACGTAGCGGTCGCTCGCCGGATCGTACATCGACTCGGGGTCGTAGACCACCGCCGCCACCGGCACTCCTCCGTCGTCCACGCCCGAGACCATCACGTAGTTCGCGTAGTCCTCCAGCGCCGACAGGCTCAACCGTGGTCGCTCGAGGCGCAGGATCTCGCCTGCGCCGGCAGCATCGCCGGCCTCCGACACCCGCGTGTAAAGCTCCCAGTCGATCGTGCTCGAGCACGCGCCATCGGCACCGCCGTCGTGCCGCGTCACGTCCTCCGCCGTCCGCAGCGCGCGGCAATGCGGGCAGGCCTTCGTGAACACCCCGCTTGCGTCGAAGAAGATCCCCGCTCCGTGGTCGAAGCGCGCCACCTCCGTCAGCAACTCCAGCCACGGTCGCCCCGGCTCCACGCGCCACAGCGGCCGCTCCGGCTGTCCGGCGCTCAGCTCCGTCCCCGTGTCCTCCAGGTTCTGCTCATCGCGCGAGAGCCCGCAGCGGTCGAGCACCCAGCGGAAGACATCGATCACTGGCCAGCCATCGAAGATCGGCGCGCGCCCGTCGCACTTCTCGTCACGCAGCCGGATCATCGGGTCGAGCAGCGTGAGCCTCAGTGACGTCCGGCCACCCTCCTCGGTCATCGGCGGCGGCTCCACCACGTATCCGGACATGGTGTCGGCCACGCTCGTCGTCGCGTCCGACATCCGCCAGCCCAATCGCACGTTCACACGGCGGTGCTCCTCGATGCCGCTGTGCTGGCCCAGCTGGTTGTCCACAGCAAGCTCGCACAGCACCGCGCGCTGATCGTCAGGATGATCGCTCTCCAGCGCCATCACATCCGCGCTCAGCTCCGTCACCGCCCGCTCCCCATTGTCGATGACCTCCGCGTACTGCCCCGACTGCACGGTGTAAAGCTCCGGCGAGACCTGGGTGCGAAACTCCAGCTCCTCCCCGGTCTCCGGGTCCGTCCCGAAGCCCTCCTGCACGTATGTGTACGGCTCGATCGTCGCCCGCCATGCGCGCTGTGTCGCCGTCAGGTCGCTGCGCTGCGCCGTCGTGTCCTCCGCCACCGCCTCGGCCAGCACGTTCCCGTCCCCATCCTTGACCGGCCGACGTTGCAGCTGCAGCAGCACCTGCCCCGCGCTGTCTGTCGTGTCGTAGCCGGCGTCGATTCCGCAGCTGTCGATCGTCGCGGTCGGCATCTTCACCGCGAACATCGAGAACATCCACTGCCCCCCGATGTGCGTCAGCCGCAGTCGCCCCTGCGGGATGCTCAGGCTCCGCCCCGGCCGCTCGTACACCCACAGGTCCTCCGCGAAGCCGTCCGTTGACATCACAATCCGCTCGCGCAGGCACGCCACCCACAGAAACAGCCGCTGCCCACTGCCGAAGCCCTCGAGCGTCGGCACGCGCACGCTGCGCTCGGTCTCCGTCACGCGCTCCCAGCCCCCCTCGCCGTTGTGCATCAGAAACACCGGCCCCGCGTAGGGCAGCACCAGGGCCCAGTGCTCGCGTCCGGCGATCCCGAAGTTGATCTGCGTCCTCGGCGCCGCCGCGGCCCAGTCGTGGTCCGGCGCCGCCTCCGCGCGGTACAGCGAGATGCAGAAGACCGGATTCCTCGGCAGCTCAAAGCGACTCTCGACGCCCGTGAGCTGGTTCGCACGACCGTCCGACTGATACAGCCGCACCTCGTTGGGCAGCCCGATGCCCTTCAGCGCCTGCCACGTGCCTGCAATGGGCTGAAAGTGCCCCAGCCCGATCGACTGTGACAGGTCGAGCAGCGGCCGCGCGATCACCGCGTTCAGCTCCCCGCGTCCCACCACCATCGCCGCGCTGTGCCGCGCCGCGGATCCAACCGCGGGCTCCCCCCGCCAGTCAACGAAGTTCGTGCTCGCCTGCCCGGTCGCCAGCAGGTCCGCCACGAGGTCGGCTCTCGCGAATCCGTCGTACTTCACCTGGTAGCGCTGGCCGGGCTCCAGCAGGTCGACCTCCGCTACGGGCGCAACTCTGCTCGCCATCGTCAGCCTCCTCACAATGCAGCGGGCCGGGCGCACTCCGTCGCGCCCGGCCCGCCTCGTCCTCTCGGTTCGCGCTCGCGCTCAGACCTCGACCGGCGCCTCTACCTCCCACGTCTCTCCATCATCGCGCGAGATATAGATCGCGATCTCGGGCCAGCGCGGCACGCCCACGATCAGCGCCCGCCCCTGTGTGGACATCTTCACGAACGCCACGCGCTGATCGTCCGACTCCGCCGCCACCTCCGCCTCCTCGCTCCCGTCCGAGAACCTCAGCCACGTCTGCCCACCGTCCGCGCTGCGCCGCAGGTACTGCCCGCCCGCCCGGTAGCCGATCAGGTAGAGCAGCCCGTTGTGCTCGAACGCCATCGGGTGCGCAAGTCCGCTGATGGCCGCCATCACTCAATCTCCTCCCACGTTCTGCCGTCATCGCGAGAGCGTAGCAGCCGCGCCCCGCCGCCGTCCCTGCCGCACGCCACGATCAGCCGCCCGCTCCCGTCCTTGCATGCCGACGGCTCCGACGCGTCGCCACCGTCGGTGATCCGCCGCGCCTCAGCCCACTCGCCCGGCAGTCCGCTGCGCCGGCGCATCCACAGATTCCCCTCGCGCACGTAGAACAGGAAGAGCTGCCCCACCGCGTCGTCCAGCAGATGTGGCTGGCCCTGGCGCGCCCCGATCTGCACCGCCCACGGCGTCGCCTCCCCGCGAACTACCGGCACACCCGCGTCGTCGGCCAGCCAGGGCACGTCGTTGACGATCGTGAACTCGCAGCCCGGCGCGCTCTGAGGATCAACCAGCCGCACCTCCACCACCGCCACATACAGGCCCACGTCCCGGTAGGGGCTGCCCGTGTCCTCCGCCGCCAGCAGGTCGCCCTCCACTATCGGGATCGCGTCACCGAACTCATCGTCGCCATCGGGGCCGCGCGTCCCGGCGGGAATCGTCACCGTCCGCGTCTCAATCTGCCCGTCCACCCGCACGCAATCGATCTCCACCGTGTACGTCAGCGGCGCCACATGCCCCGGCGGGAAGATCAGCTTCATCGCAGCCAGCCCAAGCGGGCGGTCGACCTCAGGCAGCGCCTCGAACCACGCAACGTCGTGCCCCGGCACCCACGGCTCAGCCAGGTCGCCGTCGAAGCGCCCGAAGCCCAGCCCGTCACCGAATTCGCTCACGTGTCGCGCAACCCACCGCGGCGCGTTCGTCGGCTGCCCCGATCCGCTCTGCGTGATGAACGCGTCGCTCTCGTCGTACAGGTCCGGCCGCCAGTGGCAGCCCAGCCTTCGGGACCAGCAGCCGTCGCGCTCGGAGATCCGCACGATCCGCATGTCGTAGCCCGGCTCTGTCCGCTTGGGCAGCGTCGGCGTCTCGAAGTAGCCCCTCGCGTCCATCGCATCGCCGCGCCCGAACGCCCCTGCGCATTGCGTGCAGTACCCGCGCAAGAATTGCCCGCTCGGCCCGCGATGCACCGGCCCACCGCAGTAGGGACAGATCGATCCGCTGAGGGCCGAACGCACCTGCTCGCCACCGACCGCCCGGGCCTCGACGAACCAGCGATGTTCGCCGAACTCCAGGCCCACACGCGCCGCCTCCGGCAGGTTCGCATTGACGCGCTCCTGCCGCCCGGACAGCACGTGCCCGCGCACCTTGCCGCCCAGCAGCATCTTGAATTCCGGCGAGTATCCCGCGGCCCGGTACTCGCCCGCGCCGCTCCCGGTGTCGTCAAACGGCTGCCCGCGCAGCTCGAAGCTCGGGTCGACAACCTCTCCATCCACCACGATGTCATACTGCCGCGCCTGCGCACCCCACTCGACCAGCTCCTCGAGATCCGCGACATACTTGAACTTCGGCAGCGTCTGTGCGGTCACCCAGCCACCGTACGCCGTCTCCTCCGTCGCATACGCCTCGCCTGTCTCCGCGTCACGCACTTCCACGCTCCCGGGGCAGAACTGAAAGTTCTTGTGCCCGCGCAGCGGTCGCCGCCATGCCTCGGGCTTGTAGTCCTCCGCCGACGACGAGTATGCCCGTGCGCCCAGCACCACGTCCGAGTACGGCCAGCCCAGCACCGGCAGCGATCCCCACACCGGGTCGTGGATCGCCGGCTGTCCGCCGAGGCCCTCCGGCGGCACAACTGCCTCCCAGTAGCCGTCGCCGTCCGTCGTCGCGATCGTGCCCACGAGCTCGTAGGTCATCGTGTCGATCGCCACGATCTCGATCCCGCTCGCGGGCACTCCCGGCCGCTCGTATACCCGCCCCGCAACGAGGTTCGGGTCCGTGTAGTGCTCCATCGACCCCAGGTCTACGCTCGTGCTCTCTCCGCGCCGAACCTGGGCTATCTGCCGTGCGCAGCCGTAGCTTTGATCCCATGTCCCCCACGACGTCAGCCTGCACGCGACCACGCTATGCCCGGCCTCCGGAAGCCCCGTGAGCGTCACCGCCCCGCCCGCCGGGATCGTGTACGCACTGCCGGGATCATCCAGCATCCCCACAAGTACCGTCGTGCCCGGCTCGCCGCGCACTTCCAGCGTCCCGCTGAGCACATCCAGCACCGCCTCCTCCCCCTCGCTCAGCGCGACCTTCCGTCCCTGCCAGGCGCAGCGCACCTCGTCAACGTGGCGCGCCAGCCGCCTTGCCGCCGTCTGCGGCGTATCATCCCGGCGGTCGCCTGCCCGCTGGTATATCGCACCATCGCCCTTCGGCACGATCGTCTCCCAGCGGCCGTCGAGGTCCGTCCGGATCGGCGCCAGCACCTGCGCGCCCTCCACCCACGTTTCCAGCTCGCTGTCCCAGACAAGCTCGTTGTACTCCACGCTGTCCCAGCAGATGACAGGGCCATCCTCGACCGTCTGCAGCTCCAGCTCCAGGCTCACGTTCGCGCCCTCAACCGGCGTGCCGTCCTCGAGGATCCGCCCTTTCAGCCGGTAGCCCATCGTGAACTCCTCGCTCAGCGGCCCCTCGACGAATGCTGCCGGCTGGATCCGACGTCCCCACCACGGGTCATCAACCATGAGCGCGTATCGCCCCGTCGGCGCTTCGGCGCCCTCCTCGGCCATCGCTTCCAGCAGGTACACCGGCGCTCCGTTCAGCACCACATCCGGGCTCCGCGCCTCGTAGAGGTCTGCGGTCAGCGTCCCCTCGGGCGTCTCGAAGCTCACGCTGCCGGCGACCGTCTGTGCTCGCTCAACGGTGATCGCCTCCTCGTCGCCGAGCCGCACGATCTCCCGCCGCCACGTGAGGTCCTCTGTTGAGTGCAGGTCATCAAGCAGTCCCGCCAGCGTATCGACCTCCGGCCATGTGCGCACCGGCTCAGCCTGCAGCCGCTGCAGCAGCGTCGCCATCATCCCCACGCAGTTGCGCTTGTGATAGCTCTCCTCAGCGCTCCGGTCGACATCCTCGTAGTCCAGCGCGTTCGTGCCATCGTCCCGCGCCAGCGCGCTCGCGATGACGATGACATTCGCGGACAGCATCGCTTTCGCGGTTGCTCCGTCAATGCTGTCGTCCTCCGCCTCGGCCTCCATCGCCCGTATCTGCGTCACACATTCGATGATCTGCTCTCCGAGCCCCGGGTTCACAAGCGCCATCGGCTCCCACCTTCCATCGCCTCAGTCTCTCTCGCCCGCACTGCCGCTACCTGTGCAGCTCCAGCCGCGCTCTGTGTCGCCTGGAGGCCTCCACGCGCCGGTTTCGCGCCTCATCCCGACCGTATCTCGTGCACCCCTGCGCCGCCGCAACGTGAGCGCCCGGCCATCGGCAGCTGCTCTCGCTCTCCTCCGCGATCGGCGCCATTCGCGCATTGCCGGCCGGCGTCAGTCCCGCTCCAGTGCGCGCCCCACGCGGCATGGCCGCACGCGGCCATGACACGACCGCGGCCGACGCCCCCGGACCACCATCCCGGCCTGCGTGACCCATCCGCCGCCCCTCACTCACGGGCGCCGCCCTGGCCTCGCACACGACCCGCGGCGGCGTGCCATCCGCCCCCTCGCGAGGCATCGACTCCTCGCGCGCGTCGGGCAGCGACAGCCCCTCCCGGGCCTGCTCGCTCTCACCCAGCCAGTGCTCCCACAGCGCTGCGCGCCACGCCGGCTGCTCGTCCCAGGGCACACCTCCGGGAAGCACACCCGACCACTCAAACCACGCCATCTCCCGCAGGACCGTCCGTGCCAGCCGTCCGCTCAGCGTTGGCTTCACGCGCCTCGCGGCTGCCTCATTGCGTGCATGAAGCTCCTCCGTGGTCGCGAAATCGTGCCCCTCCCGCAGTGTCTCCGTGGCGTCATCGTCCGGCAGGTCCAGCCCGGCGACCTCCAGCCCCAGCGCCGTCGCCCGCGCAGCGGCGGTTAGAAGCTCTCGGGTCTCGCCGAGCAGCGCCATATCCTCAGTCCGTCGCATGTTCACCGCGTCGAGACGTTCCCGGAGCCACGCGCCTCTCGCCGCCGGCCCACGCTCAATCACGCAGCACTCCAGCTCGTACGCCAGCGCGGCCCTGACGTCCCATGTGCGCTCCACCAACTGCGGCACACCAAACATGCCCAACTCGTACTCCTCAGCCAGCGCCAGCGCCTCAACCTGCATGGCCTCGCGTACGGTGAGCGGCCGCAGGACCACCCACGGCCGCTCACCGTTCCTCGCCGCGCCCTCGAAGCGCCGCGTGGTCATCCGCCCCGCAGCACCAAGCACCCAGGCCTGCTCATGTCGGTCACGCTCCCGCATCACCCGACGCCTCCTCGGCCAGCGCCCGGCGCATTTTCGCCGCGGTCTCGTTCCGTCGCCGCGCGAACTCGCCTGCCTCTACCAGCAGCTCTCCTCGCGCGTAGGCCTCCGTCAGCTTCGCGAACTCCTCCGGCTCCAGGGTATGCCCGATCACGAAGGTCGCCCAGCCGCCCTGCACCTCAATTGCGTGCAGCGGATGCCCCAGTGACCACAACGCAGCCGCCTCCGTCAGGTCCGTGGTCCGATACAGCCGCACCGTCATCTCCTCGTTCATCGATGCCTCCCCCGCGCGCGCTCGCGCGTCATCCGCCTCCTGTCACGTCAGCGCGACCGGCGCGGTCACTCCATCGAAGCTCCCAAGTGCCACAAACTCCACGCGCTCCACGATCCGCTGGTCGTGGCTGCCCGGCAGGCCCATGTCACTGCCGGTGTATACCAGCCGCGGCAGCGAGATCACCGCGCTCGCCGCACCGCGCGCCAGTGTCACCGCTAGTGCCGCCTCCTGCCCGCTCGCGAAGTCCGCGTACACCGCCTCGTCCACAAAGTCCCGGCTGAAACTGCCCCAGCAGCGCACGCCCGCGAGGTTGTACATCTGCTGCGGCGCGGTGTCCTCCGTCACCCGCATCCCCTCGGCCATCGCCTCCACCGAGTTGTCGATCACGATGTCGATCCGCTCGCAGTTGATGTCCTCCGCCAGCGCACCACCGCCCGTCGCGATCTCCACGGTCGCCTCCCGGAAGATGTACGGCACGGCCGTCGGCAGCGTCGGCGCAGGCGACGTCCCGGACTCCATCTTCAGCGCACCAACGTCCAGGGTGCAGATCACCGGCTGGCCCTTCACCAGGCTCACTGTCGCCCGCCGCACCTTCGCGTCGGTCAGCTTCTTGACGCTGTTGACGCAGTCGACCACCACCGACGCCCACCGGCCCTGGGCCTCGCTGTCGCGATCCTGGATCCACGACAGCAGCGCACTCAGCGAGCCCGGGATCATCGGCACCGCAACCTCGCCCTCGGCCCACTCGCCCGCCGAGTAGTACAGGCTCTGAAACGCGTTCCTGTCGGCCATATCAAGCAGCGTGATGTTCCGCTGCAGCACGATCTCCTCGCCGCGACCGCCGCTGCGCTTTACCAGCGGCAGCCACGTAGACGGCGCCTCATATACGCCCTTCTGCGCCTGAATCGAGAAGCCGAAGCTCCCCTCCTGTGCCAGTGCAACGCCCATCGTCGCCTCACCCTCTATCCGTCAGCGCCTCGTTGTCCTCGCGGTCCGCCCGTCACTGCCATACTGCCGCCCGCCGCGCCAGCATCGTCATCCTCACCACCCGAAGCGGCCACTCACGCTCCCGCATCCGCTCCTGCACATCCGGCCGGGCGTTCACCTCGACCACCTGGCTGTGCCAGCAGGTCCCACCCAGATACGGGTCGCTCATCAGCAGGTTGAACAGCTTCCCCGCCTCATCCACCACCTCGACGTTCGCAGCCTCCCCCTCGCCGTGCTCCCGGACGTAATAAACCTCGAAACGGTAGTCCTGCTGGAAGGTCCGGTTGCTCCCACGGTTTAGCGGCTGCTCCATCGTCGTCGGCAGCACCAGCGCGCACGGGAAGCTCTCCGGCGCAATGCCGGGCAGCAGCTCCGGGGAGCCCTGCCCCACCCAGCGCAGTTCCGGCAACGACCCGTCCACCACCTCAAGCCGCGCGCCGCGCGAGGTCAGGTATTCCCCCGACACCGCCCCCGTCAGCCGCACCGTCGTCAGGCCCACCAGCTCCGCCACCGTCAACTCCTCGCTGCCCGCCGTGTCCACCAGCCTGACCTGCTGCCCGACCTCGAACAGCTCGTTCGAGCCCACCGTCAGCTCATCGCCGCCATCCACATCAGCAGTCAGCGCTGTCGCTCCCTGACACAGCAGCCGAATCGCCCGCGCAATCTTGTTCTGATGGAACATATCCGCGACCATCGCTCTCTCCTCTCATCACTCGAGGAGCGCCGCAAATGCGAAGCGGGCGGCATCGCTGCCGCCCGCTCTCCAGCACCACGACCCGACGCCCCTACAGCTCGCGCGCCAGCAGCCGCAGGTGATGACCCGCGCCCGCCACGTCCTCAACCTCGATCACCTCGTAGCGATCAACCGCCACCACCGGATCGCCCTCGAGATGATCGCAGGTCAGCGCAGGCGTCACGTACACTGTCCCGTCCTCCACCTCGCGCACCGTCACGGTCTCCATCGTGTCGCCGCTGCCAACCTCCAGGCACTGCCCCTCGACCGGAGCCTCCAGCGCCCCGAATGACAGCAGGTCACTGCCGGCAGGCGCATCTGCGGCCAGCGTCCACGTCTCCGGTCGCAGCACCAGTCGGTCCGACGCCCGCACGTCCGCCGGCTCGGCGTACACCACGTGCGTCACGCTCTCCCGACGCCCAAGCAGCCCGTCATCGCTCAGCGTTCCCGCCGGCGCCATCCGCACCCGCAGGCCCGTCATCGCGCGCTCATACGTCGGCGTCATCGGCGCACCATCACTGCTCAGCGCCACCTCCGGCCGCAGCACCTCCGCGCTCCCGGTCAGCAGCGCCAGGAAGGTGTCATCCGCCATCGGTCATCGCTCCTCTCAGATCACGCATAGCTCCGGCCGCCGATGGCGCCCCAAAAGCTCCTCGGCCTCGGCCACCAGCCGCCTGATCGTGTACCCGTGGCGCCCTTCCTCGTAACGCACGCTGTAGTCGCCGATCCGTACCGCCTCCACACCGCCCTGCTCGCCGCTGTTGCGCGCCAGCAGCTCCGCCGCCGTTAGCTTCGCCTGCGCCAGCCGCACATCCGCTGGAGGCGTCTCATAGCCCCAGTCAAGCGTTACCTCCACGTTCTGATTCCCCTCCGGAAAGCGCACGCCGAACGTGCTTGACGCCGCCAGCACCAGCGCGCCCTCCTCGGCGTAAAACAGCCAGTCGCTCTCCTCAAGCGCCCGGCCCTCAACCACCACGCTCTCGATCTGTGTCACCGGATGCAGGCCGTGCGGGCTCAGCAGCAGCACGCGCGTGCCGCTACCGTCCAGCCGCACCGTCTCGCCGGGGTGCAGCATGAAGTCGCGGCCCGCAACCCCGTCCACCGCCTCCCGCGTCTGCGCGAGCAGCCCCGTGATCGCGGTCTCCAGCTCCTCGGCGCTGCCCCACCCGCTCGTATCGTAGCCCTGCAGTTGTGCCAGGACGTCCGCCGCGCTGCAGTAACTGACGAGGCTCACCGTCGTGAACACTCCGCTGGCTACCATTCCTCGGACCACACTCCTTCATCATTGCGCACACGCACCTTCCAAAAGTGCGTCTGCTCCGAGCCAAGCTGCGCACCGGCGTACTCTACCGTCTGCGCGTCCGAAACCACCACGCCGCTGTCCCACAGGTCACCCTCGCCCGCATCCAGCTTCTCCTGGCTCGAGCTTACCAGCACCTGAAAGGCCGTCTGCGTGCGCCCCTCACGATCCTGGAACTCCCACGACAGCTCCGGCTTCGGGTCCGCCACCCGCGTCGGATTCACCGCGCCCTCCACGCGTAGACCGCTTACGCTCGGACGATTCTCGCTCCGCCAACGCGCGATCCGCCATGCATAAAGCTCCGGCGACGGATCCTCGGCGGTCGCCCGCGTCAGTCGGAAGCGCAGCCGAATACTATCGAGGCCGACCTCCGTCAGGCCCGCGCCGTTCCACGTGGCACGCGCGTCCACCTCATCGCCCACACCATCGAAGTCCCCGTGGTCAAACCCCGCCAGCGGCTCATCGGTCTCCGCGTCCACCACGCAGACACTCACCTCGCCGCCCTTCGGGTCCACGTTCAGACGCAGGTTGTCCCACGTCTCTCGCTCGCGCACCAGCTCGCTCGTCTCCAGCTCGCCGGTCGTCTCACCGTCACTCAGTCGATACAGCGCCTCGCCGTCGAGCCGAATCGTCGCCATGTTCCCCTCGAGCCCCGTCTTGCCGGAGATATACCAGTACAGCCGCCTGCGCCCCAGACGCACAGGGTTCGAGCGCGGCATGATATAGCCCGCGTTGAAGGGCGGGGAGTACCGCGGAATCAGCGGCTGCCCCAGCGGGTTCTGGACATGTGCGCCGTCCTCCGAGGCGTACAGCGTCACATCCGACAGCGTCACGCCCCCATCGTCCACCACCAGCCCCGGCGTGTTCGGCCCAAACCACTCTGGATGTGGCCAGTGGAACCAGCCGTAGCACGGCACGATCATCGCGTTCCGCCACGGCCGCCGGCGCAGGTTCCGCATGTCCTCGCTCATCAGGCAGGCCAGCGGCCGCGAGAGCTCCTGGTTCAGGTTGTTGGCGTTGTTCACAATCGTCTTCGCCCGCGCGTAACCCAAAAAGCGGTTCCCTCTGGCGCAACGCCACGGGTTCTGCACGAATCGCGGCTCATGATCCCAGTTCCCGTACAACGTCGCGCCGCCGCCCTCCGGCACCACCTTGTCGATTCCTTCGTCCGCCGGCGTCAGCGGATTGAGCTGCGGATCGAAATGCTTCTCGGGGTCGAATGAATAGCGGTCCGGTGCCCCGGTCAGCGCGCAGCCGGCGATGTGGTCGCTGCTGCTTCCGGCGGTAAAGAACAAAACCCAGTCACCCTCCGCCACCTCGAACACCGCGTTCAGCGCCGGCAGCTCGGTGTAGTGCGCCCCAAAGCGCTCCAGAACACGCTTCAGTTGCTCGATCTCGAGGAACGGATTGCGCGGGTCGGGGTCATCCTCCCAGACCACGTGTCCGAGCGTCTCATCCCACGTCCCGAGAATGTATCCCGCCCGCTGAACACCGGACTCATCCTCACCGACCGCCAGCGCCCGGATACGCTCATACTCCGGCTCATACTCCATCCACGTCGGCCAGTAGGCCAGCGAGTGCCGCCACGTGCCAGGCTCCATGATCGCGTCCTGAATCGCCTGCGGGTCGGAGTACTGCTCCGGAATCCGAACCTCCCGCTCAACGCCCTCAGTCCGCCACAGCTTGATGCTTTCACCCGTGTGCGGATCGGTCACCAGGAAGGTATCGTCCGGCGCCGTCGTCTTCGCGTACACGCCCGGCCCGTCCACCTCGATGCGCTCCAGCAGAATCCGGCACTGCCAGCTCGCAAACGTCCCCTCGCCGCGCTTGCCGAAACGCACCTGGTTTGCGCTCATCTCCACCGGATAGCGCTGCAGCCGTCCGTAGTTGATGCACGTGTAGCCGCCCTGCGAGTTCATCGCGGCCGTCTCCACCGACTGGAACCGGTAGTTGCCCTCACACAGGTCGCACTCCAGACGATACAGGTGGCCGTCGTAGGTCGGCGGCTCCAGCCGCCCGGGCCTCGTCACGATCGCCACATCTCCGGCCGCCGGCGCCTCCGAGAGCTGACCGTCCAGTGTCAGCGATTGGCCCGCCTGGCTGCTGTCGGCCACTCGCAGCTTCTGGTTCCGCGCGTTGCCGGTGAGCATGTGCAGCTCAGCCCCGGCCCAGAAACCGTCAGCCTCGTCAATGCCGCTGGCCACGATCGTGTTCGTCGTGCAACCCTCGCCGCAGACGAGGCGCGCCTCGTCCCCCTTGTAGTAGTTGACCGCCCCGATGGCCACCGGCAGATCACCAGGCGTGTGCGCGTTCGGCACATACAGCGTCACCCGCAGCGTCATCGGCGCCATCGGCTCCGGCAGCCACGGCGCGAGCTGGTAGTTCACACCCACATACACGCCCGACGCATCGACGTCGATCTGCGCGTGGTCGTCCATATTTGTGATCGACGTGCCTGCCGCCTCGCTGACCAGCACGGCATCGCCCGGCACGCGCTCGTTGTAAGGATCGTCGTGGTCGGGCAGCCCCAGCAGGTAGCTGAAACGGTTGCCCTGCCGACGCGATCCCACGTCCAGCCGGCAGTACTGGTCCGCCGCGCCGATGAGCGTCGCGACGCCCGAGCCTTCGGCCACGTCGGCATCGAAGCTCCCGTCCCACGTCGCCCGCATCGTCAGCGTCCCCGCGCCATCCTCCTCGCGCGGCACGTAGTGCCGCCCGCGCTCGTAGAGCGCCTCCACGGCTGCGGCGCTGATCGCATCATTCCACACGCACAGCGTGTCCGTGACGTGGCCGCGCGATGCCGGCAGATCTGCGGTGCCGGGCCCGACGATGATCTCCGCAGGCGGGCCCACCAGCGCCCACGCGCCCGTCACTGACGCCACCTCGATACCGTCGAGGTACAGCTTCAGCACGCCATCCTCCGGGCCGGCGCTGAAATCCCACGTCGCGACCACATGCCGCCATTGCACCGGGGTGCCGGTGAACAGTGCCTGCTTCACCACCCCACTCACACGCGTCTCGAATACCCACCGCTCCTGGTCGATTCGAATCCGCATCTGATTGTCGTCATCCACGATCACCTTGACGATCTCGTTGCGCTGCCCCCAGACGGCATGGTGAAACCACAGCGCAATGGTGCCCTTGTCGCCACTCCCGACCTCGACATTCCCGATCGCCTCGTAACTCACCGCGCCCTCCGGCCCGGTGTAGAGCATCTGCGGTCGAGCCAACTTCCCGCACCTCCGTTCTCGTCTCCATCGAACCGCCGGCCTGCCCGCTGCCGCCTGCCTCTCCCTAAAGACACGACGTGCGGGCGAGGGCGCCCCGCTCCATGGGTTGCCGCCCTCGCCCGCCATCGTCGCCAGCCGCTACTGCCGGCACGCCCGTCCCGCCGCTACGCGCTCAGGCCCAGGTTCACCGCCAGTACAACCGCGTCATTGTCCTCGAACGCTACCGCAACGCGTGTGGTGATCGTGTAGATGTTCACCCCGCGCAGGATGTCGCGGTCCTTGTCGATGCGGATCTCCCGGTGGATGCCGAAGACCAGGTTCTCGCGCGGCGTCAGGAAGCCGTAGCTCAGGTTCGAGCCCGAATAACCGTCCACGCCATCCTGGTCGGTCGGAATGCTCGGCACCGCGGTCAGCGGCACACCCATGTACGGAGGCGCCGTCGCGCTGGTCATCGCCTCATCGCCGAGCGCGCTGGCGCGATCGCTGAACGTGTCGTGCCAGTCCTGCACGGCGCCGGGCGCGAAGTAGTAGCGCAGGTCGCCGTGGTTGCGCTTGTAGCGATTCGGCAGCGCCTTGTACATCGCTGAGAGCGCGCTCTTGTCGAGCGTCGCGCCCTCAAGGTTAACCTTGTTCGCGCTCTCGGCGAGCTTCCGCCAGCCGTCGAGGCCCTGCAGGAAGCTGTCGCCGGAGGACGTGTCGCCCTGTATCGCGAGCTCCTCGAGGTCGGTCGCGGTCTGCCGCGCCATCACACGCACAACGGTGTTCTCGAGGTCCCCGCGCTCGATGCTGTCCTCGAGCGCCTGCATCGTCAGCTCGAAGGGTGTGATGATGTCCACCGCCGTGAGCGTCACCTTCGAGAAGCCGGGCTCAGACAGCGTTGCCGGCGCCACGCCCTCGGTGCGAAGCTGACTGACGCGCCCGCTGGTCGCAATCTTGTCGAGCTCCATGACCGCACTGTGCATCCGCACCACGCGCGCGTCCTTGAGCATCACCGACTGGTCCACAGACATCTCTACAAACCGGTCGTACTGCCCGGTGTTGAGCAGCCCACCACCGAGCAGATCCGTGGTATCGACGGCCTTCTGCAGCATCTCTTCCTGGCTCAAAACGAACACTCCCTGTGGTACGCCATCTGCACTTCGCGCTCTCCTGCCTCAGTCTCCCTTGTCACCCGCAGCGCCCCCTCACACGACCCCGCTCCACATGTCGCCCCCCGCGCTTCGCTCCTGGCCGGCGATGGCGCGAGATACCCCCGGCGTCGGCTCCTCCGATTCATCGGCCTCCGCCTCCGCCAATTCGCCATCCTCTGCGCCCTCCGCCATCTTCTCCAGCGCATCATTCAGTCGCGCCAGCGCATCCTCCACGCTCTTGCGCAGCGCCCGCATCGCCGCCAGCTCCTCGGCCAACTCCTCACCGCCGTCGTCCATCTGCTTCACCTCGCTCTTCGCGAACGGCCACAGACTCCGCGCCGCCTGCACCGCCGCCCGTCCGACGCGCGCAAGCATCGCGGCCTCGTCCTCACCATCCGGGGCCGGCTCGGTCATGCCCTCCGCGGCCTTCGCCAGCGTCGAAAGATAGGTGTCCGGGTTCGCGGCCGCGGCGGGTCGGCACACCGCCACGTGATCCAGCTCCACGTCATCGATGAACCGAATCTGACGCCCGGCCTCATCGTCGTGGCGCCAGAACGCCTTCGTCACGCGCCCCCCAACGCTCAGACCGTATCTCCGCCCCTGTGACACCTTCTCGAACAGCCGCACCGCCTCGGGATTGCTCTCATCGAGCCGCCCCGCGATCCGAAACTGATCGTTGTCCACCCACGCCTCCTCCACTACGCCCAGCTCCTCCAGCGCTCCCGCGTCGTGCGAAGGCAGCAGGTCCAGGCCGGTCTGCGTGGCCATCTTCCGGATCGCGTTTGGGGTCATCCGCTCCTTCTGCCTGTCAAGCCGCGTCGATGACGCCACCCCCTCAAATCGCAGCGTGCCGTCCGCGCCGCGCCAGACCTTCGTCATCGGCAGCGACACGGCGAACTCGCCCATCTGTGCCTCTGCTCCCATCAGCTCACCTCCGTGCTCGTCGCCCGCTCGCCGAGCGGCTCGAGGCCCTGCTTCGCCCGAATCTCATCCGGCGTCCAGACGCCGATCTTCGAGTATATCTCGGCGATCTGGGCCTGCTGATGCTCCTCGCTCAGATCCATCTCCCGGAAGCGGAACTCCCAGCCGTCGATGCCCATCTGCTCCCGTATCATCCGGTTGATCTGATACTCCACGCGCCTCTGTTCAGGCCGCACCACCTGCTCGCGGAAGGTCTTGTCCTGGTCGCGGCTATTCGCAAGGTTCGCGTTCTCCACGATCGTGATCTTGCTCGGCGGCACCCGATGGACCATCAGAATCTCGTCGCGATTGGCCTTCCGGTACTTCAGGAAGCTCGCGTCATCGCCGCCGGTCTCCCCCAGCGGCTCCAGTCGCACCGTTGAAGAGCCTGGCATCTCAAGCACCAGCGTCCGGTGCGCCTTCGCCTTGACCTCCGTCTCCATGAAACGCCGGATCTGATGCAGGACATCCTTCGGAGGCGGGCCGCCCTCGAAGATCACCGCCATCCGCGGCATCGCATGGTGTTCGAAGAAGCTCACGTTGTACTCAGCCGCCGCGCGATCGCCGCCCACCGCAGTGATCGCGGGCATGATGTCGGGCATCCCGTAGTAGCTCGACTGAGGCGTGTACTTCCGAAAGTGCACGATCTCATTGAGCGTTTCACCATCATCCGCGGACACCCCACCGAGGTTCCGGAACTCCTGCCTTCTGCCGTCCCGCATCTGCACGAAGCCGCTGCGGTCGCTCTTGACCCTCATCGTCGTCGCGGGCACGTGGTAGAAGCCGTCGATCTCCCCCGCGCTGCTGCGCGTGACCTCCAGGTATCCGTTCCCGACGGTCTCCACGTCGGTCCAGATCGCACGCATAATCTCCGTGAAGGTCATCTCCGGATTGCAGTGGTTGAACAGGTCCTCCAACCTCTGCCTCTCCTCCGGCTGCGCGTCGTCGCGTACGCGCACGAACCGGTATCCCAGCCCGCAGATGTTCACGGTCTTCGCATCAACACACGCGCGGTGCGTCGAGTTGATTTCGTAAAGCTGCGCGAGCGCTTCGAGCGAATACGGGGGCTCCTTCACCTCCCCGGCGTCGTAGGCGTCCTGCCAGCGACTGTCGGGCAGCTGTCGCGTCTGCCCCTTTCCCTCCTCTCCGCCGATGATGTGCGCCTTCATCAGTCTGTCCTCGTCCATGGTGCCACCTCCGGTACACCAACCCGGGACGCCGTCTGCTGGCGCCCCGGATGATCGCTCTTCCCGTCACCGCCCCCACCTGCGGCCGTCTCGCCGTTCGCCGCTGCCGCCGTCACACCACGTGCGCCCTCATCACACCCCCGCGCCAGCGCTCCACCGCCGAGTTGACTGCCCCCGCTACCGCGTCGGCGACATCCTTCGAGCCGCCGTGGCGGTGATCCACCTTGTCTCCGCGAATCATCTCCAGCCCCTTACACTCGCGTAGCAGCGGTTCGTACCGATACCACCGCAGGCGGCCGTCGTAGAGCAGCTCCTTCATCGTCTCGTAGGCCGAGGCCGTTCGATCCACCGACGCGATCTCCACATTCAGGCCCTTACGCCGCAGAATCTGCCTGCTGTCGGCGCTCTGGAAGCCGTCGAAGGTCACCAGACCGATCGCGAAGCCGCGCGCGGAGATCTGCTCGATCAGCCCGCGGATCTGCGCCAGCTCCAGCTCGCCGTCGCTCGGGGGCACGATACGCAGCATCAGGTCCACGATCACGGTCGGCCGATCGCCCCCATCCTCGGCCTCGCAGTGCGCCATGGCGATCCCGCAGGCGTCGCGCTTCAGGCCGAGATCGACATGCACGTAGTACTCTCTCCCCGGCTGCGGCCGGATCTCGTCCGTCAGGTGCCCATGCGCGTCAAAGGCGATCGGCAGCTCAGCATCGACCGCCCGCTCGAGCACGTCGGTGTCGCGGAAGAATGGCTCGAATGCCTCGGCCGGTCGCGCTGCGAGGTCGCGCAGGGCGCGCGTTGCATTACGCTCGAACTCGTCACGATACTCGACCGGCACCTCCAGGCCCTCACACTCGAAGGTCTCCCCGCAGTACGTACCGGCGGGCTTCACCTCCCACGTCGCCCGCCGTGAGGCGTAGATCTTCGGGTTACTCTCAGCCTCCTGCAGCTTGCGCTCGAGGAAGTCGCCCCGGTGCCGCGGCGATGAGATCATGATCAGCAGGCCCTGATCGAGGAACCGGCTGCGGATCCGTCGCTGCAGCGCGTTATAGATCTCCTCCGCCGAGTCCCGCCTGCCCCCATCGCTTTCGAGCAGCCAGCTCGCCTCATCGATCACCGCCCCGAGCACGTTGTAGCCCAGCGGGTAGGTCTCCGCGGAGTTGCCGCAGATCACCGCGATGTCCTTGGGAAAGCGCAGCTCACGGCTCATCGTCTTCGGCTTGTGCCGCGCGAACCAGGGAGATCGCTCAATCCGCTGCAGGATCTCGCCAAAAACCACCCGGCGCGCCTGCTCGCCATTGGTGGACATGTTCATGAAGCAGATCGTGCTGCCTTCGGCGATCCCCAGCGTCCTCTGTGGTGACCTCAGGCACAGCGTCCGGTGAATCTGGTATGTGATCGCGAGACTCGCGGTGTATGACTTGCCTGCGCCGATACCCCAGCACAGGGCGGCCTCGTTATAGTCTCCCTCGAAGATCTCTTCGAGCACGTCAATGATCTTCGGATATACGTCTCCTCTGAGCCCCAGATACTCCTCGTCCAGCACGAAATCACGCAATCGCGCCGGATCTTCCTCCCATGTTTCGGCGTCCTCGCTCGGCATCGACCGCACCTTCTCTCTCGGCGTTCACGTCTCGACGTTCCTCGCGGTCGATCTGCTTTCGCTCGATGGCATCTGCCCTCAGTTCATCGGCCCCCGTCGTCGCTCTCGTTGCCGCCGTCGCTGCCCTTCCCCATTAACATAGGTACCGGAGCCCCCGAATCTGACAACGATTCTGCTCGCAGGCCGGGGTTTTCTCGTCCTCAACACTCTCGGAGTGGCATCCGCCGCTGCGTGGAGTGGAATGTGAGCAACTCATGAGGAAGATACGAGGCATCGTTCGCATTCCCTTAGTATACTTCTTTCAGGTTCCAGGGACCCGCCGTCGGGCTTATGTCCTGTCCTCAGTTCGCGGGGAAGTGGGATGACCAGGAGCGATCGCCGCGCCGAACCTGCCGTTCTAATCCTTATCGTGGCACTGCTGGTCGCCACGGCCTTGCGGCTTCCCGCCCTCCTCAGCCCACTTCCCGTGGAGGATCCCGCCAGTCTCGAGACCATCGCCGCCGCCATCGGCCTGAGCAATTCGCTCCCCGAGGGCGGTGCGCTCGCCACATGGATCTTCGCGCTGGCCTACACCGCCAGCCTTCACGTCCAGGCCGCACTCTCCCCCGATCTCACCGTCATCGAGTTCTGTGCGGGCTTCCTGAACGATCCCGCGGGCTTTGCGCTCATTGCCCGCGTCGCCGTGGCCCTTGCTGGCGTGGCAACGGTGTTCGCCGCATGGCTTCTCGGGGCGCAGCTTGTTGACCGACACTTTGCGCTCATCGCCGCACTCGTGACGGCCTGTCACCCCGTGATCGTCGATCTGTCGGACAACCTCGATTCATCAGCCTTCGCGCTGCTGTTTCTGCTTGTCGGGCTGCTCTGCGCACTCACACCCGACCAAGGTCCCCGCGGGGCCTTGTTGTCGGCCATCGTAGGCGGGGCGCTGATCGGCCTGTCCGCGGAGGCGATGCCCGAGCTGGCGCTGTCTGCGCTCATTGTAGTCGCCGCGACCTCCGCCGCTCGGTCGGCCAGCGCCGCCTCCGGATGGTATCTGCCGGTCGCCGCAATCGGTGGCTTCGTGATCACCGTCGCCACCGCCGGCCTCAGCCCATCGCTTCTGGCCGCCGCGGTCCAGCCGTTGGAGTTCGCGAGCGCGCTTGTCGCGGCGCTTCTGGTCGCGAGCATGATGTCGCCAGCCGGGCGGATCGAGCTTCAGCCGCGACGTCGCGCGCTCTCAGAGGCCACTCTCGCCGTCGCGCTCATCCCGGCAGTGACGTGGGTCGCCGTCGATGCCCGGCACGCGCCGGCATGCGCCACGCGACCGGCTGATGCCGCCTCTGCCTGGATCCGAAGCTCTTTGCCCGCTGGCAGTGTCATCGTGGTGCATCCTGACCTGCATGCCGCAGTCAATCTCCCTCGCTCGGCGCGCAGTTGGAAGCGGGAGGCGTCGACCCCCGCGCATCTGCGGCATCACCCCACCGTCTGGAGCCACGTCGCCGCCCACGCTGCCGCGACCTCGGATGGCGACGCATACGATGTCATCTTCGCGGAGGGCGATCCGTGGGACGCTATTGACGCCCTGACGAGCCCTGCCGATGAGCGCCCCGTCTATGTGGTGACTCCCGAGGGGCTCCGACCACACGCTGGCGGTGGGCCCTGGCTGCTCGCCCGCTTTCACGGGGTTGGCGGCCGGGGACTGGAGGTTTGGGCAACGAGCGCCCACGAGAGGATTGAGCAGGACCCCGTATTCTGGATCCGCTGGGGCGGCGACATCGAAACCAGACTTGCATAGCGCGCAGGGACCATTCGCACCTGTACGTGAAGACGGCCGCGCAGATACGCGCGGCCGTGATCAGTTCCGCCTCCGACGGTCGGGCCTCTACGCGCCGGCGAGCTTCGTGTACGCGTCCCAAAGCGCCACATAGAAGCGCAGCACCCGCTCGCGATCCGGGCTGTCCTGCAACTCCGCGCTGCACCAGCCGTCGAAGCCGTCCTCCGCCAGCATCGTAAGCAGCTCGAGATATGGGAACTCGGGATCCGCCAGGTCGTGCATGTGCACGTGGCAGACCCGCTCGGCGACGGCCCGGTACGATCCCGCGACCGACCCGCTCTCATCGACGTCCTGCGGGTTGCAGTTGTAGATCAGGCAGATCCCGTCGCTCTCGTCCGCGCCCGCCAGGTCCATGATCGTGTTGCAGTCCTCGGCTGAGGTGAAGTCACCGTGCATCTCGAACCGCACCTGCACACCCAGCCCCTCCGCGTACTCACCGAGGTCGGAGAGCGCCTGCCCGATCTGCTCGATCGTCTGCTCGGCGGGTACACCCTCATCTACGTGCAGGTTATTGCCAAAGACTTTGACACCGCCGGCATCGAGGGCCGCACAGAGGTCCAGCAGAGCCCGCGTGTGGTGAACGCTCGCCTCCAGCGCATCGAGGTCCACGTGGTCGAAAGCCTGACCGCTGCTCAGTCCGGCGATCGCGACTCCGGCGTCCTCGCACTTGCTCTTTATCGTATCGATCTGGGCCTCGCTGATCCCGACCTCCACGCCGTGGGCGTGATCGCGGTCCGTCCTGAACTCGACGCCCTCAAAGCCAAGCTCGACGCATTTGTCGAGAAGCGTGTCGAGGTCCCATTCCGCGGCCATATTGTAGGTCAAAAGCGCAAGCTTCATCGTCGTCCTCCCTCACATCCTGTCGTCGGCGACATTCGTCGCTTCGACTCTTCGTCTCGCGCGCCGGTGAACCTGCCTTCACCGGCGGGCGCCCCTCGCACGCACTATCGCATTCGCCATGAAGGCGGGCCCAAGGGCCACATCCACCGTGGCGGGCTCCCCGCTCGCCATCAGCTAACCCGCGGACCATCACTCTGCCTCAGGATCTCGACGACCGCTTCGGCGACCTCCTCGGCGGAGATCCCCGGCATACACGCTCCGTCGTGCTCACAGGCCTCGCGCGTCCGAATGTAGCATGGACCGCACGTCATCCTGGTGACGATCTTCCGCCCGCGGCCGAAGACTGGTACCTCCGCCGGCGGCGTCGGCCCGAACAGGCCCACCACCGGCGTTCTCATCCCCACCGCCGCGTGCAGCGGGAACGCGTCGGCGCTCACGACCACGTCGCACGCGCCCAGCAGCGCGCAGAACTCGCGTATCTCGTGCTCGCAGCCCGTGTTCGCTGCGATCTCCCCCAACTCCTCAGCGAGGCGAGTATTCAGGTCGCGTTCCGCCGGCCCCCCGACCAGCAGCAGCCGCGCGTCGGTACGCTCGTGCAGAATGCGCGCAAGCTCCAGAAACCGCTCCGCCGGCCAATCCTTCGTCTCAAAGCGCGCGGTATTGCCCCCAGTCGCCAGCGCCACTGTCCTCTGCCCCGGTCGCACCCCCGCCGCCTCCAGAACCTCTCGCGCGTGGGCCCTGTCCGCCCCGGTCGTCTCCAGCACGTACTCCTCGCCCTCGTAATCCACGCCGACGAGGTCGAACAGCAGCTCGGCCATGCTTCGCGTGTTCTCCTCGAAGCGCGCGCGGTCGGACACGCTCAGCGCGAAATAGTCCTCACTCGCCGGACCCGCAGGACACAACGCCCCGGTCTCATCCAGCCCATACCCCAGCAGCTCATCCGCCTCAATCTGCTGCGCCAGCGCCGCCTCCGCCACGTTCGCCTCCAGGCTCAGCACCAGGTCGAAGCGCCGCTGCTTCACCGCCTCGGCAGCCTCCCACGACCATTCGATCACCTCATCGACGAAGGGATTCGTCTCCAGAAGCGGAATAGCCGCTGGTCCGGCCATCCACGCGATCCACGGATCCGGATAGCGCTTCCGGATCGCGTGCACGATCGGCGTCGACTTGACGATGTTGCCCAGTTGGTGCACTCTTACGATCAGCACGCGCGGGCCCATCGGCGCGTAGTGCTCACACCGGGCACACTCGCAGTCATACGGGCATGGCCGGTAGCCGGAGAATAGCCTGCAATCATATCGATATCGGTCGGGCATTCGCATCGCTCCGTCGTTGCTGATGTCGTTCGGAGGGACCAGGTTGTCGGAGAGATTTCTGATCGTCCGCATGTCCGCAATGGGCGACGTGGTGCAGAGCACGCCGGTCGCGCGCGGCCTCAAGGCCGCACGTCCCGACTGCCACATCACCTGGCTGATCAACACACCGTTCGCTCCACTGCTTTACCACAATCCGCACGTCGACGAAATTCTGACCGTCCCGCGCCGGCCGAACCTGGCCGAGTTCGTTGAGGTCTGGTGGCAGCTCAAGCAGCGCGAGTTCACCACCACCATCGACCTGCAATGCCTGCTTAAAAGCGCTGTCGCCACCCTCGCCTCAGGCGCCCCTCGCCGAATCGGCCGCGAGGACGCCCGCGAGTTCGCGTCATTCGCCTACAACGAGATGACATCCGACCCCGGGAACCACGACTATGTCTCACAGCTCTACCTCGAGCAATGCCACGCGTTCGGCGTCTCCACCGACGAGTACATCCCCGACATCTTCCTCGTGGACGAGGACTACGGACCGGTCAATCGCCTCTGGGCCGAAGAGCGGCTCGACGAAGCCCCCGGCCCCGTCATCGCCATGGTAACATTCTCCGCCCAGCCCCGCCGGGAATGGCCTGAGGACTACTTCGTCGCCCTCGCCGACCGCCTCACCCAATCCCTCGGCGCCCGCATCATCATCCCTGGCACCGCCGCCGAGCTCGAGCGCGCCGAGGCACTCGCCGCCCGCATGGCCGTCCCACCGATCGTCTTCGCCGGACAGACGGCCCTCCGCGAGGCTGCCGCACTGCTCGAGCGCGCAGACATGGTCATCGGCGCCGACAGCGGATTGACCCACCTCGCCTACGCCGTCCGCTCCCCGGTCGTCTCCATCATCGGCCCCAGCCCCGTCCGCAACGCCCCCACGGGCCCGCTCACACGCGCGGCATACATCGAGGACATCCCCTGCCGCCCGTGCCGCCCGCATCAGCGGTGCGATCACCGCCGCTGCATGCGCGAACTCACGCCCGAGATCGTCGCCGGGGCGGCAGAAGACCTCGCGGCATCACAGGGGCTCGTCTGAACGCCCTAAAGCTCCACTCGTACCTCCGCGCCTGTCGCCTTCTGCGCGTCCGCGCGGATCGTCAACTCCCCGCCGCCATCGGTTCGCACAAACCACTCCAGCTCCCGCGACTGCTGATGTGGCCCGAGCTGCCCGATCTCCACGAACCGTGGGCGAGAGAGAAGCTCCACCCCCTCGCCCGGCTCCACCTCCACGCTCACCGGTCGCAGCGAGCGCAGTTTCAGGCCCTGCTCAGAGATATTCGTCGCCAGCGCCCCGTTGTTGATCACCCGCGCACGCACCCGATGCACACCCTGCGCGACTTTCTCGACATCCAGCTCCGAGATGTCAAGCGCCGGATGTTCCGCGGCGTACTCGGCGATGAACTGCGATGAGCCCGGCGCGATCCGGTCCCGCAGCTCCTCGAACGAGGGATTAATCATCCAAAACTTGCGAAAGCCCCCGACCTCTACAGGCCCAAGCTGGGGGTGGTCCACCTCGTGCCAGTCCACGAACACCCCGTAGGCCGGATGCTCGTCGTGATACCGTATCGCGTCCGCAAGAAACTCGTGTTGCCGGTCCGATGGCGCAGCGAAGAAATCCTCAGTCGTCACCCCCGCCGCGTTGTAGATATTCCCCTGCTCGATCTCGAAGTGATACAGCCCCATCTGCTCGTAGCCCCAGTCCGCCGAATGTCCCTTGAGCGCAATAGGTGGACGATCCTCTGAACGGTAGTCAATGGTCGGCAAGAGCTGTAGGCCGGTCAGTTCCGCCGCACGCTCTCCCAGCCTCCTGAAGTTCCGCAGGTCAGCCTCCGGAATACCCTCAAGCGACCCGCCACTCGGTGGCATCAGCACCGCGCTCGAGCCGCAGTGGAAGCCCAGCACGCCGAACAGGTTCTCCCGCCCATAAACAAACTCCGCGAGCGCGCGCATCTCCGGCTCCGAGAACGGGTAGTCCCCGGCGCCGTACTGCTCATGCTCCTGGTGCCAGTTCGCGGGCCAGTTGCGGTTGAAGTCATGTCCCCGCGCGCACCAGCGGAACTCGCCCCCATCCCAGTCCGCAATGAGGCCTTCGGGATAGACGTGGTAAAACGGTCCGTCCCTGTCGCCTGGCTCCCGCGGAATCAGCAGCCGTGGATCACTCTCCATCGGCTTCATCGGGCCGTCGGGGGCCTCGATCCGCATGTCAACAATGGCCCCGTCGCCATCCACATCGTGCTGGTAGAGGCAGTTCGGCTCCCGCCGCTCCTCGATCCGGCTGCGAATCTCCCCGCCGGTCTGCAGCGCGAACTCCGCACCGTCAGGATTCAACCGCGGGATCACGTAGAAGACCACTTCGCGCAGCAACTTCGCGTCATCAATCCCCTCGTGCGCGCCCGCCAGCAGATCGTGCACAAGCTGCAGCGAGGACGTCACGCCCGCAAGCTCCTTGGCGTGGATATTACCGTGCACGAGGAAGCCCGGCCGCCCGTCATCCGAACCCGGCGGCTCGGCGACCTCTAACATCCAGATGTCCCGGCCCTCGGGCGTCTTCCCCAGCGAGATCAGCTGGCAGCGATCCGCGCAGGCCCGTTCGATCTCGAGCAGATACTCCGTCAGCTCGTCGTAGCTGTACCAGTGCGCGTACTGAGGCGGTGTGATCTCAGGCATCGGCGGACCCTCCCGATGGTGTTCGTGGTGGCTGGCATCTTCGCCCAACACCCCGCCGGGCCCTTCTCGTTGCTGCCCCGGGCATACAAAGGAAGCGGGGCGCCCGGTGAGGGCGCCCCGTCCGACCGTCGCGGGGGGAGACGACGGCCAGAAAACTGCGCGTGTCGAGTCGTCTTCAGATGCCCAACTCGTTACGCTTCTTCTCTATGTGCGTCGCGATATCTTCCGCGACCTGCACGGGATCCTCCCCGATCGCAACCTTTCCGCCGGTGATCTCCTCGAGGTCCTCGGTCAGAAGCTTCACGGCCTCAGGAGACCCTGTGATCGGCGGCGTCGGCGACACGTGCGTGTAAAGCCCCAGCGCCAGCGCGCCGAGAGCGTCGATCGTCGCTTTCTGCTCCATGTACTCCGGAGCCGTCACCGCGACCGGAAGCTGGCTCGGATCCACGCCCAGTGCGCTGGCCACGGCGCCCACCAGCAACGCCAGCCGACCGCAGTCGGTGCAGGTCCCGAAGCTTAGCACCGGCGGCACACCGAGGCTCTCGCAGACCGTCCGCAGGCCATCGCCGGCCAGCTTCTGCGCCTCCAGGGAGTTCAGGCCCGCGACCTGCGTCGCAGCGTTCCCGCAGCCTGCCGAGAGCACGAGGATATCGCGCTTGATCAGCTCCTCGACCACCCTCACGGTCAGGCTGTCCTGTGGGCCGTTCGTGAGCGTGGTGCAGCTGACCATCGCCACAATGCCCTTGATGTGCCCCGCCTTGATGGCCTCCAGCAGCGGATCGAGCGTCCCGCCGAGCGCGCCGATAACGGCCTCGTTCGAGAACCCGGTGAGGATCTCCCGCGTGTGCTCAACCGGGTGCGACTCTTTGTCCCTGCGCTCCTTGAAGTTCTCGATCGCGATGTCGATGATCTGCTGGACCTGCTCCTCGACCCTCTCCGGATCATATTCGATCCGCTCGTGGGTCCCGGGTACGCCAATCAGCTCGGAGACGGCCACCAGCTTCGTACCGTACCTGTCCGCGATCTCGCCCAGCGACGGCACCGCGCAGTTCATGTCCATCGCGAACACGTCCACCGCCCCGGTCGCGATTGCATACTCCTCGCACAGCCAGTTCCCGGTCAACCCCACGAACACATCGCTCTCCTCGAGCCGTTGCATCATCTCCTGCCCCGTCTCAATCGAGCCGACGATCCGCAGGCCCTTCGCTCCGGCGTCCTTCGCCGCCTGCTGGACCTCCTCCGACTCGGCGGCCTTCACCAGCGCAAAGCCTACGAACGGCTCGTGGCCGTTCGGCAGGATGTTCACATACTCCGGATCCAGAACCCCGAGGTCAACGTGTGAGGTGTGCGGCTCGGGCGTGCCGAACAACGCGTCCTGGCCCATCTCCAGCGGAACCTGAACGCCGTAGAAGGTCGCGATGCCCATCCGCAGCGAGGCCTTGGCCAGCGACACGTAATCGCCGTCGATGTTCGTCATCCCGCGCGTCGTCGCGTCCTGCAGTTCATACAGTGCACCGCCCGGGTAGATGCCAAGCTCGCGCCACAGTTCCTGCCGACTCTCCGGAGCCAGCGCCTGCACCCAGATCGACTCCTCCTCGAAGGGCTGCGCCATCGAATCGAGGATGCCCTGGCCAACCGCAACCGCGCGCCGGTTGACATCCTCCTCCTCGACACCCAGCACCTCTGCGAGCATGTCCAGCTTCGACTCGTCGGCGATCCCGAACGGCGTCTTCCCCTCACCCGTCGCGATCAGCGTCTTCGCGACCTCTTTCGCGTGGTGGCTGTACGCCGCCAGGCCCATCTGATTCAGATGCATCAGGTTCCGCATGACCATGCCCGCCGCGTCGATCCCGCACACCCCTCGCGGCGCCTTCGGCGTGATCCGACACGGGCCCTGGCTGCACAGCGAGCATCGAAGCCCCTGCTCACAAAACGGGCAGCGCTTCCCCTGCGCCTCAAAGCGATCGGCGACATTCGTCGCCTCGTCCTGTACCATGACACGATACTGCTCGTTGACTGACGCGTGTTGGCTGACTTTCTTCGGCATTGACGGTCCGCTCCTCCGCTCGTGTGATGGTCTACCCCGCTATGGTTGTCCGTCAAACAGCCACCGGCGCCTCTTGCTGGCCCTGTATCGTGATCACCAGCTCCTCGAACGGGATATCAGCTCCCGATTCGCTCAATGCGCGCCTGACCAGCGCCACCAGTCCGGCGCAGCACGGCACTTCCATCCGAGCCACTGTCACCCGCCTGATCTCCCGCATTCGGAAGATCTCGACCAGCTTCTCGAAATACGGCGTGACATCGTCGAGCTTCGGGCAGGCGGTGATCACCTTCTTGCCGGCCAGCAGCTCGCCATGAAAGCCGCCCAGCGCATACGGCACGCAGTCGGCCGAGATCAGCAGGTCGGCGTCCTCAAGCCACGGCGCATGGACCGGCACCAGCGTCAGCTGCACCGGCCAGTTACTTAGCTGCGACGGCTGCGGCCCCGTCGCCGGAGGCTGCCTGGTCGCCTCGCCCGACTCCATCAAGCGACTGCCCGGACAGCCACCACCACACGCGGTCGCCTGCTGCAGCGTCTCCTGCACCTCAACGTGCGCGGCTACGGCCTCCTCGTCGAACTCCTCGGCCTCCCGCTCCTCGATGGTGATCGCGCCCCTGGGGCACTCCCCGAGGCAGTTGCCGAGGCCGTCGCACAGCCGATCCTCGATCAGCTTCGCCTTTCCGTCGATGATCTGGATGGCGCCCTCTTCGCACGCGGGCACGCACAGCCCGCAGCCGTCGCACTTCTCCTCATCGATCGTCACAATCTTTCTTATTCGTTTTGCCATTGGTCCAGCACCCACCTACCCCGCGTCTGTGTCTTTTCCGCTCACACCTCGGAACCATCGGCCGGCGCACACCCCGTCGCGCCAACGATGTCCGCCAGCGTCGTGCTCTTCAGCCCCTGCTCCAGCACGTTCTGCATCCCCAGCCATGTCGGGCGCAATGGGCACGATACCGCCCGATCGCATGCCTCCAGCCCTATCACGCAGCGGTTCACGTTAATGGGGCCCTGAACCGCTGTAACGACCTCCAGCAGATTGATCTCTCCCGGATCCCGCGCCAGCCTGAATCCGCCGCTCGGGCCGCGCTTGCTCTCCACGATCCCCCGATCGCGCAGCGACTGCATGATCTTGTGCATAAAGTCCACCGTCGTATCCGCCGCGTCCGCGAGCTCCTCCGCGGTCATTGCGCTCTCGTCCTCATGCAGCGCCAGCGCTATCAGCGCCCGCAGCCCGTACCCGGTGTTCCGCTTCATGACCTCCATGATTATTCTGGAGTACAATAGTCCAATTTATTGCCCCTGTCAACCCCCAGTGTGAGGTTTTTCAGATCCCCCTGTGCTCCCCCCGCCCTGCGAGCGGCGATCACCGCATCACCGTCTGCGCTTTGCCACCGTTGCCGCCGTCGCCGCCGTGTGGTATAAGGTACTCCCGACGACATCATCGATTCCCCGACACAGGACGCCACGATGAGCGACACGGACCGACACGAGATCATCCAGGTCATCGGCAATCCCTCACCTCCGGCCGAGGAGGAGATCGCCGCGCTCGCGATGGTCTTTCGCCAGTGGGCGTGGGACGTCCGGGTGCTCGCTCCGATGACCCGCCCGTTGCGCCGCCAGCTTGCCGCCGCCCGCGTGCACGCCCAGGAGGCCCCCGAGCAGTCCGGGGAGTCGATCATCGCCCGCTGGCACAACGCCCGCTCTCTTGCCGATTCCCTCGCCGCCGCCCGGCCGGTCCTGATCCACGCCCACGACTTCAGGGCAGGTCTCGGCGCACTTGTGAACCGCTCGGCCGTCGGTGAGGAGGTCCCGGTCGTCCTCTCGCCGCATTTCCGTCCTGGGCGTATCATCGAGGACCCCCGCGCCGGCCTGCGCAGACGCGGCTACCGCTGGGTGCTGTCCCGCGCCGACGCGATCGTTGTCGAGACCGAGACCCAGCGCGCCCAGCTCGCGCAGATCGACCCCCGCGCCGCCGAGAGGGCCGAGATCGTGCCCTACGGCATCTCTGCCGGCCGCCCGGAGGAGACCCTCGACCTCGGCCGCCGCAGGCAGATCCTCGGCATCACGCCGTCAGCGGCCGTCGTCGGCTGTGTCGTGGATTCGATGCACGTCGATGAGGTCCGGCTCTTCCTCGATGCCGCCGCTGAGGTCTGTATGCAGTACCCCAGCCTCGAGTTCGCGCTCCTCGGCTCTGATGTCGATCGCGCTCGCTACCACAATCTCGCCCACGAACGCGGCTTGATGGGCGCCACCGTCTTCGTCGATCCCGGCGAGCGCTTCATCCGCGCGTTATCGTCGCTCAACGTCCTCGTCACGCCCCAGCGCGGCTGGCCGACGGGGATGCTCGCGCTCCAGGCGCTCAAGGAAAACGTCGGCGTCGTCGGCTTCGAGGGCAGCGAGCTTCAGGAGATCCTGGCCGATGCCCCTCGCGTTGCCCTCGCCGAGCCAGGGAGCGTCTCCTCCCTCGCCTCCGCGATCATCCGACGCCTGCACGAGGCGGCCGAGCAGATGGCCCCGGATGTTCAGGAGCCCGAGGCGGCCGCCGTCTCACCATTCCTCGTATCCCGCGAATCCTACGATCTCGGCGAAGCCTGGGACAGGCCCGGCCGCACCTCAGAGAAGAGACGCAAGCCCCATGATCCCACACGCGAGTTCAGCGCGACGCGCGCGGCTCGCGCCCTTATCTCGGTATACGATCGCCTGCTCGGGAACGGCTGATCCGTCGCCAGGTCAGGGGGAATGGTCCTCACAAAAAGAAAGAGGCGCCCCTCAGAGGGGCGCCTCAGTGTCACTCGCTTCAGTTCAGCTTACTCCGCGTCCGCGACCTTCGGCCACGGTGCAACGCGCTCCAGGCAGCACGAAACGCCGGCCGCCCACTCACGCGCCAGCTCCTCCATCGATGCGGCGCCGGCCGCAGCAACGTCATTCGGATACACCGTGATCAGCCGGACGTTGCCCACGTAGATGGTCGGCTTGCCCCGAATGTGGTCGATATGCACAGAGGCCGGATCCACCCGGCCATACGAGATGATGTGGATGATCCGCGCGTATACGATACGTGCCCGCTCGGCGGCGCTGAAGCCCGCTGCGGATGCGCGAATCTTGAAGAACGTCTCACCGTTGATGCCGATGTCGAAGTAGCTCGGGTGCGCCTCCGCATTCGTCACAGGCTTCTCTTCCTCGCCTGCGAGGATCTTCACCTCGTCTTCCGGCTGCGCCATCGCCGCCGGTGCGATCACCATCGAGCACACCGCCAGCGCCCCGAGCGCCAGCAGCATCAAACTTACGCGTCGACTCATCCTCTTCGCCTCCCGCCTTCTCTTTGCAGCATGGCCTTCACGGTCTGTTATTCCTCAAGCGCCAGCCCTCCGAAACGTCGCTGACGCCTGCGGTAGTCCTCGATCGCCGCGTCCAGATGCTCCGGCTGGAAGTCCGGCCAGTAATCCTCCATCACGTAAAACTCCGCATACGCAATCTGCCAGAGCAGGAAGTTGCTCACACGCAGATCGCCGCCGGGCCGGATCAGCAGGTCCACCGGAGGCAGCTCCGGCACATAAAGATGCCTGCCAAACTCCTGCTCATCGATGTCATCAACCGACAGCTCTCCGGCCTGCACCTTCTTCGCAATGCTCTTCGCCGCGTCAACGATCTCCACCTGCCCGCCGTAGTTCACGCACAGGTTCAGATACATCCCGTCGTTCTCCGCGGTGGCCTCCTCGGCCGTCCTCAGCGCCCGCTGCAGCGGCTCGGGAAGCTCCGTTCGGCGCCCCGACACGCGCAACTGCACATTCCCTGACGTCAGCTCAGCCAGCTCAGCCACCAACGCCGTCTCGATCAGCTCCATCAGCGCCGAGACCTCCGAATCCGGCCGCGCCCAATTCTCGGTGCTGAAGGCGTACAGTGACACCGCCTCGATCCCGCGATCATCGGCCGCCCGCATGAACCGACGCGCCGCGTAGCGTCCCTGTCGGTGACCCTCCGTCCGATCCAGCCCGCGCTCTACCGCCCAGCGGCCGTTCCCGTCCATGATCACCGCGACGTGCCGCGGCATGATTTCGTTTTCGCCAGTCATCTCCATCGCTCCATCGCCACAATCACAAACGGCCTGGGACCGTCAGCCCCAGGCCGTCATTGCCGTTGCGGGCCTCCGATCGTCCGGTGCTTACCGCTGCTCGCAGGCCACTTCTCTCTCCGTCGGCGCCTTCCATTCCCCGGCCACAACCAGCGCCGCAGTTCCATCCTCGTTCGTCCGCTGCCGAACCACGAAGACGCGCTGGCCCTCACATCCCTCCGCCACCGGGCCAATGCGCTTCGTCTCGCCCACCTCGATCCCGGCCTCCGCCAGAAGCTGGCGGGCACGCTCGAGCGGGTACCCCGTAACATCCACCCCGTTGGCGCTCATACCTCCATGATCTCTTCGATCTTCTGCTCGCCGATCTCGTCGATCGCCGCGATATACGTGTCCGTCAGCTCCTGGACCTCTTCCTTGCCGACGCGGACCTCGTCCTCGGACAGCCCTTCGGCCTTCTCCATCTTGTCGATCCCATCGTTCGCCGCGCGGCGGATATTCCGAATCGCCACCCGACCCTCCTCGAGCCGCTTGCGCACCTGCCTCGACAGCTCCTCGCGTCGCTCCTCCGTCAGCGACGGGATCTCCAGCCGAATGACCTTCCCATCGTTGGTCGGCATCAGACCGATCTCCGAGGTCATAATCGCCTTCTCGATCGCCGAGAGCGCGTTCTGATCATACGGCGTGATCGCCAGCAGCCGCGTATCAACCACCTGAATCGACGCGATCTGCTTCAGCGGCACTCTCGTCCCGTAGTACTCGACCTCCAGGTCCTCCACCATTGCCGGCGCGGCCCGCCCCGTCCGAAACGCAGCGATCTCCTTCTTAACGATCGCAACCGTTTTCTCCCTCTCTGCCTTCGCGTTCGCAATCAACCGGTCCATGGCTATCCCT
>JALGTR010000165.1 GCA_029821265.1 Candidatus Zipacnadia bacterium
GATTAAGGTGCGAGTGATCGTCAGTCTTACGATCCGAGAGGTGAAGCCGTGACGTGATGGCCGAGCGCGCGGCCGGATGCTGCAGCTCTCGACGCGTCTATCGTGGCCGCGGCCTTCTGGACGCGGCCGCGTTGCTCGCCACCGTGGCCGGAGCCGTTCCCGCCACGGCTCAGGAGGCGGACGCGGCCGCGCAATACACCGGGCCGAAGACCAATCTCCGGATCGTGCTGTGGAAGCCCGTGACAGAGGCGCAGAAGACCGCCCTGTCAGACCTCGTCTTCGGATTCCAGCGTAGCAATCCAGACGTGGTCATCGCACTCGAGTGGCTGGAGGCGGAGCTGGCCGGGGAGTACGTCCGGCGCTGGATGGGCAGTCTTCGCCAGCATGCTCCGGACATCACGGTCCTGACCGATATCTGGGCGCACCGGCACCGGTCCCGGCTACTCCCCCTGCCGCGTGATCTTCTCCTGCAGTCGCGCCGGCAGTTCGCGCGGTCGGTCCTCGATCGCGGCGAGGGCACGCCGCCGGGTGTGCCGTGGTCCGTCAGCACGCCCGCGCTCTACTATCGGCCCCGCCAGTTCCAGCAGCTTGACCTGCCTTTCCCGCAGACCCCCCAGGAGCTGATCGACGCTGGCGTCGCTCTTCGACAGCCGCCAACGCGTTTCGGCCTCGGTGTGCCTGCGCCAGGAGCCGGCTGCGAGGAGCTTGTCCATGCGCTGACGCTGGCGGTCGGGCCCAATGACGATGTGTTGGGCAGCGATGCGTGGTACCTTCCGGGCGCCGAACTGCTGATAGAGATGCGGTCAGCGAGCATATTGCAGCCCGAGATCCTGACGTGGACCGAGCCGGAGCTTCTCGAGATGTTCATCGAGGGGCGCATTGCGATGATGATCGCCGGACCCTCGGCCGCCGCGAAGCTGGCGCGTGAGGAGGCTCGCCGCGAGCAGCGGGCAGAGGAGGATCCCGAGCACGCTCTGCCGACTCTGGACTGGGCTGTCGCACCACTTCCGAGGGCAGAGGGCGGGGTGGCGCAGGTGCAGGTAGACTGGATTGCGGCCTTCGCGGACACGGACCGTCCGCAGGAGGCCCGACGCTTTCTGCGCTATCTCGCGTCTGAGGAGAAGCAGCGGGAGCTTGGGGCGATCTTCGGCGTTTGCGCGCTGTCCGATCCGGGTCAGGCGGCGTCTGAGGACCCGGTGCAGGTGGCGCACGGAGCGGGCCTGAGCAACGCCCGCGGCGTACCGCTCGAGGGTTGGGAGGACCAGCGCAGCCGCCTGGCGAACGCGCTGGCATTGGCGCTGAGCGGCCGGATGACCGTCACGGAGGCGCTGCTCGAGAGCTCGCGCGCGGCCATGCAGCCCGGGGGGTGACGTCCAAGCACAGTCGATCAGGATCGGGGGCCGACGCCGTGGAGGCTACTCGTACTCGATCGGCCTGAAGACACGCGCTCGCGAGCGGGGCCAGACAATGCAGGTGACACGCCCCAAGAGTCGATCGTAGCTGACCGGTCCGTAGTCGCGGCTGTCCTCACTCATCGCGCGATTGTCGCCGAGCACGAAGAAGCTTTTGTCGGGCACCTGGACCATGAGAGGCCTTTCGAAAACGGGGCTGCCGTCAACGTAGCTCTCTTCAAGCCAGCGACCGTTCAGCCAGACTCGGCCGAACCACACGCCGATGAGGTCTCCGGGCAGAGCGATGACCCGCTTGACGTAGGGCGCATCGTCGGGGCCACGGTAAACGACGATGTCGCCGCGACGGGGGCCGTTCCCATCTCTGAACGCGGTGAGGTCGATGAGGTAGTAGTCCCCGACGTGGAGAGTCGGCTCCATCGAGGAGCTCACAACGTAGCCGAAACGGGTCACTTCCGTGAAGGTGTATGTCAGGCCGGCGGCAAACAAGACTGGTACAACGACGCGTACGAGGATGCGGAGCCGGCGTCGGCCTGATCGGGTGACATCTGAGTGGGGCATCAGATCCTCCATTGCGGGATCTCGTGGAGTCGTCACCGGAGATGCGCCGTTGCTTCAGCATTCTACGCTCAGCGACTGGAATCGTCAACGCAAAGAGACCTGCGGTGAACCGCGGGCGCCTGTCAGGTGTTAGCAGATAGTAACAGAGCCGGCGCTTTCCAGCGCGCGCGACCGGGCGTCGGCCGATCCGGAAAAAATGTTGGGCCCGCGGGAAGGACTTGCCGATCCCGGAGGGGAAAGAGGCACCCCGCACCGCGGTCGTGCCTGCCTTCCGGCGGACCGGTGGTCGCGCACGTTGTCTGCCCGGCGTAGTGCTGCAGGTGCACTCACGCTGGGGAAAGGATGGATCGAGGCTATCAATGATTAAGTCTGAACTTGCGAAGACGATCTACAAGTCGGAGACAGATTGGGGTCAGGTCCAGAAGCAGATCACCCTGTCCTGGGCTGATGCGGCCCGAATCAGCTACCGAAACGTCATCATGCGCCTGGGTCGAGCGCTCATCACCGGTGCCGGCATCGTTCTGGGCATCGCCTTCCTGGTCTCCGTCTGGACGGCGAAGGTCGCCCAGGAGGGTATCCAGGCCTACGAGGCACAGAGTGCGACGGCCGTAACGGGCGAGGCCGCGGAGCTCGCGCCCGGCGCTGAGGAGGCGGAGCTGGAGCGGCGTGCCCAGGAGGCCCGGCAGACATGGCTGGTCGTCATGTCACTGCTGGTATCGGCCGTCGGGATTACGAACTCCATGCTGATGTCCGTCACCGAGCGCTTCCGCGAGATCGGAACGATGAAATGCCTGGGTGCGCTGGACAACTTCATCGTGAAGATGTTCCTGATCGAATCTGCCGTTCTCGGTATGCTGGGCTCGCTCATCGGTGCTCTTCTCGGCCACGGGGTCATGCTTCTGGTGTTCGTGGTCAAGAACAGCTCCGTCGTTGCGCTGATGGACTGGGGCCAGATGCTTTCGTACATCGGCTTCGCACTGATCATCGGCACAGTTCTGTCGCTCATGGCCGCAATCCCGCCGGCGATGCGGGCAGCGCGAATGCCTCCGGCCGCAGCGCTTGCCACTGAAGTCTAAGCGATTTGACTATGTGCTGTCCGCCAGTGCGGGCGGCGACGAGGAGAGTTCATAATGGCGAAAATTCGATGCCCCGAGTGTGGTCACGTTGAGGAGACGACAGGTCTCCTGACCGTGTGCCCCAACTGCAAAGCAGACCTGCGTGGCGTTATGGAGGAGCTGGGCCACCGCCGTGAGCGGCTCCGTGAGGTGGCGCGCGACGATTCGGTAACTACGCACGAGTTCATCGTGCGCACGAAGGACCTGCACAAGGTCTACCAGATGGGCGAGGTCGAGGTCCCGGCCCTGAAGGGGGTCGACCTCAACATCCGGCGCGGCGAGTACCTCTCCATTATGGGGCCGTCGGGCTCGGGCAAGAGCACGCTCTTTAATATGGTCGGCGGTCTGGACAAGCCGACCAAGGGCACCTGCTTCATCGAGGAGGTCGACATGGCGCAGCTCGACGCATTCGAGCTGGCGTGGCTGCGCTGCCGGAAGATCGGCTACATCTTCCAGACCTTCAACCTCATCCCCGTGATGACGGCCATCGAGAACGTGACGCTGCCGATGATCTTCGCGGGTATGAGCAGCGACGAGATGATGGAGCGCGGAGCGATGCTGCTCGACCTCGTCGGACTGGGAGACCGGCTGCATCACAAGCCCTACGAGCTTTCGGGCGGTCAGCAGCAGCGTGTGGCCGTCGCGCGCTCGCTGGCGAACAACCCGGCGATCATTCTTGCCGATGAGCCGACCGGTAACCTCGATCTGCAAACCGGTAAGGAGATCATCGATCTGCTCAAGGAGCTCAACGAGGAGTCCGGCGTGACGATCATCTCGGCGACTCACGACCTGAAGATGATCGACGTGTCCGACAGAGTCGTGCATATCCGGGACGGCCAGGTTGAGCGGATTGAGAACCGCGCCGATCTCGACCTCGAAGTCGGCAGCATGGGGGCTGAGTAGGCTGCTGTCGCGGGTTGAGGCCATGGGGCCCGCCCGCGTGGATCGCCGCGCGCCGGATCAAGGGGACGGCGCCCGCGGCGGGAATAATGGGGCTGGCGCGCGGCTGGCTGTCGCGCGCCAGGTCTCTCTCGGGGCGTGCTGCAGCTGCCCGGCGTTGTCCTCATCTTTCCGGAGGCGGTGAAGGGAACTTGCTCCGTCCACTCAGGGCGATAGTCTGGGTCACATGCATCATCGCGCTTGCCACGACGACTTCCGCGTCGTGGGCGCAGGGCGGGATCGAGGAGGAGATCGTCCTCGAGTCGGATACCGACTACGAGATGGCGGCCTCCGCCGTCGATGAGCAGCAGATGCGCCAGCTCATCGCCGACTTCGAAGCGCTTGGATCGCGGGTCACCGGCTATCCCGGCGCCCACGAGGCCGCGGATCGGGTCGCGGAGATGTTCCGCGAGATCGGTCTGGAGGACGTGCATACGCAGCAGTTCCCCGTCGTCGTCCCCAGGGCCCGGCCCGACGAGCAGGGCCGCCCCGCGTCGATCACCGTTGCTGATGAGGGCATCTCCTTCGAGATGCTCCCGCTCTGGCCGAACCTGGTGCGCACCCCCAAGACCCCCCCGGGCGGAATCCAGGGCAATCTCATCTACGCCGGCCCCGGCAACCTCCGTGCCTTCAACGGCCAGGATGTTACAGACTCCGTCACGATGGTCGATTTCAACTGCCAGGCGGAGTGGTTCAACGGCCCGCTGCTTGGGACCCAGGCGGTGCTGTTCATCGAGCCGGAGGAGACCATTCGGGGTGAGGCCGAGGCGAAGTTCCTGTCCATTCCCGTCGATATCCCGCGCTACTGGATCCCCCGCGAGGCGGCCGACTACCTGCTGGCCCTGCTGCAGTCGCGCGACGAGGTGCCGGTCGTTGTCAAGTGCGATATGCGCTGGGAGCGGGCGACGGGCGAGAATGTCATCGCTCGGATCGAGGGCACCGACCAACGGCTCAAGAACCAGCGCGTTGTCATCCAGGCCTACTATGACTCGATCGCGGTGACTCCCGATCAGGCTCCAGGCGCAGAGAACGCGTGCTCGATCGCAGCGATGATGCAGCTCGCCCGCGCCTTCAAGCAGCAGCCGCCGAAGCGCACCGTCGTCTTCCTCGCCACCTCCGGGCACTTCCAGGCCCTCGCCGGGACCAAGCACTTCATCAGTCAGTTCATACGGGGAGCACACGGCGAGAAGCGCGTCAAGGCGATGTTCAACATCGTCAACGAGGCGCGTGGGGAACTTGAGGACGCCATCGCGCGCGTCTGGGAGGATCCGGGGCGTCTCGATCAGGACAAATCGATCGAGGAGCTGACCAACGAGCGGTTGCGCGCGCTTGGGCGCGTCGCCAGAGCTGTCAATTTCGCCCGTAAGCGTACCGGCAAGCTGCAGAAGGTCGTCAATGCCGCGAAGACCGATGACCCGAACCACGGCAAGCTCGAGGAGTACAAGCTCTCCCCCGAGGAACTGGAGGAGCGGCAGCAGCTCGTCGGCGAGTTCGACGCTCGGATTCCTGAGATCAGGCAGGCCATCGAGACCGTCAGGCAGCAGCTCGAGAGCGCTCGGAAGTTGAACGAAGAGGCGTCGCTTGAAGCCAAGCAGGCGGCCCTCGACAATGTGCAGGACGCGGCCTGGAGCCTCGTCAGGGCGCTGGACTTCTCCGACAAGAAGATCTACCTGTGGTTCTCGGTGGACCTGTCGAGCCACAACGATCAGTTCGGCATCTTCTACAAGGGCTACTTCTACAACTACAGCGAGAGCATTCAGTGGAAGTTCTCCGATATCGGCAAGAAGGCGCGTGAGTACTCCGATCTGATCTCCACCGCGCTGGGCGTCCCCGTGCGGCTGATGGATGGTATCAACGCCATCCAGGGCAAGAGCTGGCAGACATACATGGCCGGCAAGCTTGCGCTCTCCAACGAGGTCGCGACCCTGGCCGGCATCCCCGGCCTCGGCTTCGCCACGGTGCACGACTCGCGCCCCTGGGTGGACACTCCGCTCGACCGCAGCGAGAACGTGCAGATGAGCAACCTCGTCGAGCAGACGCGTTTTCTGTCCTGCCTGCTGATGGATCTCGTCTCGATCGACGATCCGCGTGACCTCTACGATCTCGAGCTGGCGGACAACTACGTGGAGATCAAGGGCCGCGGGGTGCAGTTCAACCCGGCGGAGAGCCTCTTCCCCGATGATCCGGTGGCCGGGGCCGTCGCGGTCGCGCGCACAGGCTCGAAGACCTCCATGGGCGTGCGCAGCGAGATCTTCGACATCGTCGGCGAAGATGGCCGCTTCATCCTGCCGGGGCTGCCCAACTCCCGTGCGCGTGGCGGTCAGATCACCGTTGAGGCCTACCTGCTGGACGAAGCCGATGGTCGCGTGCGGATGGCGCCCGACCTTGGTGTTACCGGCGCGGAGCAGTACCCCAACCAGGTCGCCATGGATCAGGAGGTCAAGCCGGTCACCGTCGTCCTGTTTGACTGCAAGCCGGTTGCGATCTTCGACATGGTCGACCAGCGCTTCTTCCAGCTTCTGCGCGAGATTCATGTCTACGACGCGCAGACCGACGCGGCTCCCTACGAGTACGGCTACTGTCTGCCGCTGCCCCCACAGCAGTTCACGTCATCCTACGAGCCCGTGGCCGTGATCTACGCGCCGTCAGGAACCAAGCTTAAGATCACGATGGGCGCGAGCCTGCTCGGCCTGCGCTTTCTGCTGGTCAACCCGACCGAGCGGGAGGAGCTGGGCGAGGGCTACCTCGTGGACCGCTACCCGTCTCTTTACGCCACCCCATATCGCTGTGCGATGGACATGTGGCTGCTCGACGAGGCCAGGATGGAGGACCTCAGCGCGCATGGGATCACCAACCAGCGCGTGGTTGATTCCCACGAGGAGGCTGAAAAGCACCTCAAGCTGGCTCAGCAATACCTCAAGGAGCGTTGCTACGACGACTTCTTCACGGCCGCTCGCTCTGCGTGGAGCTACGAGTCCAGGGCTTATCCTGACGTGCGCAAGACGGCCGACGATGTCGTCAAGGGCGTGCTGTTTTACCTCGCGCTGCTGATGCCCTTCGCGCTCTTCGCCGAGCGTTTGTTCATCGGCGCGCGCGAGATCAAAGGGCAGATCGCCGGTACGGTCGCGTTCTTCATCGGCATCTTCATCCTCATCGCCCTGGTGCATCCCGCGTTCGCGATCACCTTCACGCCGATGATCATCCTGCTCGCCTTCATCATCCTTGCGCTGACAGTGATCGTCGTCGGGATCGTGGTGCAGAAGTTTGAGGAACAGATGCGCGAGATGCGCTGGGAGCAGACCGGCGTCCGTGAGGCAGACGTTGGCCGACTGTCGGCGTCCGCGGCGGCGTTCAACCTCGGTATCTCGAACATGCGCCGGCGTAAGATCCGAACACTGCTTACCTGCACGACGCTGGTGCTGCTGACCTTCACCGTGCTCTCGACCACTTCGATCAAGCAGACCGTCCGGTCGAACCGGATCCGCCTGCCGCACACGGCGGCCTATAACGGCATCATGATCCGCGATAAGACCTGGACGCCCATCGGTGAGCCGACCACCCGCGTGATGCGCAACGAGTTCGGCGACAGCTATCCGGTCGCCCCGCGCGCGTGGTACTTCTCGAGCAACGTCGGCGAGCAGTCGTTCGTCGATGTCTCGCGTGCCGGCGCGAGCTACGCGGCCACGGCGATGCTGGGCCTGACCCCGGAGGAGGCCCAGATCACACACCCGCAGGAGGCGCTCAAAGAAGGCGGGCGTTGGTTCACCGACGACGACACCCTCGCCTGCATCGTGCCTCAGGAGATGGCCGAGACGCTCAACATTCAGCCGACCGATGTCGGCAACGTCTTCGTCTCCGTCTTCGGGACACGCCTGCGCGTGATCGGGATCATCGACAGCGACCGCTTCAAGCGAATCGAGGACCTCGACGGCGAGCAGATCACACCCGTTGACTACCTCCTGATGCAGGAGCAGCAGGCGCAGCGGCAATCGATGCAGGCCGGCAACGAGCAGATGAGCGAGGACGAGCTGCGCGAGTACATCCATCTCACGCCGGACGCGGTGCTGATCGTCCCCTACAACTTCGTCGTCAACGCGGGCGGAACACTCCGATCTGTGGCGCTCGGGATCCCGGACGCGGCTTCGGTACGCGAGCACCTCGACAACCTCATGTCGCGAATCGAGCTGAACCTGTACGCGGGCCTCGACGGCCAGACGCTCCTGTGCAGCGCGGTCGGCACGACAGGCCTGCAGGGCGCCAGCGATATCATTATCCCGGTGCTCATCGCCGCCCTGATCGTTCTGAACACAATGCTCGGCTCCGTCTACGAGCGGACGAACGAGATCCATATCTACAGCTCGCTGGGTCTCGCGCCGACGCATATTGCGGCGCTGTTCGTCGCAGAGGCGTCCGTGTACGCCGTCCTTGGCGCTGTCGCCGGCTATCTCGTCGGCCAGGTTGCGGCCAAGATCCTGCTGATGACGAATCTGCTGGGCGGACTGTACCTCAACTACTCGTCGCTGGCGGCGGTCGGCAGCACGCTGATGATCATGGTGACCGTGCTGCTGTCGGTTATCTACCCTGCGCGCGTCGCGAGCAACATCGCGATGCCCGGAATCGAGCGCCGCTGGACGTTGCCAGAGCCCGTCAATGATGTCATGCGCATGAAGCTGCCCTTCACCGTTACTGGCGACCAGGCGCTCGGGGTGAATGTCTTCCTGCTTGACTACCTCGCCGCCCACGCCGACTACTCGCTCGGGAACTTCTCAACCGGCGACATCAGCCTGGAGGCAGTTGAATACGAGCGCGGGGACGGGTATGCGCTGTCCGTGATGGTCTGGCTCGCGCCCTATGACCTCGGTGTCTCCGAACACGTGACACTGGAGACGGTGCCGAGCGAGGATGAGGAGATCTTCGAGATCAACGCCGTCATCCGCCGCGAAAGCGGTGATGAGGCGTCGTGGATCCGTGTTACGCGGAACTTCATCAACCTGCTTCGGAAGCAGTACCTGCTGTGGCGCACCCTTCCGACGCCGCTGAAGGGCGAGTTCGGCCAGCGTGGGCGCGCCATCCTGGCGGGCGAGGAGGATATCCAGCAGACGGCGGAGTAGCAGGCGGAACCCGCCAGGCGGGTAAAGCCAACTGCGGCGGTATCGTCGGCCGCGTGTGCCAGTGACTGCCACATTCATGCGCCCGGAGGTGTCACGTGTCCCAACTGGACCCCGAACTTGAACTTTATCGAGGGCTGATGGATCAGCCCGAGGAGTACGAAGATGGCTTCGACGTAAAGACCATCATCGGAGCCATCTTCATCGGGTTCGTGATGATGCCCGGGGCAATTTACCTCGGACTCGTGGCCGGCCGCAACCTCGGTCCGGCTGCTGAGTGGACG
>JALGTR010000166.1 GCA_029821265.1 Candidatus Zipacnadia bacterium
CACCCACAGCTCGTCACAGATGTGCGGAGTGACGGGCGACAGGATGGTCACGAGCGTCTGCAGGCCCTCGCTGAAGACCGCGCGATCGGCGGCGTCCTCGACGTCCATGCTCTCAACGAAGGCCCCCAGATCGTTCGACAGCTCCATCATCGCCGCGATGGCGGTGTTGAAGCGCATTCCCTCCAGATCGTCGGAGACCTTCATGATCGTCTGGTGAGTCTTGCGCCGCATCTCGCGCTGCGCTTCGGTACCGTCTTCGGGCAGGCCCGTGGCGAAGTCCGGGTCCCAGCCATCCAGGTTCTCGGTGACCAGTCGCCACACGCGCCACAGGAAGCGGTGGGCGCCGACGACGCCCTCGTCGCTCCACTCGGTGTCCTGGTCGGGTGGGCCGACGAAGAGGCTGTAGAGCCGGCCAGTGTCGGAACCGTACTCATCGTTGATCCGATCGGGCGTGACCACGTTGCCGCGGGACTTGCTCATCTTCGCGCCGTCCTTGTAGACCATCCCCTGCGTGAAGAGGCTGGCGAACGGCTCGCGGAAGCTCACCCAGCCGAGGTCGTGCAGCACCTTGGTTATAAAGCGCGAGTACATCAGGTGGCCCGTGGCGTGCTCGATGCCGCCCACGTACTGATCGACGGGCAGCCAGTACTCGACATCGTCCCTGTTGAAGGGAGCGCTGTCCTCATGGGGGCTGGGGTAGCGCAGGTAGTACCACGCGGAGTAGACGAACGTGTCCATCGTGTCGGCTTCGCGCTTCGCGGGGCCGCCGCACTTGGGACACTTGACATTGATGAACTCCTCGACCTGCGCCAGCGGCGAACTGCCGGTTACGTGGAACTCCGCGTTCTCGGGCAGCTCCACCGGCAGATCCTCCTCGGGCACCGGTACGGTGCCGCACTGCTCACAGTAGATGATCGGGATCGGGGCGCCCCAGTAGCGCTGCCGCGAGATACACCAGTCGCGGAGGCGGTAGCTGACGTCGCGGTGGCCGATGCCCTCGGCCTCCATGTGGTCGGCGATCTGTTCGAGAGCCTCGCGGTTGGGCTGGCCGGAGAACTCGGCGGAGTTGATCTGCTCGCCGTCGCCGGTGTAGGCCTCGGCCATCGTCTCGCCCTCCAGCTCTTCGCCCGGAGGCTGGATGACGGGCACGACCGGAATGTCATACATGCGGGCAAACTCGAAGTCCCGCTGGTCATGGGCCGGGACGGCCATGATCGCACCGGTGCCGTAGTCCATCATCACGTAGTTGGCGACCCAGATGGGGATGCGATCGCCGGTCAGCGGATGGATGGCGTAGGCGCCGGTAAAGACGCCCTTCTTCTCGGTATCCTCGGCGGTGCGCTCCATGACGCTCTCGGCCATGGCCTGCTGGGCGAACTGCCGTACGGGCTCCTCATATTCGGTGCCCTCGGTGAGCCTGCTCACAAGCGGATGCTCGGGTGCGAGGACCATGAAGGTCACGCCGTAGACGGTGTCGATACGGGTGGTAAAGACCTCCATAGTCTCGTCATGGTCCTCGATCTCGAGGGAGAACGAGAAACCCTCTGACCTGCCGATCCAGTGCTCCTGCATGCGGACGACGCGCTCGGGCCAGCCGTCGAGCAGCTTCAGGTCCTCGAGCAGCTTCTCGGCGTAGTCGGTGATCTTGAAGAACCACTGGTCGCGGGTGGTGCGCTCGACGACGGTGTCGCAGCGTTCGCAGCACCCCCCGACCACCTGCTCGTTGGCCAGGACTGTTGCGCACTTTGAGCACCAGTTGACCAGGCCCGGGCCACGGTAGGCGAGGCCGTTCTTGTAGAGCTGCAGAAACAGCCATTGCGTCCAGCCGTAGTATTCCGGGTCGGAGGTGTCAATCTCGCGCGACCAGTCGTAGGTGATCCCGAGGCGATCGAACTGCCGCTTCATGTTGCGCACGCACTGCTTGGTCCACTCCACGGGATGGATGTTGAACTTGATGGCCGCGTTCTCAGTGGGCAGGCCAAGGGAGTCCCAGCCCATGGGGTGCAGGACGTTGAAGCCCTGCATGGTCTTGTAGCGGGCGAAGGCGTCGCCGATGATGTAGTTGCGCACGTGGCCCATGTGCAGCTCGCCGGAGGGGTATGGGTACATGTCGAGGTAGTAGAACTTCTCCTTATCCTCGCGGCGATCCACATGAAAGAGATTGCGGTCGCGCCAGTAGTCCTGCCACTTGCGCTCTATCGACTGGAAATCGTAGCTTTCAGACACGGTTGATCCTCCCGTGGTCATGTGCAGAACGATTGGGGGATCCGGCTACTGGAGTACCGTCCCCATCAGATAGCTCATCCCGGCGAATAACGCGGTCACGAAGACCGCGACGATTGCGACGTAGGCCCACTCAGCACCACTCAGACGCAGCTGGTGCCAGTTCGGCACAACGAAGCCCAGCGCCATCAGCGGCAGTACCGGTATCGGTGGCACCTCCGGCAGGGCCACAACGATGGCAAGCACCGCGGCGACGATGCCGAAGATCCAGCAGAAACTGCGGCGCAGGCCCAGCGCGAAGCGAACGATTACCGCAAAGAAGACCGCCGCGAAGAAGGTATCACCGGGGCCCATCGTTGCGATATGTCTGAGGCCGGCGACGCCTTCCGGGCCGGTCGCGGAGCCGAACTCCGGCAGCTTGACCGAGACGCTTTCGACCACCTCGGGGGCCTTCTCGAGCATCGCGCCGGTGAAGCCGAAGTAGACGGTGTAGACATCGGCCATCACCAGCACCAGCGCGACGGGCAGCAGCATCTTCGGCTCGCGCAGCAGTCGCGAGAGCAGCCGGCCCCCAAGCATCAGCACGAAAAGCAGCAGCACGTCCGCGGCGGGGACAATCAGAAAGCGCCCGAGGTCGGTCAATGAGCCGGCGCTGGCCAGCAGATACCAGTCGAATACGCCGATGACGAGACCGGTCAGCTCCACCCATGCCGGCAGCTCAAGCCGTGCCACCTGTGCGGCGGCGCCGAGTGCGGCGAACGCGAAAACTATGGTTACGACGACACCGCCGACAACGGGCGGTATGCCCGGGATCATCGGGGCGCCGACGAGGAGTGCGTATATGCCCAGCAGGGCGAGCACGAGCAGCGCCGCCGGTCGTCCACCAGCCTCGGTGGGCCCGGCGTCGCCGTATGCCCGTGCTCCGGGACTCATGCAGTCAGCCCCGAACCCTCCGTGACGAGATGCCGCGTCCGCTCGGACTGCTCTTCGACAAACTCGCCGCCCTCGATCTCCGAGGACAGCAGGCCGTGGTCGCAGTCAAAGCGCAGGGTGAAGCGAATGAGATTCTGGCAGTCCTCACCGACGATCTCTTTGCGCAGGAGGTACTCCACAGGCTCGTCGCCCTCCTCCGCATCGACGGCATAGACAGACTGCAGCTCGTGGTCACGGTCGGTTCGAAGCCTGATGATCTCGCCACACCGGTCGCACTTCACGGTCAGAATGAAGTTTCGTGCCGAGCACACAAGTGGTGCCGTGTCCCCGGCGCCGGCAAAAAGCCGGTCCAGCGCGCGAGCCAGTTTTGTGAGCACGCTTGGCGATGCTCCTCTCGGTCCAGCCGTTAGGGCCGCATCTGGGCGGTAATACCCGAACGGTCAGCGGCTCTAAGTATTATAGCACCGGCGCCCCCCACGTCAAGGAATCGTTAGCTGTTCCGTGGCGTTCGGCCCCACGAGAACCGACGCAGAGCCCGCTGAGCGGTTCAGGCTGCGCCGCGGTGTCCTACTCCTGGCGTCGCCCTCGTTGCCTTCGATGCGTCCGTGGGCTATAATGCACCAGCACCACGGACTCGGGCGAGGTCTGGAGGGCGGTTCATGGCGATTCTTCGTATCGACGGCGCTCACATCCTCACCATGGCGAACGGCAACACCGACATCCACGACGGCTGGACCCTGGAGGCCGTTGACGGAGAGATCACCTACGTCGGTCCCCTCGAGGACCTCGATCCTGCCGGCGATCCGGACGAGAGCATTGACGCCTCGGGTTGTCTTGTGATGCCCGGGTTCGTCAACGCGCACACCCATACTGCGATGACGCTGTTTCGCGGCAGCGCCGGCGACATGGAGCTGCAGCCCTGGCTGGAGGAGAAGATCTGGCCGATTGAGGCGAGACTGACCGACGATGACGTCTACTGGGGCTCAATGCTCGGCTTCGCGGAGATGCTGCTGGCGGGTGTGACGTGCGTGAACGACATGTATTACCTGCCGCGCGTGGGCACTCGTGCGGCGATGGACTGTGGCATCCGCATGTGTCCGTCGGGCGTGATTCTGGGCATCGTTCCCAACGCTGAGGACATGCTCGCCGAGGCTTTGCAGTTCACGGCCGAGTTCGCGGCCCGCGACGATCTGTGCATCCACCCGATGCTCGCCCCCCATGCGCCCTACACCTGCCCGCGCGAGCTGTTGGAGCAGGTCGTGGAGACCGCGGTGGAGATGCACGTCCCGATCCACATCCACCTCGCCGAGACCGAGGACAACGTGCGGTGGTCGCTGGACAACTACGGTGCGCGACCGGTGCAGGCGATGGAGCGCATCGGGCTCTTCGACGCCCGCGTATGCGCCGCCCACTGCGTGCATCTTGACGAGACGGACATCGAGATCATCGCCGAGCGCGGTGTGGGGGTGGCGCATTGCCCCGGCTCCAACCTGAAGCTGGCCAGCGGCATGGCGCCGTCTCAGAGCCTGGTGCAGCGGGGCGCACACGTGGGGCTCGGCACGGATGGCTGCGGCTCGAACAATAACCTCGACCTGCTCGAGGAGGCCCGTCTCGCCGCGCTCATCTCCAAGGTCCGCGAGGACGACCCCACCGCAGTGCCCGCCGAGACCGCGCTGTGCATGGCCACCCTCGGCGGCGCCCGCGCGGTCTTTCTGGACGATTGCGTCGGAAGCCTCGAGGTCGGTAAGCGCTGTGACTGCATCGTTGTTGACCTCGACGCGCCCCACCTGTTCCCGCGCCACAGCCTCGTCTCGCACCTGATCTACTCTGCCCACGCCTCCGACGTGCGTGACACGATCGTGGACGGGCGCGTGGTGGTTCGCAATCGCGTGCTGCAGACGCTCGACCTCGATGAGACCGTCGCCCGGGCCCAGGAGAGCGCCGAGCGGCTGTTCGCGTAGGTGGCCGCTGGCGCCAACCGAACACCTTCGGGCGCAGGCGCGTCTGAGGACCCGCGGTCTTCAGAAACGCTTGCGGCGCCCTGGACCGGCGCATATAATGGGCGTTACCGCCGCCTGCGAGCGTTTCGGTCCCGGAGGAGCAGCAGACGATGCAGCAGAGAATGCGAGCACTTTCGGCGGCTACAACAGTTCTCGCGCTGGGCATGATCGCTCCGGCGGACGCCGCTGTGCAGCTACACCTTCTCGGCCGGCCCGCGGAGGTAACCCCCGCCCCTCAGATCGACAACGGTGTCGTGCTCGGCTCGCCGGAGGTCATCGTCGGGCAACTGGGCTGCCGCTTCATCTCCGAGGAGCGTCGCCTCGTGATCATCGCCCCCGATGGACCGCGAGTGCAACTGCGCGCTGACTCGGACGAGATGATCGTGGACGGGCGGCGCGAACGGTTGGTTCGGCCGGCATTCATGGCCGGAGAGAGACTGATCTGCCCCCTGCGACCGGTGCTGCAGGCGCTTGGCTGCATCGTCACCATTGACGACGAGGAGAAGACGCTGGACATCGCCGTCCCCCTCGAGAGTATTCGTGTCTTCGCCGATGACCAGGGCGCCCGCGTGCAGGTGCGTGCGCCACTGCCGATCGAGGGCGCGCTCTCGCACATCACCGACCCCGATCGCTGGTACGTGGACCTCGCCGGAGCGCGGGCAACGCTCGAGCACGAGACCGCCTACGTCAACCTCGGCGCGGTCAGTCGCGTGCGCTGGGGGCAGTTCAGCACGAACCCGTCAATCGCGCGGCTGGTCGCTGATATGCGTGGGGAGGTCAAGGCGGTCTGGAAGCCCCACGAAGACCGCCGCGGCGGCGATCTTGTGCTCGGGAAGATCGATGGGGACGAGCCGAGAATCGAGCGCCACGTCCCGACGATCGTCAGGCTCGAGACGATTACACCTGATCCGGACACGACGATCGTGCGTGTGCAGACCTCTGATCCGGTGCCCTTTGAGTACGATGTGACCCGGAAGCCCCCGCGGGTGACGGTTCAGCTACCGGACGCCGCTCCGATCATGCCGATCGCGCCGATCGCGGTGGATAGCCCGTTCGTGGCCAGCGCGCGGCTGGACGGGACGGCCGGGGAGCCAGGCGCCACACTCGAGCTTGAGATGCGACAGCTCATCCACTTCGAGGTCGAGCAGACCGAGGAGCCGTGCGCGGTCAACGTGATCTTCCGCCGCGGCAGGCTCTCTGATCGCTTGATCGTGGTCGACGCGGGGCATGGCGGACATGACTCGGGCGCGCGAGGGAAGACGCTGCTCGAGAAGGACGTGAACCTCGACGTGGCGCGGCAGGTGGCCGCGAAGCTGATGAAGGCCGGCGCCAGGCCCGTCCTCACACGCGACAGCGACGTGTTTGTGGACCTCTACGATCGGCCAGGCCTCGCGAATCGCATCGGCGCAGATCTGTTCGTGAGCATTCACTGCAACGCGATGCCCCAGCCGAACACGAATTACGGGACCGAGACGTATTACTACCACGATCGCAGCAAGTGTCTTGGGCTGATCATGCAGTCGGAGCTCGTCCGCAAGCTCGGGCGCCGCGACAACGGGCTTCGCTGGGCGAACTTCTGCGTGATACGCGAATCGAAGATGCCGGCGGTGCTCGTCGAGCTTATGTACCTGAACCATGACGAGGAGCATGCGATCCTGATGCGGCCGGAGACGCGCGCGGCCGCGGCTGAGGCAATCTTCGAGGGCCTGCGACAGTATGTCGAGGGCACCGGAACCGCCGCCGAACGGGCCGCGGACACCGAGATGGGCTCCTGAGCACCGCGCGGAGGGGCGGCCGCCTCCCTCGCCGAAGGTGCAGATGCGTGCGAAGCGGCGTGCGGGAGGAGAGAGCTGCCATGAAGGTCGGATTCCTCGGGCTGCCGGGAAGCGGAAAGACAACATTGTTCAACCTCGTGACTGGCCGGGAGGTCGATCCGGGCCTCGCCGGTCGCGCCGAAGCGCTGATGGGGGTCGTCACCGTCCCCGATGAGAGACTGCCTCGCATCGCTGAGATCTACGGCTCAGACCGTGCGGTACCGCCGGAGGTCACCTTCGTCGACCTGATGGCGCTGCACCGGGGTGAGGGCAAGCAGCGGGCACGCGACGAGAGCCTCACGAAGGTCGCCGGGGATGCGGACGCATTCGCGCTTGTGCTGCAGTGCTTCGGCGAGATGGACTACGAGGGCAATCCGCTGGACCCCGCCGCCGACCTCGAGACGCTTCTGCTGGAGATGACGATCACGGACCTCGCGGTCGTCGAGCGGCGGCTGGAGCGGATCGGTGCGGAGATGAAGGCCGCGCGCGACAAGACCAACCCCGAGCGCGATCTGCTTCAGCGCGTGGCCGACCACCTGGTCGAGGGTAACCGGGTCATCGACATGGAGCTTACGGGCGAGGACGAGCGGACACTGCGGGGGTTCAACCTCCTCACCGCGAAGCCGCTGCTGGTGGTCTTCAACGTGGGCGAGGATGACCTTCAGGCCGCAGAGTGCGGCCTTGCCAGGCAGCACGCCGACAGCCTCGGTCTGCCACAGGTGGCGATCTGCGGGCCGCTGGAGCAGGAGCTGGCCGAGCTCGACGAGGCGACCAGCCGGGAGCTGCTGGAGGACTATGGGCTGGAGGCCCCGGCGCGGGACCGTTTCATTCGCGCCTGCTATCAGCTTCTGGATGTCATCACATACTTCACCGCCAACGAGAACGAGGCGCACGGCTGGACTATTCCCGCAGGCGCGATCGCGCGCGAGGCGGCGGGAAAGGTGCACTCGGACATGTACGACGGCTTCATCCGTGCCGAGGTGATACCGTTCGAGAAGCTCAACGAACTGGGGTCGGTCGCGGCCTGCAAGGAGGCCGGGGTGGTGCGTCTGGAGGGGCGCGACTACGTGGTCCAGGACGGTGACATTCTCGACGTTCGCTTCAGCCGATAGCATTGCCTGTGGCCGCCGTCCTCCGGCGCCGCTCGTCTCCGTCCGCATGCCCGGGTGGGGCATTCGGCGGCATTCTGTCGGAGATCACAGAGTATACGCCACCCGGTGAAAGAGCGCCCGTTCCACATGCGCGAAGAACTCGTCTGCGGTCTGCGCCCAGGGGCTTGTGCATCGCATCGCAGACGACGGGGCATTCGATCAGGTCGATAGGCATCGCATCGGCCGCGGTCACGACAGGCACTGGCAGGTTCGGGCGCAGATCGCGCAGGCGATGGCAGAATCCCCGACCGTCGAGGGTGGGCATCTGCAGGTCGGAGACCACCAGGTCGAACTCCACCCCCGCGCATACCAGCCAATCTGCTGAGGATTATCGTGGCTATCGTCAGTTGATACAATCCGGAACCCCCCCATATTGGGGTGCGGGACCTCGCCACTCAAGGAGAACGGCTACCCGGGGGCGAATGAGAGAGTCGACCGTACCCCGACGCAATCCACGGAGGTCGCATTGTGCTTCGAGACGACGGACGCGAGAACACTGAACTTCGCAAATGTCGCATCACCCGGAACATCAATAAGTATGCCGAGGGCTCCTGCCTCATCAGCCTCGGTCAGACGAGGGTCCATTGCACCGCCTCGGTCGATGACTACCAGCCACGCTGGCTTCGCGATACCGATGAGGGATGGGTGACCGCCGAGTACGCCATGCTGCCGCGCGCGACATCCGAGCGCACCCGCCGGGCCTCCGAGCACGGCGTCTCTGGCCGCACGCATGAGATCCAGCGGCTGATCGGCCGGTCGCTGCGCGCGGTCTGCGACATGAAGAAGCTCGGGCCGGTCACCATTCAGCTCGACTGCGACGTTCTGCAGGCGGACGGCGGAACCCGCACCGCCTCAATAACGGGCGCCTGGGTGGCACTGGCCGACGCCTGCCGCTGGCTCATGGACAAGGGGCGCACGCGCGCCTGGCCGCTGACCGACCAGGTGGCCGCCATCTCAGCGGGCGTGGTCGGCGGTGAGATCATGCTCGATCTGGCGTACTCCGAGGACGCGCGCGCTCAGGTTGACATGAACCTGGTGATGACCGGCGATGGCCGGCTCATCGAGGTGCAGGGCACCGCCGAGGGCGATCCATTCACCGACAGGCAACTTATGGAGATGATCTCGGTGGGCCGGCAGGGACTGCAGTCGCTCTTCTCGCTTCAGCGCGAGGTGCTCGGCGATGTCCTCCCGTAGGTTGATCCTCGCCACGCAGAATAGGCACAAGGTGGCGGAGATCCGCCGCCTCCTCGCCGACACGGGGATCGACGTGACGCACCTCGGCGAGCTTGACGAAGTCCCCGAGCTGACAGAGACCGGCGAAACATTCGCCGAGAACGCGCGCGAGAAGGCCTGCGCTGTGGCGAGGGCCACCGGTGAGCTCGCGCTGGCCGATGACTCCGGACTGATGGTGGACGCCCTCGGCGGAGAGCCGGGCGTCCGCAGCGCCCGCTACGCGGGAGAGGGCGCGACGGATGCCGAACTGATTGCGAAGCTGCTGCGTGAGCTGGAGGGCGTGCAGTGGTGTGAGCGCACGGCGCGCTTCGTCTGCGCGCTCTCGCTCTGCGGGCCGGAGGGCGAGATCAGGAGCTGGGAGGGCGTGGTTGAGGGCGTGATCACCACTGAGCCCCGGGGCGAGTCGGGCTTCGGCTACGATCCCGTCTTCTACTACCCGCCCGCCGAATGCACCTTCGCCCAGATGTCGACAGCGGCGAAGAACGAGGTCAGCCACCGGGGCCGGGCTTTGCAGGCATTCCGCGCCGATCTCGACGACATCCTCGACGGGCGTGCATCGTAGGGCAGTTCGTCCGCAACGATACGCTTCCCCACAGGTCTAACATTACGCGGGCAACCCACGCAGGCAGATCCCTTGTGAGGCGATGAGCGATGGAGCTGAAGCTCTCGGCGCGCGAGTACATGGCTCGCGGCGATAGCTACGAAGAGAAGATGGCGTATATGGTCGATCTCGGCTACGACGCGATCGAGTTGACGGGGCGGCCGGACATCCTGGAAGTGACCGACCAGATTGCACAGGCGAGCCGCAACACCGGCTGCGCGGTCAGCACGATCTGCAGCGGCGGTCGCGGCGCCCTGATGGCTGCAGAGGCGGATCAGCGGGCACTTGCCATGCAGGACCTCAAGGCCTTCCTGACTGCCGCCGGGCAGCTCGGAGCCGTGGGCGTCATCTACGCCCCACTAATCGCGGTGAAGATGAACCCCGACCAGTACAGTCGGCTGCCCGACCTCTCCCCGCTGTATGATCAGCAGCAGCTGGAGATGGAGCTGCTTGTCGCTGTCGCCGCAGAGCTGGCAGAGCATGCGGCTGAGCGCGGCGTCTGCGTGCTGTGGGAGCCGCTGAACCGTTATGAACAGTGGTGGTTCAATCGGCTCGAGAACGGCGCCGAGCTGTGCGACCGGGTGGGCAGCGAGGGGTGCCGGATCATGGCGGATTTCTTCCACATGTCCATCGAGGAGGATACGATTCCGGGCGCCCTGGAGCAGTATGCCGCCGATTACGTCTCGCACATTCACCTCGCCGACAGCAACCGCGCCACGCCCGGCCACGGACACACCGACTTCGGCGCCGCGTTCACAGTGCTCGAGCAGATGGGCTGGGAGGGATACATGGCGCTGGAGTGCTCTACCCGCGGGGATCACGAGCAGGACCTCAGGCGCGCGGCGCGGCTTCTCCGCGAACAGGCCGAGTAGGAGAGTGTCAGTGACTGAGGCCGCCCCCAACGGCGACCGCACGTTCACCGTGCTGACAGTGATCACCCCCTCGCGCTATTCGGGCGCTGAACGCATGGCGGTGTACCTCGCCGATCGCCTGCAGAAGCGAGGGCACAGGGTGGTCTTCGCCTGCAAGCATAACGAACAGCTCTTTCAGGCCCTCGAGCGGCGGGGGCTTGAGGTGCGTGTGCTGCCCATCTCGGGCAAGGCGAACCTCGCTGCGCCTCTGGTCATTGCGTGGCATGCGCGCGAGATCGAGGCCGACATCATCCACACACACCTCTCCTCAGCCAGCCTCTGGGGCTCGATGGCGGGGCAGATCACGGGCGTGCCGGTGCTTGCCCACGTGCATGCGCTAAACATGCTGACCTGCTTCATGCTCGCCGACGCGCTTGTAACGTGCTCGGAGGGCGTACGGGAGTACCTCCTCGAGCAGGGGGCTGATCCCGAGCGTGTCCATGTGCTCTATAACGGCCTCGATCCCGCGCAGTTCGAGGACCTGCCGAGCGGCGAGGAGATGCGCGAGGAGCTGGGGATCCCGCACGACGTGCCGGTGATCGGCGAGGTCGCGCATCTGTCGCCCAAGAAGGGGCAACGGTACCTCATCGAGGCCACAGCGAAGCTCAAAGAGCGCTGGCCGGAGATCGTGTGCCTGTTGGTCGGCGAGGGCGATGACGCCGAACAGCTGCGCCAGCATGCGGCGCGACACGGGGTTGCGGACAAGGTGCGACTGCTCGGCTACCGAAGCGACGCACCCGCCGTGATGCGGGCGATGGACGTCGTGGTACTGCCTTCGGTCGCGAAGGAAGGTCTCGGGGTGGTGCTCATCGAAGCGGGCTTCGTCGGGCGGCCGGTGGTGGGCAGCGACGCACCGGGGATCCGCGAGGTGGTCGTGGATGGCGAGACCGGGTTTCTCGCGCCGGTTGCCGACGCCGCGGGGCTTGCCGATCGGATCGCGATGATCCTCGCCGATCCTGAGTTGAAGCGGCGTATGGGCGAGGCGGGGCGGGCGCGCGCGCATGATCTATTCACAATTGACAAAATGACGGAAAGGGCCGAGAATATCTACCGCACCGTGCTCAAGGAGAGCGCCCTGGCGCCTCCGTAACGGCCTGAACACGTCACGTCCGGTGAACTGTTCAGCGCCTTGACACAAACTTGGCTGAAGGGTATAGTACTCAGTGTGGGGCGCAGTCGAAGTTGATTGCGCATAGGGGTATCGCTCCAGGGCGGCGGCACTGGTGGAGGATTTCCCCTCCGTTCAGGGCGTGTTCTGCACCCCCGTCGCATGTACGTAGGAGGTGTGTGCGTTGGCCGATCTGAACTTCGTTGCGCTCACCGGTTTCTCGACGCGAGAGCCGGCGTTGCGGCAGAAGTCTTCCGGCCAGATCAAGGCGGAATTCAGCTTTGAGGTCGATCGACCTTTCCTGCGCGCCAACGGAGAGCCTGTTTCTGATCTGTTCCTCGTTGATGCCTGGCAGGAACTCGGCGAGTGGGTCATGGAGAACGTACGCGCGGGGACGCGGCTCATGATCGTGGGTACGCTCAACAAAGAGAGCTACAACAGCCATGGCACTCGTGAGCACATGACGATCGTCAAAGCCAAGTACATCCGGAAGGCGAGTGGCAATGTGGCTGACCGATGCGATGAGCTCGAGGGCCTCAAGCGCGACTCGTGGACTGAGGACCTGCTGCTTACCGCGGTGCAACTCATCGAAGAGGCGATCGAGGACGATGAGGGCGCTGCCACACTCGACCACATCGAGGCCGCTGCCAACACGTAGTGGTAGCACGCGCGAGTCTGGTTCTATGCATGGCAGCCCCCGAGACGGGCTGCCATTCTCTTTCACGGACGTCGAAGGCCTGCAGCGCGATGTTCGCCGCGAGGTGACCAAACGAGATGGTCGGTGACGGGGGGCGCACGTTCCTGCACCTGTGCAGCGATGGCGTCGGCACCGCCATCCACGCCGTCGGCGCCTGTGAGTGCGATGTGAGGTGGTCGGCCACCGCCCGCCCACACGTGATCGACGAGCAGTTGCTCGAGCTGGTCGCGGCCGTTGAGGATTCGCCGCGTCTTCTGTCATGGGACTGCCGGCTGCTGGTCGCGCTGCTTCAGCGCCCCGATGTGGCGGCCGCCTCCGGTCCGCTGCGAACGCGCCTGCGTGATGTCATGGCTGGCGCGCTGCTGGCACTGCCGGACAGCAAGGACTGGACTCTCGGGGCCATCGCGACGAAACTCGGGCTGGGCGACGATCTGCCGAAGGTTCCCGACGATCCGCGGGAGGGGGCCCTGCTGTGCCGGGAGATCGCCGAGGCCCTTGGCGACCGCCTCGGGAGGATGCCCGCGCCCGCGCTGGCTCTGGTCCGCGACCTGATCGGGGCAGACGGCGACTTCGACTGGCTCCCATGGGATGACCTGCAGCCGCCGCCCTTCGAGGAGAGCGCGCTGGAGATGCTCCTGGCGGGCAGGCCGACGGTCCCCCGCCAGCGTCAGCGCGAACGCTCGGTGCTGCAGCGCCCAATCGCTGAGATCGCGTCGATGATCCTCAGTCCGGGCGGGCCGGTGGCGCAGGCCTTCGATCGCTACGAGCATCGTCCGGGGCAGATCGCGATGGCAGAGGCCGTCGCCGAGGCTCTGGAGGATGGCGGCGTGCTGCTGGTGGAGGCAGGCACCGGGGTGGGGAAGTCGCTGGCGTACCTTGTGCCGTCGATTCTGTGGTCGCGCGCGAACGCCAGCCCAGTCGTGGTCTCGACGAACACGAAGAACCTGCAGGAGCAGCTCATCAACAAGGACCTCCCGCTTCTACGTGAAGCCCTCGGGACGGATTTCCTTTCGGCGCTGCTGAAGGGCCGCAGCAACTACGTCTGCGCGCGCCGCTTTCAGCACTCCATCCGCGAGGCACAGGGCTCGATGCTCCCCGAGGACCGCAAGGCCGCCGCCTATCTCGTCTCGTGGCTGGCGGCGAGCGAGACGTGCGATCTCGACCTGATCCCATCGGAGGCCATGCGGGTCTTCGGCGGCCTGAAGCGCCTGATCGACCGGATCCGCAGCGAGCGCGCGCTGTGTCTCGGCCCCGGCTGCCCGCACGCGAGGCAGTGTGCCGTCCGCGTCGCCCGGGCCGTCGCTCGCAACGCTGACATCGTGATCTCGAACCACGCTCTGACGCTCGCCGACACGCAGTCCGACGTGCTGCCCGGGCACAGCCGCATCATCTTCGACGAAGCGCACAACCTCGAGTCCGTCGCCACCGACCAGCTCGGGGAGGAGATCTCGAACTTCAGCTTCAGCGACCTGCGGCGGACCTTTGGTGGCGATGGCCGGCGCCGTGGCTTCATCGACAGCCTCGCCGAGTTCATGGCCGAGGCCCACCCCGCCGTTGCCGACGCCCTCTCTGATCCCCGCTCCCGCCTGCTCGCGGCGGTGGAGGCGCTTGACGCCTGTGCGGAGGAGATCGGCGCGGCTGTCACCGAGCTGTGCCTAACGCTCGACCCCGAGGCTGAGGCCGGCCGGGCGCGCATACGCCTCGGCCCGGACGTCTACGCCGCGCCCGAGTGGCAGACCGTCGCCGAGGCCGTCGCTGGTCTGCGGGATGTGATCACCACCGCCGAGGATGCGCTGGGCGAGATGGCTGAGACCCTCGCGGAGGGCGCCGAGCGAGGTACGCCGCGGAGCGATCTTTCGCTGGAGGCGATAGGCGCGCGTGTCGCGGTCGGCGAACTGGGTAGTGCGGTGGGCTCGATCATGCACGATGACCCGGGAGCCGGCCATGTCCTGTGGGCGGAGACCGCCCGGCGGCGCTGGGGCGAGTTCTGGCGGCTGTGCGCGGCGCCGATCGACGTCGGGCCGGCGCTGAGCAGGGCGGTCTACGGCCGGCGCGAAGCGGTCATCATGACCTCGGCGACGCTGACGGTCGACGGCGGCTTCGGATATGTGCGCCAGCGGCTGGGCCTCAACTCGCCGGAGCTCCGGGTGCGCGAGGAGCAGGTCCCCTCGCCCTTCCGTTACCGGGAGCAGCTGCTGATGTGCGTGCCTACGGACATCCCCACTCGCGGGGAGGACGGCCGGGGCGAGGCGCTCAACCGAACGCTCATGGACATCGCGGAGGTCGCCGGGGGCGGTGTGCTACTGCTCTTCACCTCCCGGCGCCAGATGGATCGGGTCTACGAGCAGATCCGCGACCGGCTGGCGGATGCGGGCCTCTCACCGATCTGCCAGTACCGCTCCGGACCCCGCTCATGGCTGCTGCAGCAGCTTCGCGAGCGCGACAACACGGTTCTGTTCGGCCTCAAGAGCTTCTGGGAAGGGGTGGACGTGCCAGGCCACGCGCTTCGATGCGTGGTCATCACGAAGCTGCCTTTCGCGGTGCCGACCGACCCGATCGTGCAGGCCCGCTGCGAACGGGCCGCGAGCCTCGGGCGGAACGGCTACGACTACTACATCCCCGAGGCGATCCTGGCATTCAAGCAGGGCATCGGCCGCCTCGTGCGATCGACCAGCGACCAGGGGGTCGTCTTCGTGCTCGACAATCGGCTGATCACGCGCGGCTACGGCCAGCGTTTCTTCAACTCCATCCCGGAATGCCGCACGCAGGTCGGCGAGTTCCTCGACTGCCTGCGCGAGGCTGAGCGCTGGCTCAGATTTGCCTGATGCACCTGATACGACGGAGGGACGACGATGGCAGATGTGCAATGGTCAGACGACAACTACTGCATCGCCTGTGGAGAGGACAATCCGCAGGGACTGCATCTGAAATTCCACTCCGAGGGTGACGACTACGTCTGCGAGTTCACGCCCCAGCGTGTGCACCAGGGCTGGCAGGGGATCGTGCACGGCGGGATCCTCGCGACGCTGCTCGATGAGGCGATGAACCATCTGCTGAGCCACCACGGGGTGCCCGTGGCCACGGCGGAGCTGAAGGTGCGCTATCGACGGCCCGCCCGCGTCGGCGAACGCGTGCAGGTCAGAGCCAGACTGCTCTCCGAGCGACCGCCGCTGTGGACCGCCGAGGGTGAGATCATCGACCCGCGCGGTGAGACCATCGCGACGGGCACCGCCAAGCTCATGCGCGTTGCGGGCGAAGCAGCGGAGCCGAAGGAAGCGTGACGATCGATGGTCGTTGACAGCGCGTGCATCGCGCGTCTGGTCGCTGAGGCGCGGGAATACGCGGAGGGCCTCGTGATCCGGAGCATCGTGCAGCCGCGCCATGACCTGGTGGCGCTCGAGCTGGGGCGCTCCGGGCCGTGGGCCTGCCTGCTCATCGACTGGTCGCCGGAGTTTGGCCGCATCAACCTCGCGCCCGAGATGCCCGATCCGGGCCTGCGCGACCAGCGCTTCAGCGGCGCGCTGCGTCGGCAACTTCGCGGCGCGCGAATCGAGCGCATCGAGCAGATCAACTTCGATCGCCTCGTGGAGATCGAGTTCTCGAACTGCGAGCAGCTCGGGCCACAGTGTCGGCGTACGCTGGTGGTCGAGCTGATGGGGCGGCACAGCAATGCGGTACTTCTCACAGAGGACGAGCGCATCATCGAGGCGGGCAAGCACGTGACTGTGCGCGTCAATCGCTACCGGCAGACGCTACCGGGGCTGGCGTATGTGCCACCACCGGAGTTTGGCCGCATCCCCCCGTGGGAGGCCGACGTTGAGACCGTGGCCGAGAAGGCCGCGAGCGTGCTGGATCAACGGCTCGAGAAGTTCCTCCGTTCGGAGTTTCACGGCGGCAGCGACCTGTTCATCAACGAGGTCTGCGCCCGCGCGGGTCTCGACGGACAGGCGACGCTCCGCGAGCTGCCCGAAGGCTGGCAGGAGGGGGTCGCCAGGCAGCTGCGGGCGATCCCTGCCGAGTGCGCAGAGGTCGGCCGGTCGTGGGCAGCACATGGCGAGCAGGCGGCATGAGCCGGTGGAGAGCCTCAGTGCGGCGCTCGAGGAGTTGCAGTCGCGGATCTCTGAGCGCCAGCGTGTGCGGGAGTTGAAGGAGCGGCTGCTTGGCGCTGTGAGCAGGGGGCGGTCGAAGGCCGAGCGGACGCTGCAGAAGCGCCGGGAGGCCGTCCAGCGAGCGCGCGATGCCGAGCTTGATCGCGAGCGCGGTGAGCTGCTGATGGCCTACCAGCATCAGGTGCCGGCGGGCACCAAAGAGGTCACGCTGCCGCGATTCTCGGGCGATGGCGAGCTGACGATCGATCTGGATCCGGATCGCACTCCGGTCGAGAATGCGCAGGCCTACTTCAAGCGGTACAAGAAGTCGGAGCGGCTCGGCGACCTTGCCCCGCAGCTGCTGGCCGCGGCGCGGCACGAGCTGGAGTACCTCGAGCAGGTGAAGACGCAGATCGAGGTGGCGGAGACGATCGAGGATCTGGAACTGCTGGCCGAGGAACTTGTCGAGGAGGGCTACCTGGCGCCCGAGAAGACGCCGCCGTCGCGATCATCGAAGGGCGAGAGAGGGCCGAGGACCGCGCAGACCTCCGACGGCCTGCCTCTCCTCTATGGGAAGAGCGGGACCGAGAACGACGCGGTACTGCGGGCGGCCAACCCCGATGACCTGTGGTTCCACGTGAAAGACGCGGCGGGCCCGCACGTGGTGTTGCGCAGCGATTCGCGCCCCGAGGATGTGCCCGAGTCGAGCATCGAGGAGGCCGCGCGGCTTGCGGCGGCGCTTTCGAGCCAGCGCCGCGACAGCAAGGTAGAGGTGGACTGTGCGCTGGCCAAGAACGTCAATAAGCCCCGACGCGGTCGCCCGGGGCTGGCATACTACCACGCCGACCGCACGATCGTGGTAGACCTCGGCGCCGAGTGACCACGCGTCGTGGAGGGCCGCTCCGCGCCGCATCGAGCGTCAGGTCGGAGGGCGCTGCCGGGAGGGTCCCTGAGGGTACATAACAATACGGCCGGGTGCCTCGGCTATCTAAGGAGATCCGCGCCACCCTGAATATGCGCTCGCGGCATGGCTGCGGGCAGCTCACATAGGTGTACGTCGCATGCGGACACGGCCCTCAGCTTGTGTCGATAGCCACGTCCATGACGACATCGTTGATGTCGGACATCATCATGAAGGTTTCCTCAAGCTTCTCGAGGACCTTCCTGAGGTCTGAGGGCGCGTTGGGCGAGCGCATCGGGCTTATGCGCCCGTCCAGGTAGACGACCCCGTTGATGACCTTGATGTTCAGCAGGCTCGTGTCCATATCGTACTTGGCGATCTCCCTGCAAACTCGCAGTCTCGTCTGCTTGTCTTCGAGCGGCATCCCGCTCACCCCAGTGATCGTGGCGATCAGTAGTGGAAGACCAGCCGTATTGTACTTATACCCGCCGTGGTCAAACACCCATCCACAGTCTTGCGTACATCGCCTCGGGCAGCCCCGCGTCTTTCATCTGCTCGGCGGCCAGCGCGATATCATAGCTGACGCGCCGGATCTCGACCCTGCCCTCATCGGCATCGTAGATGGCGTAGCTCGCCCTCTCGTTGCGATCGCGTGGCTGCCCCACCGCTCCAGGATTCACCAGATAGAGGCGACTCACCTCCTCGGTCAGCTCGCCTCCGTCGGGCATGGGGAACTCCTCAGGCATCTCGCTATCACCGGACCACACGAACCACTCGGAGTAGTGCGTGTGCCCGAAGAACGCGATGGGGGTCTTCATCGCGCGAAAGCTCATCAGAGCGTCAACCGGGCGAACGGTATAGTGATCGGGGTCGGGAATCGATCCGTGGCAGATCGTGATGTGGTCGTCGACTATCTGAACGGTGGGCAATGAACCGAGGAACTCGAGGTTGTCGTCGCGGAGTTGATCGGTCGTCCACAGCAGGCAAGCCCTCGCGGGCGCCGTGAACCACTGCGCCCGGGCAGGGTCCACCGCCGCCGAATCGTGGTTCCCACGTACGCACACCGCCTCAAGGTCGCGTATGATATCGCAACACTGGTTTGGCCGCGCACCGTACCCCACGATATCTCCGAGGCACAGATAAGCGTCTATCTCCTCCTCGGAGAGGTCGGCGAGGACCGCCTGCAGGGCAACGAGGTTACTGTGGATGTCCGACAGCACCGCGTAGCGCACCCGGATCCTCTCCCTCTAATTACGAGCCCCTGTTCGCTTCTGACCTCCTCGCCTCCTCTGCTTCAACAAGATTTAACCGCAATACAACGTACATCGCCCTCAGGTCGGAGCCGAAGACCGCTCCGGTCTTCACCGCCCTCTCCTGCACGAGGCCCAGGGCTGCGTCGCCGAGACCGTCGGACTCATCCCAGGCGTCCCGGGCCGTGGAGACGTCTGTCCGCGTCCGGCGCGCTGTGAGGGCGAGCAGGGCGTCTCTGTCCGCACCCGGGCGTATTCCGGCGATATTCAGGCGGGTGCGGAGCAGGACGATTGCGGCGCGCCAGCGGGCAGCGGCCAGTGGCCCAGCCCGACCGTCGAGGTCCTTGATGCGCTCCGTAAGCGCCCGCACCTGGGCTTCAAGCAGCAGGAAGCGGCTGAACACAAGATCGCCCAGCGGATCGCCCCGGCCGGCGGCAAGCAGCTCAAGCAGCAGCGGAGCGGTCATCCGCGCGGCGTCGTGGTAGTCGCCCGCCAGGCGGGCCAGCTGCTCGCCCGGGGGCTCCGCAGCGACGTCCCGGCTGACGTCGGCAAGCTGGTCCGCGTATCGCTCGAGCGATTCGAGGTCACCCGCCGGAACCCGCAGCGTCATCAGCTCCTCCCGCGCCCTGCGAACATCCGCCAGCGTCGCCTCGTGCATGTGCAGCGATCGCGCGATCAGGTTGGCACCCTGCGCCGTCCGCCGCATCAGATCCGCGGCCTGCGCCACCAGCACGAGATAGCGCATATCGCCGAGTTCAGGATCGATTGCCTGCGCCCCGAGCAGCGCTCTGCGCACATCCTGATCGCCCCAGAAGGCGCGCAACCGCCGCCAGGCCCGCTGACGCTCCGACTCGTCCTCGCCTGCGGCCCTCTGCAGGAGATCTCCGCTTTCCTCAAGGCCCTCCCGGGCCGCTTCGCGGAGGCCAACGAAATCATCTTCCGAAGGCCCTGCCTCTGGGGAGCGGCGCTCGAGCTCTTCGAGCAGGGCCAGACGTTCGGTTTCGGCACCTGGCAGCGGAGCGGAGAGGATGTCGATCGCCGCGGTGCGGCGTCCTCGAGAGGCGAGAGATCGGGCGACCGCAACGGCGCTCTCGGGATCATTGCGGCGGAGCTGCGTGACCGTGGCCTTCACGCGTTCGATGCGCTTCGCAGGATGCGGATGGGTGGCGAAGACGGTCTCGAGGTAGCTCCAGGACGCCTCGTTGCCGAGAAAGTCGCCGAGGGCCCGAGGATCGTATCCGGCACGCCACGCGATGCGCGCCCCCACGTCGTCGGCCTGCGATTCCTGGCGGCGGGAATGCCGCAGAGTGTTGACGAGCGCCGCGCCATGCACCAGTGGTAGCCAGTCCTCGCGATCGTTGTTGCGCAGCACCTCGCTGACGCCATACCACAGCGCTGTGCGTGCGGCGGTGCGCTGGAAGTCGCGATCTACCAGATGCGCCAGCTCGTGCGCGAGAACAGCCGCCAGTTCATCCTCACTGTCGATGGTCTCGAGGAGGCCCGCGGTGACGAACACCCACCCTCCGGGCAGCGCGAAGCCGTTTGCCTCCGGCGTGTCGAGGATGATGAAGCGGTAGTCGAGATCGTGTCGGGGGGTCTCTGCTACCAGTTGCGCTCCGAGGTCGGCCAGCCATTCGTCGAGTATCGGCTGGCTCATGCGGCCGCGCTGGGCGATGAAAGCCTCAGCGGCGACGCGTCCGATGCCCTCCTCAAGCTCGGTCTCGACGCTGGCCTGGACCGGACAGGCGATGGCGAGCAGCACAGCTGCCGCCATCAGCGACCAGCGTCGCCAGCATGCCTTGCGCATCGCTCCACGATTATAGGCGCAACGGGGCCGAGCAGGCAACGAATGCACGCAGGCGGGAATACCTGCGACGTCGTGCGGAATCAGCCTTCGACCGGGGCGCCGAGGATCTCGCACACCATCTGCGCGTTCTCCTCGACCATGTCGTCGTTGTCGCCGCGGTAGACGCCAACGTTGACGACGTCGCCCGGCTTGATGCCCGCGAACGCGCGCTCGAAGGCCACGCGGGGCTCCACGCGCCCGGCGGCCATGATCTTGTAGGCGATGCAGGGCCTGTCGATCTGCTGGATGGCCTCGATCGCGCGGGGAGGATCGGTCTCCTGGAACTTCTCGCCCTTGCCGTCGTGCAGGCTGCCGCAGTTGTAGAAGCAGACCACGTGGAAGTCCAGCGGCACGTCAAGCTCGTACGCCCACAGGTGCGCCTGCGGGGAGTGTCCGGCGGTGCCCACTGGCACCCCGCCCTCGCGCATGATCTCGACCAGTCGCGCGAAGCCCCGCTCGTCGCGGTCGGCGTAGCAGGCATCGAGCAGCCCGCCATGCAGTTACGCCGCGACCGCGCCCGCCGAGACGGCCTTACGAGCATCGACGCGGAACTCCGCCGAGGAGCGGTCTCCGGGCACCTGCGCTATCCACTGAATCTTGCCACCCTCGTTGTAGTACTCGCGCAGGAGGCGGTGAATGTGGGCGTCGGAGCGCATGATCGCGGTGTTGATACCGGCCGCCTCAGCGCGCGCGAGCGTCTCCTTGATGCGAGCGACCGTGTAGTAGTCGAGCATCTCCTCGTCCCGCTCGCGGCTCTGGTGGCTGAAGCCCGAGAACGGATTCCCGCCGATGATAAGGCGTGAGACGTCGAGCCCGCAGAACTCAACTTGCGGCAGCATGGCTGGCCTCCGGAACGGCTCTGTGGATCCGCCCTACAAGCGATTCGCTGTCTCTGACGATACCGCGTCCGTTGGGTTCGGTCAAGCGCCTACCAGTCGAACAGCGGGACGTCCCGCCAGCTTCCATCGGTCATCGCAGACTCGTGGGCGATGATGCCCGGGACCGTGAAGTCCATCGAGCGCATCACGTCGATCGGCGGCCTCTGGCTGCTCTCGATCGCGTCGAGGAAGTCGCGGATCATGTAGTACTCGCTGGTCCCGTGGCCGCCCTGCTTCGCCTCATCAGGCGCGTCGGGATCAACCACCGGGCAGTCGATCTCCTCGGCCTGCCGCTGCCCGCCCTCGCTGTCGGGCGTTTCGCCCTCGATCCACCTATATCCCTGCGTCGGGCCGGTGCCGGAGCGTCCGTTCTCGAGGTAGCCCTTCGTTCCGTAGAGTGAGTAGTACACCAGGTGTGGGTAGCGCGGGGCGACCTGGCTGCGCGCAATCTTAATCAGCGCGCCCTTCTCAGTGCGAAACAGGCCGATCTCCATGTCGAGGAAGCCGGGATGATCGGTCTGATCGGGGTGCTTGTGGAAGCCCGCGGATGCTCCTGCAGCCGATACGATCCGGTCCTCCATCAGCGTCAGCAGCGGCCCGAGGCAGTGAGCGCAGTACCAGATCGGCGGCCGTTCGTGCCGCCAGTGATACTCCCCGGTCTTCTCATCGATCAGCAGGTGTTCGATCTCGTGGACATACTCGGCCTCGGCGTGGAAGATCGTGCCCAGCTTGCCCGCCTGCGTGAGCTTCTGCCACTCGCGGATGTAGTGGAAGTAGCAGTAGTTCTCGGCCATCATGTAGGTGCGGCCGGTACGCCTGACCGCATCCACGATCTGCTCGCACTCCTCGACCGTGTACGCGGCCGTCTGCTCGCACAGAACGTCTTTGCCCGCTTCCAGCGAGGCGATGGTCTGCGGCGCGTGGTAGCGGATGGGCGTCGCGATCATGACGATGTCCGTATCCGCGGCGACGAATTCGTCGAAGTCGGTGAAGAGCGCGCTGTCGGGGAGGCCGAAGGCCTCGCCGAGGTCGGCGACCGAATCCTCGTTGATATCACACAGCGCGGTGACCTCCACGCGCGGATGTGCGCCGAAGAGGCTGACGAAGCCGCGGCCGCGCCGCAGCCCGACGATCCCGACTTTCCACGTGTCCATGGGGCGCTCTGCTCCCGAGTGCCATGATGAGCGAGGCACCACTTTTCGGCGAGAGAGTGGGGAGGACCTTCGCGGGCATCAGAAGCCCCGTGAACGATGCGGCTATACGGACCTGTCGTGGCGGCACACGTAGAACAGGCGCCCGCAGCGCTCGCCGGGCGCCTCGAAAGTCTCGCCGTCCAGTGGCCCGTGGCTGAGGCCCGCCGCGTCCAGCATCGGCTCAAGCTCATTCGCCTCGTAGCCGCGCTGGATGTGCTCCTCATCGAAGCGCCGCCACAGATCGCCCTGACGCACGAAGCCGGTCATCAGCGCCCTGGCACGCTCCGTCCCCTCGTATCGCATGGGTGCTGTTCCACCGGTCCTCGGGCCCCTCGCGCGTGTTGACGTCGAAGCTGAAGACGCCGTCCTCGCTCAGGTGCTCCGCCGCACGCTCGATCGCGACGGCCACGTCAGCGGGGTCGGTCAGGCAGTTGAGGCTGTCGTGGAGGCATGTGATGACATCGAAGCGGCGGTCAATAGCGAACACGCGCACGTCGGCGCAGAGCAGATCCGCGTCCGGCGCGTTGTTCGCGGCATACTCAAGCTGGTGCGGGGAGCAATCGACGCCCACCGCCTCGTAGCCGGCGTCGGTGGCATGGCGCAACAGCGGCACAGGCCGGCGCGGGGGCCGGCCTCTCCACGACCTGCGAGCGAAGCGAGGAGAGGTAACGGCAACGGCTCAGATGCCGTTGCCGTTACCGATGACTGGTCGCTACAACACCGGCCTGGCAGGTCCCTCTTCGACCTCGCCCCGCTCGCGGGCGCGCTGGCGAAGCAGCAGGGAGTTGACGGCGTTGAGGAACGCCTGCGCGCTGGCCTCGATTACGTCGAGGCTCGCCGCCTGACCGACCGCTTCCTCGCCCTGCCAGCGCACCCGCACCGTGGCCTCGCCAAGGGCATCCTGGCCCCGGGTGATGCCACGCACGCTGTAGTCGGCCATCTCCAGCCCGTCCATCTCCACGATCTTGCCGATGGCATCGTAGACGGCATCCACCGGACCGTTGCCATGGCTGACGGTCGTCACGGTGTCACCGTTGCGACGCAGGACCACGAGCCCCATCGGCTCGAGCGCCGTGCCCGTTGTCACCTGCACACGCTCGAGATGCCACACCTCCGGCATCGCCTCGGTGGAGGCCTGGCGCATGATCACGTGCAGGTCCTCGTCGTAGACCCGCTTCTTACGATCGGCGACGGCGAGGAAGCGCTCGTAGATCTCCTCCATCTCCTCATCGGGGATCACGTAGCCGAGCTTCTCGAGGCGGCTGCGCAGCCCGTGCTTGCCTGAGCGCGGGCCGAGTGTGAACACCGACTCGGTCAGCCCGACGTCCTCGGGCCGCATGATCTCGTAGGTCTGTCGGTCCTGGATCATACCGTGCTGATGGATGCCCGCCTCGTGGGCGAAGGCGTTCGCGCCGACGATGGCCTTGTTCGGCTGCACCACGAAGCCCGTGAGCGTGGAGACCATGCGCGAGGTGGTCATGATCTCGCGAGTGTTGATGTTCGTGTCAGCGTCGAACTCATCGCCGCGCGTGCGCAGTGCCATCACGATCTCCTCGAGCGAGGCGTTACCCGCGCGCTCGCCGATCCCGTTAACCGTGCACTCGACCTGGCCGGCGCCTGCGCGGACGGCCGCCAGCGAGTTCGCCACGGACATGCCGAGGTCGTCGTGGCAGTGCACCGAGATGACCGTCTCGTCGATATTGGGCACGTTCTCGAAGAGATACTGGATCGTCTCGTACATCTGCCATGGCGTCGCGTAGCCGACCGTGTCGGGGATGTTGACGGTCTTCGCCCCGGCCTCGATGACGGCCTCGACGACATCGCGGAGATACTCCAGGCGGGTGCGCATCGCGTCCTCGGCAGAGAACTCGACGTCATCGCAGAGGCTGCAGGCGAGTCTAACGCCATCCACGGCCATCTGCAGGACCTCATCCTCGGTCTTGCCGAAACGCTTTTCGACGTGGACCTTCGAGGTGCCGATGAACGTGTGAATGCGGGGTTTGGCGGCCGGCTTGACAGCCTCCCAGCAGCGCTCGATGTCCTTCGGAAGCGCGCGGGCGAGCCCGGCGATCGACGGCCCCTCGATCTCCTCGGCAATGGCGCGAACCGACTCGAAGTCCTCAGGCGAGGAGATGGGGAATCCGGCCTCGATGACGTCCACGTTCAAGCGCGCGAGCTGACGAGCGAGCTGGAGTTTGGCACTGTGATCCATGGAGGCGCCGGGCGCCTGCTCGCCGTCGCGCAGCGTTGTGTCGAAGATCGTGATTGTGCGTGGCATGTCAGTCTCCTCCATCAGGTGCGCTGGGTGTGTGTGCAGGTGCCGGGACGTCGCGGGAAGGCGGCCGGCACCGGGCCGCCAGCCCGCTTGCGCAGAGACAGCTCATCAAGGTCGGCCTCGTCCATGCGGCCACCTCCTCGCGACGTGGTAGTCTTCGTGACGAACACGTTAAACGAAAAACGCCTCCATCTCGGTAAGAGACGGAGGCTTCCATGCCGATCCGCGGTACCACTCTTATTGGCCGCCGGGGCGTACTCCAGCAGCCCTCTTATCCGACACGGCCGGAGCACTTCCCGGCGATGTCGTCCTCAGGGTAACGGTTGAGGTTCCGGCGCCACCTACTTGGCCGGCGATGGAGTGCATCGCCGCCGTTCCGCGCGCGACTCAGGGGCCAGTTCGGCGGTGTGCGGAGATCGCCTTCCAGCCTGGGTCGCGAGCGAACTGCCACGCGACCACGGGGCGCTCTCTCTATATCCGCGTACCCGCGTACTACTCCCCGTCATCGTCTTTGAGCGCATATCCATGCGTTGCGTCCGATTGTGCATGTATTGTAGCGACGCCCTGCGAACGTGTCAAGGGGCCGCGCGCCGAACCTGAGCCAGTTACGGCCTCTGCTTCTCCCGCCCCAGTCAGCAGCGAAAGCGCTCATCCAACGCCTGAGTCAGGTCCTACAACCACCGACGCCCTCACGGGAGCCGAACACGATCACGTTGGTCCCACAGTCGGAGAATCAGGGCGAATCAGCCCTTGACAGGTCCGGCGGGTTCCGTTAATATATATGGTACGTCGCGCGGTGGAGCAGTCTGGTAGCTCGCAAGGCTCATAACCTTGAGGTCGGAGGTTCGAATCCTCCCCGCGCTACCAACGTCTTCTGAATGGCCCCGGAGAGCCCTCTTCG
>JALGTR010000167.1 GCA_029821265.1 Candidatus Zipacnadia bacterium
AGCAGTCCCGTGAAGCTCGAAAGTAGGTCGCCGTGGGGGGCCTCAGGATGTGCCTGAAGACCTCCGTCCGGAGCCTGCATCGAGGCGATGAAGGCATCCGCTTCCCGCGCGACGTCCGCAGTCAGCGCCCCCTCGACCATCAGCACCGCGAGCGCGGCGGCCGTCGCGTTGGTCTGCGCGCGGTCAGCCGACGGCCGTTCGGCGAAGCCACCGCAGGCGCGTCTCAGTTGCATCAACGCAGCGGCCGCCGGGCGGCGCTCGGCCTCAAGCATCTCGAGCGCGAGCATGGCGAGAAAGGTGCGGTACGCGCTGAGTTCTCCTGAATCGGCTGAGAAACCGCCTTCGGGGAGCGCATGGTCGAGGATCGTCTGTGCGAGCGCCTGCCGACTGAGCTGATGCCGGACCCCGTGGCGTCGCAGTGTGCGGGCGATACTGAGCAGGCTGTAGGCGCCGATGAAGTCAGCGCGGGCCGGATCTGCGCGGCGAAGGAAGAAGCGAGCCGTTGTCTCGAAGATCTCCGGCTCTGAGCCTGTGAGGTCGAGGGCACGCAGGGCGAAGTCCGTGTAGTACAGGTCCGGCGGCCCGTCGCGCCCGGGAAAGCCGCCGCCCGCTGTCTGTCTGGCCTCCAGCCATTCCCGCTGCACGGCAGCGAACTCGGGGCCCAGGCTGTGGGCGCCGGAGCGAAGAATGCTGTCAAGCACCGCGAAGTAGCTCACGTCAGAGCCCCCGGGCGGCCGCGCGACGGTCTCGCAGTATCGCGCGCACAAGGAAACGCAACAGCTCCCCGAGCGCCTCGGGGGTGGCTTCGTCCGCCAGTGACAGGCATCGATCCCGCAAGCGCTTCACCAGCTCCGCCGCCTTCTCGAACGCGCCGGTGTCCGCGTAGGCGGCTCGCACGGCGGAGACAATCTCCTCAGGCGTGGCCCTCCTGTCGATGGCCGCCAGGCGCTCCCATCCCCCCGCTTCAATCGCGAATGCACGCAGAATCGTCGGCCGCCCGGACTGTGCGTCCCGACCGAGCGAAGCCTTGTTGCCGCGATCGAGGCGCCAGTCCTCCAGATCGTTGAGCACCTGGTAGGCCTCGCCAAGGTACGTGGAGTATCTCTTCAGAAGCGGCCGATCGAACGAGGTGGCGGAGGCGCGAAGACCTGCGTAGAGCGCGATCTCGAAGGCCGGCGCGGTCTTCAGGGCGCCGATCTCCAGCGCGTGCACAGGCCGTAGCGCAGCGCTCTCGAGGCCCGTCCACTCGAGCTCGGCGCCCTGTCCGCGGCAGAGCTCAAGCTGGGCCTGCGAGAGGTGCGCGAGCACCTCGGAGACACACTCGGCTCCCAGCGCATCCCGCTGCGCTGCGATCAGACGGTAGCCGAGGCCCACCAACCAGTCGCCTACGTTCAGCGCCTGGCCGACGCCATGCGCGCGATGCAAAGTCGGCGCGCCGTACCTGCGGTCGTCAGCGTCTGCGATGTCATCGTGCGCCAGCGACGCCTTGTGCAGCGCCTCGATGGCGACCGCCAGCGCGCGAACCGATGGTGGCACCAGCTTCGCGACGGAGGCGTCGGGCTCCAGAGCCGCCCTCCCGTGTTCACCGAGCGTGTAGGCTGCGACCGTCACGAATGGACGCAGCCTCTTCCCGCCCCGACTCAGCCAGTCCACGCCAACGGACTCGGTGACCAGCATCGGATCTCCCGGGCGCGGGTCCGCGTCGAGTGCAGCCTCGTCCACATGCTCAGCGAGGACCTGCCGGAGCGCGTCGGGCTCGAAGATCGCGCGGGTCTCGCGCAGCAGCGGGATCGGCGTACGGGTCACCGCGCCTGCACGCCGTCGCGTGGCGGTGAGAAGCTCCGCGATCAGCTCGCTCTCTGCCTCTGTGGCGACGCAGCCATCGGTGAGCAGGGGAACCGCCTGGTTCGGTACACCGAGGTCCGCGACCTGGTCGAATGATTCATCGAGCGAGTCGAGACACGCGACGCCGAGGATGGCGTCCGCCTCCCCTTCGAGCACCTTCATGATGACCGAGGACGTGCCCTCAGCAACGATCGTCTCGTAGCCCAGAGCACGCGCCTGAGCAAGCAGTCCCGAGATGGAGCAAGCCCCACAGCCCACACAGTGCAGTCCGACCGAGTCGGTCTCGGCCGGACAGCGGTCGGGGTGGCGCAGACACCTCGGCAGCAGCAGCAGGCGCCGGTTCGTCGGGATGGCCTCGAACTGCTCGCGCCAGAAGCCGTTGCTCACAGCGACCATCGTGAAGCCGAGGTACTCCTCCGGCATCCCCAGCCGCGCCAGAACCTGCCCAGCAAGCTCACTGAGGCGCTCGCGGGTGGGCGGGACATCGCGTGGCATCCCGCACGCCGCCTCGGCGGCCAGTGCGCGGATTCGATCGCGCACGCGGCCATCGGCGGGCACCCGCTTGATATAGTCGCCCTCGGACGGTTGCAGCGCTGGCTGGCCGCTCATCTGGCGATCTCCTCGACTGTCGCGAAGGTGTCAGGCTGCAGGTCCGATACACCACAGCTTCTCGTAGCCGCGAATGTACATCCTGTCGCCATCGAACACGGGGGTGCTGCGGACCATGTCGCCGAGTTGGTTCCGCGCGACCTCGACGAACTCTCGTCCGGGCTCGAAGACCACGGTGGTCCCGTTCTCGTGTGTGGCCATCAGATAGTCCCCAGCAAGTACGAGCGAGGCGAAGACATCGCCCTTGCCCATCTGCAGATCCTGCTCATAGACGATCTCCCCAGTCGCCGCGTCGAGGCAGGTCAGCAGGTTATGGCGGGTGATGGCGTAGATCAGGCCATCTGCAACGATCGGAGAGGCGTAATAGCGGTTCTCGTTGGGCTCTGCGGTCCACAGGAGCTCTGGCTCGAACGGCGCGGTCGTGCTTTCAGGCAGCCTGTAGGCGTAGCTGACCTTCCTGTTCTGGTTATCGATGTAATAGAGCACTCCATCCTCAACGATCGGGCCGGACCCCCACTCGAGGACGCCGAGGCCGCTGGTGAGGATCTGACCGTCCTCTGCGCGGACCGCATCGCCGCGGCAGGTGAAGATCACGGTGTCGCCGCCGATATCCTCGACCCACGGGGTGCCCCACTTCCAGCCGGCATCCGGCTGGGCCCAGATCTCCTCGCCGGTCAACGGATCAAGCGCTCGCATGACGTTGATGTGCAGTATCAGCTTGCCATCTGCCAGCACCGGAGTGCTCGAGTGTCCCCAGTCGTTCGGCGGTTTCTCGATGAACCTGCCCCACACGCGCCTGCCGTCCATGTCGTAGCATGCCGCGATGCCCGTGCCGAAGACGACCCAGACATGCTCGCCATCGGTGATCGGCGTCGCCGAGCTGTAGCCGGTGTAGTTGTGCGCGGGCGGGCGGACATACCAGGTCTGCGCCAGGGCCTGCACCTGCGGCGCGATCTCCTGCCGCCGCGTGTTCAGCTCGTCGTACCTGGCTTTCAACTCCGCGTTCTCGGGATCGTCCTGCAACTGCCCCCGCAGCTCGCGAAGATCACGGCCGATCCTGGCAAGCTCACCGCGCAGGCGATTGTACTCGGCCGTCTTCTCCTCGAGGTCCGCGCATTCCTCGGCGGACGCGATGTCCGCGGGATTGCTGGAGACCTGCCAGAGGATCTCGCCCGTGCTCTTGTCGAGGCAGAGCAGTTCGGCGGGATCGGACAAGGTGAAGACGCGATCCCCGATGATCGTCGGCAAGGAGTTGCTGCGGTCGGGCATCTCCGTCGCCCAGAGCACGTGCTCCTCGGCCGACCAGGTGATCACCGGGTTGGCGTCCGGGTATTCGCCGGTGCCGTCGGTGCGAAAGCCCACGTAGTCATCGGCGCAAACGGCCGATCCGAGGGCGATCGCAAGGAGCATCACCGTGATGGTACCCACCCGCCTGAACGCTCGGTCGATCCCGCAACGCATGTCCACCACTCTCCATCTGCGGCGCCGCGAGGGCGCCACGCTGTATGCTGCGTGAGGCATTGCACATCATTTTGCTGAACATACTCTTCGCCGAGGCCGCGCTAACCCCTGCCCGTGAGCGCCTCGCGCGCTCTGCCGAGCGCCTCAACGGTCCACGCGACGGGATAGAGGTCCTCGGCATACCAGAGGCTGGCGAAGTACAGGCCGATGGGCGCAGGCTGCGTCCATGTGTCGTCATCCACTCGTGCCAGCAGGTATCGGACGCCGCACTGTAGGGCTTCCGTGGCGCCTCTCTCGCCGGTGAAGCGTGAGAGCGCGCTGACGGCCATTGCCGTCTCCTCGATTGTGCTCTGAACGCCGGCCGCCCCGCCCCAGCCGCCATCGTCATTCTGGGCGCGAAGCAGGTAGGCTACACCACGCCGCGCAGGTTCCTCGTGCCCCCGTGCGCAGTCAGCCCATCCGGCGAGCACCCGCGCGGTCCCGAAGACCGGATTGCGTTGCCCCGGAGCGTGCTGGTTGCCGAACCAAAGAGGGACCCACGCGCCATCTTCCCGCTGCGTGTGCTTCAGATAGTCGAAGCCGAGGGAGGCAACGTGGGCGATGTGGCCCATCGCGATGCTCTCCACGCGACCGGCACGCTCCGGGGCAGGCGTACGCTCTGTCTGCGCCCGCTCTCCGGTGACCTCGACACGACCGCGCACATGCAGCTCGCCACGCTCGCCGCTCCCGAGAGCGTGCAGGGCCCTTGCGACGTGAGCCGTGATGTCAGGCGAGCTCTGGTCGAAGGGCAGTCGCCCCCAGCCCTGGCAGAAGGTCGGCCATCCGCCATCGGGGTTGTGCAGCCCGACGAGCCAGAATGCTCCTGCGATCGCCGCCTCGCGCTCGCCCAGTCCCGCCATCAACAGGACGGCGCCGGCGGTGTCGTCGGCGTCCGGGACACCTCCCGGCAGATGGGTCCACGGCCAGCCGCCGGGCGCCGCGTTGGTGAACGGATGCCGCTCATCGAACTGCTGGTCGAGCAGCCACGTCCGGGCTCCTGACGCCAGCTTCGGCGGTATCCCGCCTGAACAGCGGAGCGCCATCAACGCGTTCGTCGTCACCCAGACGGACAGATTCGTATCGATCGGCCAGCTCGCGTCATCGCGGACGGTCTCACGGAGGAACCGCAGGCAGGCGCGGACGACCTCGCTCTCCTCGCGAATCTCCAGCAGGCTCATCGCCACGAATGCCGTCAGCGGTGCCGCTTCGAGGAAGCCGCCACTCTCGGGTTGCAGACGCGGGAGCATGTGCATAGACCGCGCGGACGCGATCGACCGGGCCACGCGAGTGAGCGGGTTCAGCGGCGGATTGCGGCGATGGATCGCCGTCCCGACGGCGATCAGCGCCGGCAGCGCGTAGCTCACAACCTCCAGCCGCAACAATCGGTGCCAGCTCCGGGGCAGGGCCGCCAGATCCACCGGCAGCCGCGGCACCTCGCGCCACGGGACGACCCCGGCCATGGCACAGGCGGCGAGGATCGGGGCCTGGAAGGTGCGGTCCTCACCGTAGCGACGCCGAACGGCCCGCGCGATGTCCTCCGGCTCCGGACCTGCGATCTCAGCGAGGTACTCCTCGCCGCGCGCAAGGCCCCTCTGTCCCGCTCCGGCCATCTTCAGCGCGCAGATCGACAGCAGCGTCGCCGCGATATTCGACGGACTGTCGGGCGTGTCACCCCATCCGCCGTCTTCGTTCTGCGTCCGAACGAGCCACTCGCAGGCGCGATCGATCAGGTCACGATCCGCGCCTCCCATATGCAGCGCCATCGCGGCCGTGGCGGTCGAGACCGCCGATGACGAGAGCCGCCCCTCCCACCAGCAGTCGCCGGCACGCAGAGAGAGCAGATGCTCGCGCGTCCCATCGATCGCCGCGTCGAGGCGCTCGCGGTCGATCGTCATCGCGCCGACCGCCATGCGTGGTAGGCCAGGAGCATCTTCCACTGTACGATCTGCCCACGCCCGAGCATCTGCATCAGCATGCGTCGCCCAACGCCGACGCCGGCAGCCCTCTGGTTGTCCCAGACCATGCGCGGAACCTCGCGGAAGTTCACGTCGTAGCAGCGGTCGATCAACTCCCAGTGGGCGGGCGTCAGGTCCCTGCGACCCGGAGTGGCTGCGCCGTCGATGGGCGCGTACAGGACCGGGAACACGGTCAGCGGCTCATGTGCGAGGGCCTCGACCCAGTCGACGCTCGCGCGCACGTGCTCGGGCCGCTCGCCAGGCAGGCCCATCATCAGACTCGCCATCGGCAGGAAGCCGGCCCGGATGAGCCGCCGAATCTGCGTGGCGCAGAAATCGCCCCAGTCGGCGGGATCGACGTCGCCGAGCTTCGCCGAGCCGCTCCGCGCAAGCAGCTCACCCGAAGCGGCCTCCACGCCGAGGTTGATCCAGGGAAGCTCGCAGCCGGTATCGCCGACCATCAGCTCCCGTAGCTCGCGCAGCTCGTCATCCGAGAACCCTGCGACTGAGATCACGTTCGCATGGTCGGTCTGCACCAGTCCCAGGCCGTCGAGCTTCCGCATTGCCCGGAGAAGGCCCAACAGCGCCTCCGGATTCGTGTCGCGGCCGTTCGCGCCATAGCGCAGCATATCTTCGCTGATCGCGCTGATACTGCGCACGCCTGCGGCAAGGTTGGTCTCGACATCGGCGAGGATCGTCTCCTCGGGCAGATGTTGCATAGGAACACGGCCCATCGTGCAGTAGGTGCACCCCATCCCGCAGCCACGCGACAGCTCCACCACACCCATCGTCGATGGCCCGCGGATCGACGGGATCTGCGAGGCCGAAATCGGCTCGCCGTGCAGGATCGGCGGCCCGCCCTCGCCGTCGGCGATCCGGTGGAAGAGCCGCGCGACGTTGCCCTCGGCATGTCCCGTCACGACATGATCGACCCCCAGATCCCGCCTGAGCTCATCGTCGGCCAGAAGCTGCCAGGTGCCGGGACCGCCCATCACCACCGATGCGTGCGGCGCGCGCGTTTTCAGCCTCGCGATTCGCTCCATCAGCTCGCGCACAAGGCGACGCGCGTAGATCTCGCCGCCGGAGATGGCCGTCATCGTCGTGGAGTTCATGCCGAGACCGCAGGCCTCGCCGGCGCTGACGCCGATAATGCGAGTATTCGGACCGATGGCATCGGGGAGCGCATCGCCATGCACAACTGCGACGTCATCGGCATCGAAGCCGTCGCCGAGCAGTGCCGCCTCGATCCTCCGCAGCCCCATCGGAGCCGTGTGGCGACCGCGTGGTGCGAGGACGTGGTCCATGAGGATCCGCGGAGTGGTGGTGGTCTGGGCAGCGGCGACCATCCCCGCGAAGAGCGTCCGATGCTCAGCCATCAGGATGCGGTCGGCTGTCAGCACGACGGGCGCGCCGCGGGAGTTCATGACCCATCGCTCCCGGGCCCGGCAGCAAGGCGATCGAGCGCATCGATCAGGTCATCGATCTCATCGTGCACCGGCGAAGCTTTCGCGGAGGCCTCGCCCTCCGCCAGCGGACTGCCGCACGCCTCGCAGACCAAAGCGTTCGCCGGAAGGCCCGTCAGCTCCCCCGCCTCGGGCCGTCGGCCACACTTCGGACACTGGCGCCCGGTGCGGACGTAGTACATGCGACGGGCCGCAGCGTCCGGCTGCATCAGCGTGCCAGGCGCTCCGGCAATCTGGGGATCATCGGAGAGCGGAAAGATGATCGCGCCTTGGGGGCAGATCCTGCTGCAGGCCGGGCAGCCGTCCTTGCACAGGTCGGGGCGCGCGACCACGACCTCCCCGTCCGCGCGCTCGTAGACGCCGAAGAGGCAAAACTGCAGGCAGTGGCCGCAGGATGTGCAACGCTCGCGATCGATCACGGGGTACCAGCGCGCCGTCACGTCCGCGGACAGCTCGCGCAGGCTGCCAGGATGGTCCGACGGGGCGACTGCGTCCCGAATGGCCTCGAACGCGGCCTCCGCGTCCTCGCAGCGAGCGAGGTCGACGGCGGCGACAATCGCGAGGCCGGGCGCGTGCGAGCGAAGCGTCCACTCGGCGGGTCGGGGATGCATCCACGTCACGAGCGCCACAGGGCCACGAATCGCCGCGATCTCGTCCCACATAGGGCTCCGATGCGCGATATGGTAGAGGTGCGGCACGGTCACAGCATGGTAGCCCGCGCTGGTGCATCTGCTCAGAAGAGTGTCCTCGATGGCCCGACGCTGCGGCTCTGCGCCTCGCTGTCGGGACACGATCACGGTCGGCCCTTCCGCCACGTTGACCTCACCCGCCGATGTGCTCGTGCACGCAATGCCGCGATCCGATCCACGGACTCCGGCCACGGCATGAACGATACCGGGTAGACGCGTATTTGTCCAGCCCGGCTGTGTCGCTGCTGCCCTTTCGCAGGACGCCTGCGGGCGATACGTTGTTCAGGCCCGCAATGAACTACCCGGCCTGCCGGGGCGTCATAGTCACCATCCGGCGGTGCGAGGCCGGGGCGTCCGGGGCCGCAGACGGCTTGACGCTGGCATCCTCCGCGAATAACATACCGTCCGATGCGCCAAGACGCGCCAGCGAGGACATCCATGGCCGGAGACGACGGCGACAGGAAGATCCCGCACCGACGGGTGCCATCGACCGTTGAGCGCGAGCAGACCACCGACATTCCGTCGGATGCCGGGCCGCAGGAGGCGGCGAAGCAGAGCGGCGCGGCACAAACGCTCGCGGTGGTCATCCCCGCAGTTCTCGGCTTCATCGCGGTTGTCCTGCTTGGTCTCTGGCTCATGAGCGATCGCCAGCCGGTCGATGTTGAGCCGCGCGTGCCCATCGAGCACGAGCCGGCCGCTCGCGCCGAGCAGGCGCAGCAGCAGGGGGCGACCGCGGCGGGGGACGCTGCAGCCCAGCAGAGCGCTCCCGGATCCCCGCAGGAACAGGTCAGCGGCCCCGCCGCTGGAATGGAATCAGGTCAGGCGACAGTGCAGCCACGACGGGGCTCCTCCGCAGGGTCTGGCGCCAGCATCTCGGGTTCGTGGCCGTGCTTCCGCGGCGACGGGCGTGATGCGATCGCGCAGGAGGCCAGCGGCCTCGCCAGGAGCTGGCCCGCCGGCGGACCGCCAAAGCTGTGGTCGGTGAAGATGCTCGGGCCTGGACATGCTGGCGCAGCTATCCGGAACGGGCGCGTCTACGTGCTCGACTATGACATCCGCCAGCGCGCGGATGTGCTTCGCTGCCTCTCGCTGGCGGATGGCAGCGAGATCTGGCGGCACTCATACCCGGTTCAGATCAAGGACAACCACGGTATCTCCCGCACCGTTCCGGCGGTGACCGAC
>JALGTR010000168.1 GCA_029821265.1 Candidatus Zipacnadia bacterium
CAGGCTCCTCCCCAGGGCCTTTTTGGGCCGCCGCGCCACGGACCCCGCGACACACGTCGCGCTCAGATGACCCAGGAGGCCGCCATCTCCTCCGCGGTCGGCACCCTCACCTGCAGGAAGCCCAGCTCGGGCCAGCGCTCGACAATGTGCCCCTCCCGACCCACAACCACAGCGAGGCGCAGCCCTTCGCCAGGCTCCACGTCCAGTTGCGCCAGTGGCACGCGACCCTCGATGATCCGGTCGATGGCCCACTCGGCGTAATCGCGCAGCGTTCCGCTGATCACCGGCTCGGAAGCGTCCTCAGGGATGGCGATCTCCATGGTCTGATCGACGTCGCCGTCAAAGACGATCTCGAGACGCGAGCCCCGCAGGCGGTCGATCGCCCGACCGTCGGTGTCCAGTCGCAGCCATAGATTCTGGTCGTCGAAGCCGAAGTACATTTCATGGATCATGTAGGTGGAACGCTGCATCGCGGAGGCAAGGCCGGAGGTGCGCAGGAGCGCCGCGGGCTGCCACTCGAAGTACGCGCTGATTCTCCCGTCGATCACCGCCTGCATTCGTCCGACCGCCTCGCGCGTCAGGCGACTGATCTTCTCGGCGTAGATCGGCTCCTCGACGGCGGCGGGCGGCTGCTCTCCGAGCCGCTCGTAGACCTCGACGACGTGCGAGCGGAAGATCGCGTCGAAGATGTCGGCGTCGAGGGTGTGCTGGTTCTCGCTGTACCACCAGAACCAGTCGCTGCCCTCAGCGATCATGAGGCTGCGGCGAGCGGCCTCCAGCGCCTCCTGGTCGGCCTCGCTCTCGTTGGCCTTCAGGCAGTTGAGCGCGCCGGTGAGAAGCTGCCACGCGCGCTTGTGTTCGTTGCCGCCGATCCACGTGCGGAAGGAGTGATCGATCCACGAGCCGGGGAAGATTCCGCTGACGCTCCGGTCAGTGCCGTGCTGCTGGAGGTATTCGGACACGGTCGTGGGCTGCAGGACGTTGTCGCTCTCGAGCCGCTCGTAGATGGCAGTGAGGAAGCCCTCGCCGAGGTCCGGGTACCAGCCCCAGGGGTTCTCCCCGTCGAGGATGATGCTCACCAGCGGCGGGGGGCCTCCGTAGGAGACCGCGTCGCCGCTGGCCCGGAGGCGGTGGATAAGATCGTCGGCGGCGTCGTCGGGCCCCCAGTCGCGGTAGACAAAGCCGATCAGGTCTGACAGGTGGTGATCGCGGAAGACCATCCGTACGCCGCTGTCGGTGGCCCACGGGTGGTAGAGATCGGCGGCGGCGGGTCGGCCGCCGCTATCGATGCTGGCGGCGAGGACCTCCTCGTCGGAGGCCGCCCAGCGGACGCCCTCCTCGGCCATGACCGCGAGCGCCGCCTCGCTGACCGCGCCCTCGGACGGCCAGATCCCGGTAGGGCGCTCCCCGAAGGTTCGTTCGTGGTGGTCGAGGCCGAGGCGCAGCTGCCGGCGCGCCTCCTCCGGCTCATGCCATCGCTCCTCGGGCAACTGCGAGGCGGGGATGCGTCGCTCCGCGTCATCCATGTTGCACAGCAGTGGCAAGATCGGGTGGTAGTAGGGCGAGCAGATCAACTCGGCGCGACCGCTGTCGCGCACGCGCCTGTAGATGTCGAGCACGTCCGCGACGACGCGGTCCATCTCCTTGAGCAGGCTCCGCTTGTCGTCCTCGGTGAAGTCGGAGTCCTTGCGTCGCAGCTCCGCGACGACCTCGCTCTCATGCTCGATGGCGAAGCCGCACCACGCGAGATTAAACAGAACCTGCAGGTCGCGGTACTCTTCATGCGTGAATATCCGACAGGCGCGGTCGATCGCGTCCGGGTTGCGGCCGGGGCCTCTCTTGTGCAATAATTCCTCATACCGCGGGCTGGCCGCGAGCACCCCGCCGGGGTGTCCGCCGCACATGTGCGTGAGCAGGTAGCGCTGGTCGTTGAGCCCGAGATCGTCGGGATCGCGCATCGAAAGCTGCTGAGCGCGGTCGGTGATCTCGCCGGCGGCGTAGCCCTGTATCTGCTCGACGAGCGAGGGCACGAGGTTGAAGGTGACGCGCATATTCTCGAAGCGCGACAGCAGCCACGGCATGTCGTAGTACGCGCTGGAGGCGTGAAGGCGAGCGAACGGCAGAGCGGCTGTCTGCGAGTTCGGCCACAGATACCACGGCTGGTGCATGTGCCAGATAAACGCGACGTAGATCGGACCTGATGCCATCAGTTATCTCCCATCTATCTGAGAGGCTCGCAGCGCGGGGGCATCGGAAGTGCCACCCGAGGCGAGCGGAGTATGCTGCGATAGTGTCCACCCCCGGAGAACGTCTTCAGGAGCGGCAACCAACGAAACTACGACAAGGAAGCCCAAATCCATGAGCCAGCAGCCCGGAGCCTTTTGCCTTATTCTGCATACGCACCTTCCCTACGTGCTGGGACACTCCACCTGGCCGCACGGCGCGAACATGCTCTATGAAGCGGCGGCCGGGTGCTACCTGCCGCTGTTGCGCGTCTTCCGGCGGCTGCAGGCGGACGGGATCGAGCCGCATGTCTCAATCAGCGTCACGCCCGTGGTCGTCGATCAGCTCGCCGACGACCGCTTCAAGGAGTGGTTCCCGCACTTTTTGACCGACCGCATCCAGACCGCGGAGGCGAATGCAGGGGAGTTCCGCTACCGCGGAGACCTGCATCTTGCATACCTCGCCGAACGCTGGGTGGAGCACTACATCGATCTGCAGCGGCTCTTCAACGATGAGCTTGACCGGGACATCCCCGGCGCCCTGAAGGCACTGCAGGATGCGGGCGGGATCGAGCTCATGACCTCCGCCGCCACCCATGGTTATCTTCCGCTGCTGTACGAGGACGCCTCCATTCAGGCCCAGATCCTCCAGGGGATCGAGGCGTATGAGCGCCACTTCGGCCGCTACCCTCGGGGCTTCTGGCTGCCGGAATGCGCCTACAGGCCCCGCACCCAGTGGGCACCTCCCGCTGAGGTCGAGGAGCCCGACGGCCACACATGGCTACGCAGGGGCATCGAGGAGTTCCTCGGGACCAGCGGCCTCGACTACTTCATCGTCGATACCCACATGATCGAGCGTGCCGGCGATCCCCTGCCGGTAGATATACACGACGAGCACAACCTCGGCAAGCTCTGGAGCCGCATCAGCCGGCGGGACGAGCCGCCGCGTCCGGGCTGGGAGAAGACGCCCTTCTGGCCCTACTTCGTAGGCTCCCGATTCGAGGACCATCCGCCGGTGGCCTGTCTTGTGCGCAACGAGGAGATCTCCTACCAGGTCTGGAGCGCCGAATTCGGCTACCCCGGCGATGGCTGGTACCTGGAGTTTCACAAAAAGCATGTGCCCGGCGACCATCGCTACTGGCGGATCACGGATGACAAAAACGACCTCGCCACGAAGGACTGCTACTCGCCGGAGATGGCGCAGGAGCGCGTGGAGCAGCAGGCGGGCCACTTCGTCTCGCTGCTGCACGACACGCTGGAGCCGCAGCCGCGGCCCTACGGCCGTCGGCCGATGATCTGCGCGCCATTCGACGCGGAGCTGTTGGGCCACTGGTGGTTCGAAGGGCCGGCGTGGCTGGAACAGGTATTGCGGTACCTGCACGAGGACTACAGCGTCAACGCGATGACGGGCAGGGAGTATCTGTACCACTCGCCGCCGGCGACCGCACTTGATCTGCCCGAGGGCTCATGGGGAGCAGGCGGTGGACACCACGTCTGGCTGAACAAGGAGACTGCATGGTCGTGGCGGCGCATCTACCAGGCCGAGCGGCGGATGGTGCACCTGGCGAAGACCTACGCCGGGCGCGACGACGGCCAGCTGCAGGCGTTCCTGCGGCAGGCGGCGCGGGAGCTTCTCCTGCTCCAGGCGTCGGACTGGCAGTTCCTGATCTCCACGCACGGAGCACCCGACTACGCCGCGCACCGGCTGGTGGCGCACCACACCGACTTCAACCACGTGGCGGAACTCGCCGAACGCTGGGCGCGGGCGGAGCACCTCTCCCCGGAGGATTGGGCGTATTTCGGCTCGCTGTGTGACCGTGACCGTGTCTTTCCGCAGGTGTCCCCGAACTGGTGGAGCGGCGAGTGAGGGCGCGGCGCAGCAGTGGCGACACGAATGGCGGGGCACGCGGATGACAGCTCGGGGGATCGTGCGAAGGAGGATACGCGTTGTCGGAGCTTCGTAAGGACCCGATCGTGGATCGCTGGGTGATCATCGCCGCCGAGCGAGGCCGTCGGCCAACAGACTTCGAGACGCCCAGGCCGACGCCCGGTGGAGCCGCCTGCCCGCTGTGTGAGGGCAACGAGCGGATGACCCCGCCGGAGCTGTGGGCGATCCGACCTGAGGACACGGCTCCGAACGAGCCGGGCTGGCAGCTGCGCGTGGTGCCCAACAAGTTTCCCGCTCTGCGCATCGAAGGCGATGTGCACCGCCGCGGCGTGGGTATGTTCGACATGATGGACGGTATCGGCGCGCACGAAGTGGTCGTGGAGTCGCCGCGCCATGACTGGACGATGGCGGACGGCCCGCCGAAGGCGATCGATCGGGTGCTCGAGGCCTACCAGGTGAGGCTGAGCGACCTGTACCGGGATCCGCGGCTGCGCTACTGCGTGATCTTCCGCAACTACGGTTCGGAGGCAGGTGCGACGCTCAGCCACCCGCACTCGCAGATCATGGCCGTGCCGGTAGTGCCACGCCGGACGAAGAGCAAACTGAAGGCCGCGCTGGAGTACTACGGACGCAAGGAGCGCTGCATCTTCTGCGATACCCTGGCGCAGGAGCTGGCGCTTGAGGACCGAATCGTGATCGACGAGGAGGAGTTCGTGGCGTTCGCGCCGTTTGCGTCGCGCTTTCCGTTCGAGCTGCATATCTACCCACGGGAGCACTCGCACGACTACGCGGCGCTTGGCAGCGAGAGCAGGGCGAGGCTGGCGAAGGTCATGCAGCAGTGTCTGGCATACCTGCGACCTGCGCTGGGTGCGCCATCGTATAACTACGTTCTGAACGTGGCGCCGAACCCTGCCCACCGCCCCGGACGTCCGCATTACTGGGAGACGCTGCCCTACGACTACCACTGGCACCTGGAGATACTGCCGCGGGTAACGCAGGTGGCCGGCTTCGAGTGGGGCACGGGCTTTTACATCAACCCGGTGGCGCCGGAGGATGCGGCGCAGTTTCTGCGTGACGTCATGAACGAGGACATCCGATAAGCACGACGGGGGATGGATGTGGGGATGAACGATGGGTGAGTTTGAGGACGACACAGTCGCGGAGGCGCAGGTCGTGGAAGAAACGCAGGTGCAGGAGCCGAGGGTGCCGGAGACCTGTCCGTGCTCGCTGTTCGAGCAGGTGCCGGTGGCGATGCTCCTGGCCGATTGCGAGCTGAACGTGATCGCGGGCAACAACGCGTTCTGGGAGCGCGTTTGCGACCGCGTGCCGCCGCCCGAGGGGACGCCGCTTCGAGACGCCCTGCCGGCGGAGCTTTTCGCGGGGGTGGAGAAGGCGCTGGCGCAGATAGCCGAAGACGGGACGCCGGCGGAGGTGCCGGGCCTGCGGCTTTACAGCTCCGGTCAGCCGCAGCGAGTGATCGATCTGCGAGTGAGCACGGTCACGCGCGAGGGTCGGCGACTGATCACGATCGCCGCAAACACCGTGCCTGACACCGGGCGGCGGCTGGCGGAGCTGACGCTGCTCAATGACATGGTGCGGGTGCTGCGGCAGGAGGAGGAGATCGACCGGGTCTTCTACGCCATCCTCACCTGCGCCACGGCAGGGACCGGCGGCATCGGCTTCAACCGCGCCTGGCTGCTGCTGGTGGATCAGGAGGGGGAGTGGCTGGAGGGGCGAATGGCGCTGGGGCCGGGATCCGAGGAGGAGGCGTATGAGATCTGGGCACGGGTCGCGGCCGAACCGCATACGCTGGACGACTTCACCGCCGCCTACAGCATATGGGCTGACCAACAGCCCAATGAGGTGCAGGAGAAGGTCCAGCAGATGCGCTTCTCGATGACCGACGACGCCGACAGGGTGCCGGTTCTGGCGGCGCTCCAGCGGCGGGCGATCAACATCCAGAATGCCTCGACGGACGAGCGTGTGAGCGACGAGCTGCAGGAGATGCTGGACGTCGAGGAGTTCGTGGTCGTGCCGATGATCGTATCGGATCAGCCACGCGGCGTGCTGATGGCCGATAACCGCTACTCGCACGAGCCGATCGCGGACGGAGACATTCGGCTTCTGACGCTCTTCGCCCAGCACGCGGGGCTGGCGCTCGAGTCGGCGCTTGCGTACTCGGAGATCCAGCGGGGGCGCCATGAGCTGGAGACCGCGTACACAAGCCTGCAACGCACGCAGGCTGAGCTTGTGCGGGCGGAGCAGCTCGCCGCCATCGGCGAGATGGCGGCGCGCATAGCCCACGACCTGCGCAACCCCCTGGTCACGATCGGTGGCTGGGCGTGCGATCTGGCGGAGGAGCCGGACGACCCGGACGTGGTCAGGCGAGCGGCGAAGATCATCGCAAACGAGGCCTCGAATCTCGAGGAGATCCTCTCGATGCTCCTCGAACCTTTGGCCCAGCGGCGGCTGAGGCTGGGGCCGATCGACCTCAACAGCCTGGTGGTCGATCGCGCAATCACCTCAGAGAGCGGCTTCGGGCAGCGGGGCATCGAGATCGAACTGGACCTCGCCAGGGACCTGCCGCGTATCCGCGCCGACATCGCGCAGCTACGGCGCTGCCTGCAGAACCTGCTCGACAACGCGGCCGACGCGATGCCCAACGGTGGGACGGTCAAGCTGTCAACATGGCAGGACGATGAGAACGTCTGCCTCAGTATCGAGGACACCGGGGTCGGACTGTCGAATGAAGCAAGTGCGCGGATATTCGACGCGTTCTACACCACCAAGCACTACGGAAGCGGCATCGGCCTGGCGGTGGTATGGGATACGATCCGGGCACACGGATTCGAGATCGATGTCAAGAGCGAGCCAGGGGCCGGAACGGCCTTTATCATCCGCATTCCGAAGATGCACACCGTCAGGGACGAAGCGTCAGAGACGCAGAGGGAAATCGACTGAGCATGTCAAGGGGTGTCCAGGAGCGGGGTCTGGCGGGTGGCCAGAGCGCTGAAGGGAAGAGGAATCATGGCAACCCATGACCAGGCGTTCAACCGCGAGGACGAGCAGCCACTGAACATACTGCTGGTCGATGATGACCCGAACCAGCGCGAGATGTACCGCCGGCGCCTCGAACGCAAGGGCTACAACGTGTCGCTGGCGGAGAGCGCCGATGCGGCCGTGCAGCGACTGCGGCAGCAGCGTCCGGCATGCATCGTGCTGGACATCGCCATGCCGGGACGCGACGGGCTCAGCGCACTGCAGGAGTTCCTCGACATCGATCCCTCCGTGCCGGTGATCATCAACACCGCCTACCCGGCCTATGCCGAGAACTTCCTGTCATGGGCGGCCGACGCCTACATCGAGAAGAGCTCGGACCTCACTCCGCTGCTCGAAGCGATCGACAGGGCGCTGGGACGGGAGGACCAGTAGCGGCAGCGACGGCGGCATCGGCGACGGAAACAACGATCACTGCAACGGTCGGCAGCAACGCAGATGCACAGACTCGTAACCACGGAAGTCATCGGGAGGATAGAGCAACTTGGCTCTGAGCAGAGAGCAGGCCGGTGACGTTCTAACACTGCTGCTTGCAGGGGGGCAGGGCCAGAGATTGCGGCCACTGACCGAGAGGCGAGCAAAGCCCGCAGTTCCCTTCGGCGCAGTCTATCGCATTATCGACTTCACCCTCTCCAACTGCGTGAACTCATTCTTCCGACGCATCTTCGTGCTCACGCAGTATGAGTCCGTCACTCTGCACCGCCACATCCGGGAGGTGTGGAGCATCCTCAGCCCGGAGCTGGATGAGTACGTCGATATTGTCCCGCCGCAGCAGCGACTGCCCAACCGATGGTACCTCGGGACCGCCGACGCAGTCTTCCAGAATCTTTACATTCTCCAGCAGGAACGACCGGCGTGGGTGCTGGTCGTCGGCGGCGACCATATCTACAAGATGGACTACGCCCTGCTGCTCGAGGACGCCATAGACAAGGGCGCGGACGCCTCAATCGTCTGCATCGACGTGGGACTCGAACAGGCTTCGAGCTTCGGAATCATGAACACCGACGAGAGCGGGCGAATCCGGCAGTTCGAGGAGAAGCCCGAAAAGCCGCAACCGATGCCCGGATCCACAGACCGCTGCCTCGCCTCGATGGGCATATACCTGTTCCGAACCGAGGTGCTGGTGCGAGCGCTCGTCAACGATGCCAAGAGCCCCAGCAGCAGCCACGACTTCGGCCACGACATCATCCCGCGCCTGATCGAGCAGCGCGACGTGCGCGCCTACAACATCAAGACCGAGGGTCAGCCGGGCGACGGCTACTGGCGCGACGTCGGCACCCTCGACAGCTACTGGCAGGCCAACATGGACCTGATCGCCCGCTATCCGGAGTTCGACCTCTACGAGCACGACTGGCCTATGCGTTCCGGGACCGGACACCGCCCCCCTGCGAAGATCTGCGTCTCCACTGAGGGCACAATGGGACGCTTCGAGCAGTCCCTGCTGGCCCCCGGCGTGGTGGTCTCGGGCGGGCAGGTGCAGCGCTCGGTGATCGGCCCGTGCGTGGAGATACACAACGAGAGCCAGATCGATGAGTGCGTCATCATGGGCGGCTCCTACATCGGCAAGAACGTGCGCATGCGCCGCGCCATCATCGAGGAATCGACCGTGCTGCCCGATGGGATCGAGATCGGCTACGACCTCGAGCGCGATCTCGAGCGCTTCACCGTGACTGAGAACGGCGTGGTCGTGGTCCCCAACCGCGCGCCACTTCAATGACCGGGGGGAGCAGCCGATCATGAAGGTCCTCTTCGTCTCCAACGAGGTCGCGCCTTTCGCGAAGGTCGGCGGGCTTGCGGACGTCGCAGGCTCTCTGCCGCCGGCGATCGCCGAGCGCGGCCCCGACATCCGAGTCATCATGCCCCAGCACCGGTCCTGCCCGGCGGACGAGGAGTGCGAGATCGCGCTTCCAAGCCTGAGCGTGCAGAGCCCGGGGCAGGCGCATGTATGCCAGGTCCTCGAGACCCGTCTTCCCGGCACGGACCGCGCGGCGATCGCGGCCAATCGCGCCCTGCGCTTCAACGCCGACGTGATCCACGCGAACGACTGGCCGACCGGGCTCATCCCGGCATTCCAGAGCCTTAACCCCCTGGGCCTGCCGACGGTGTTCACGATCCACAACCTGGCGTATCAGGGCCGCTTCGACCTGTCGCGGGCCGCAGCGATCGACATCGACCCGGCCTCGAAGGCGATGCGTCTGATCGAGCATGGCGGACAGATCAACTACATGGCGGCGGCAATTCGCTGCGCGCGGATCATCAACACTGTCAGCCAGCGCTACGCCCGGGAGATCCAGGCGACGGCCTTCGGCGAGGGCCTCGACGGGCTACTGCGCGAGCGGGCGGATGACCTCTATGGGATCCTCAATGGCATCGACTACGACCACTGGAGCCCGGTGAACGACGCCGAGATCGCCGCGACCTACTCGGCCGGAGACCTCTCCGGCAAGGCGAAGTGCAAATGCGCGCTGCAGCGTGAGCTGGGCCTCCCCGTGAACCCCGATCTGCCAGTGGTGAGCGCGATCTCCCGGCTCGTGTACCAGAAGGGACTGGACGTGCTCGCGGATGCGCTGCCAAAGGCGCTGGGACTGCCGATCCAGTTCGTGCTGCTCGGGACCGGTGCCCCGGCGCTGGAGGATCGCTTCCGGGCGCTGGCGGCACGGTATCCGGAGGCCATTTCGGCACAGATCCGCTACGATGAGGGGCTCGCGCGGCGGATCTACGCCGGATCGGACATCTTCGTGATGCCATCGCGCTACGAGCCATGCGGACTGACTCAGCTGATTGCGATGGCCTACGGGACAGTGCCTGTGGTCCGCGCGACCGGCGGTCTTGCGGACACGGTGAGCGAGCACGACGGGGAGCAGACGGGTTTCGTCTTCACCTGCCTCGACCCGAGCGACCTCGCGGCGGCACTGGGACGTGCGGTCAGGGCGTGGCACGACAGCCCACGGTGGCGCACCCTGATGCGACGTTGCATGCGGCAGGACTACTCGTGGTCGCGCTCGGCCGGGGCGTACATCGAGCTCTACGAGAAGGCGGCGGGAATCCGCGACTGAGCCGTGTGAGACGAGCTACGGCCAGAATGCGTAGGTCTCCACGCGGGTGATCGCCGAGTAGATCGCCCACATGGAGCCGGGGATGACGTCGCCGAGGATCAGGCCGAATGCCACCGCCTGCAACTGCGCGACGGAGCTGCGGCCGCCGTAGCGCGAGGCGAGGCTCTTCGTGATCCACGCGACGAGAAACGGCATCCACAGGTGCTGCATGTAGTAGGTGGTCGAGATCGCGAAGCCCGCCGGATGTATCGGCCACCAGGGCCACAGCGACCGGACCGTCTGCAGGCCGAAGTAGAAGCCGAAGCCGAAGATGATCGCGGTGACGCGCCCCCAGTCGAAGCCCGCGTCGGAGTTGAGCCAGCCCGCAAGCTGCCGCCACGCCTCCTGACTGGACCACGGCATCCAGCGATTCCAGTCCGCGCCAAGGCCATGCTCGTAACCGAGGCGCAGGTTCCAGAAGTAGGCGAAGAAGGTGGCGACCGGGATGACGGCCATACTGGCGATCAGAAGTCGGCGACCGCTGAAGCCGGTCTTCCCCGAGAGGTAGAGGCCCTCGAGCATCAGCGGGTAGGGGATGTTGCGCAGGCCCCGCGTGAAGCCGAAGAAGACCGACAGCGAGGTCAGATCCTGCTTCCCCAGGATGCGCGGGCCAAGGATATTGCCCTGCATCACCGTGGGGCCGAGGCGCTCGATCTCATGCGTGGGCAGGCCCATCTCCGCGCGGATACGGCCCACGATCATCGTCATGATGAAGTACTGCACGAAGAAGGCGACCGCGACCAGAACTGCCATCCTGATGGAGATGCCGAGGATCACGCAGGCCACGAAGCCGACGAGGAAGATCGCGAAGGCGGTCTGATATCGCATCGGCTCGTCGGCATCCATCGATGGATCGCCGCCGCCGAGTATGCGAGCCCAGACGGCGCGAAAATACGGGCGCGCAGCCCAGATCGAGAAACCAAGGATCGCGAGGTAGCCCCCGAATGACTGCTCCTTCATGAATGGGAAGCCGCTGACCTTCGTCCAGCCGAGCCATGCGACGGCCACCGCCTCGGCGCGCCACAGCAGAAAGAACAGCCACATCGACAGTGACATATCCTGCGGAATCAGCAGCCCGAGCCCGATGCCGAACGGGTAGAAGCAGGCGTGTACCCGACCCATCGCAGTCCACGGATGGCCCGTGAGGTAGCGGCGGAGGTCCAGCGTCGGATCCTGGCCGATCTTCACCGGGATATCCGGCACGCCAGGGTAGAAGGCGTGGAGCCCGTTGAGCAGATTCACCAGCGCGGCCAGGCCGAACGCGATCCAGAAGGCGGCCATGAAGGCACTGGGAACCCTCGGGCGTGAGATCTCGAACGGAATCTGGGCGATCGGAAAGCTCATCCGCTCGCGCTCGACCCACCGTTTCCGGAAGATCACCGCGAGCCCCGCTCCACCACCCCACAGGAACGTGAAAAGCAGCGTCCAGCGCACCACAGGCCCCAGCCACGGCCGCCAGTTGCGCTCCTCGTAGATCGAATGATCGCCCCGCCACAGTCGATCGAGCGCGCCAATGTCGTTGACCGTCATGCTCTCGGGAACGTAGTCGCCAAACAACTGCTCCCAATCGTTGGGCGGGCCGCCGAAATACGCGTAGCCCTGCATCGTGCCCCAGCTCGTCTTCAGCGTGTCGATCCCCGTCGGACAGGTCGCCACCGAGACGAGAATCCACAGCGCCAGCATCTCCTGCTGCGCCAGCGCCGTCCTCGGGCTGATGCGCGAGAGCACCCCGTTGAGCAGGCGCAACACCACGAACAGAAAAAGCACGTTCCAGAACAGGGCAATGATCGTCGGGTCCTCAATCCCCCGGCGATGAAGGTCGGCAATGAAATACGTGTCCGCAGGGATCAGGATCGCGGTCAGCAGCAGAACCCGCCCCGTCACGCCGATCCGACGCGGATCGGACACCTCCTGGACCCGAACCTGCCCCGACTCCCGCTGCGCAATGCTCATGGGCGCAGATCTCCAGCGCTTCGATCGATGGGAGGGCGCCTATTCCATGCCGCGCACCCAATGACCTGCGAGGGAATGCACATCGAAGTGCCCGGCGCCGCGGCGGGCCGAGGCGCACAGCCGAGGAACGCTGCGCGTCCATCCGGACGCACACACCGCCCGAAGGAAGTACTCAGCCGGATCGACATCCCACGAGAGACAGGCGCGGCATGTGTGATTCATCTGGTACGTGTCGCCTGACGCGATCAGCTCCTTGATGCGGCTGATGGCGCCAGTGTACTCCTCAGGGCTAACACCCAGCTCCACAGAGACTCCGCCGGCGTCAAGCTGCTCTTCGCGAGGACGAAGGTCGCCGGCCCCGAGCAGGATCGCGTGTTCGGGGGGATAGGCCGCCACCTACTCACGCGAAGGCTCCTCGAGCGGCGGATGATTCGGCAGCCCAAATGCGGCGCCCGCTTCGTAGCACAGATAGCCGGCGACGTAGCATCCATCGCGCTGGGGCGTCTCAACGCGGTCGAGTAGCGCCCAAACCTCCTCCGGCACGTTGGTCGTGATGACCTCGCTGGGGTGCTGAAGCGCCAGCACATCCACGCCGTTGGTCCACGTCCCGCGGCCCACGAAGAGCGCCGTCCCATCCCCTGCCATGACCCGCACGATGTCTTCCATGCTGTCCTCCACACGTCACCTCAGCGCGATCTTCCGGACCGCCGGTGCGTTCCTGTGTTCTGCCCGTCCTCCCCGCGCGTGTCAGCGATACATGCTTGCGCGGCTTGACTCGGCGCGGTGTGCGTGGTAGTCTCTGCACCGTGACATTGACAACCTGTGCGAGTGGGCGCACGTGGGACGCGTGAGCGTTCCTACGGAAGCCGGTGCGAATCCGGCGCTGCCCCGCAACTGTAACCGGAGACGACGGCCGCACGATGCCACGGGGAGTTCATCCGAACTGCCTGGAAGGCGCGGCCCGAGGATGACCCGGGAGCCAGGAGACGAGCCCACCCGCCTGATGCGCCAACTCCCCGAGGGCGGGAGGCGCCTCACCGTCATG
>JALGTR010000169.1 GCA_029821265.1 Candidatus Zipacnadia bacterium
CCGGCGACGTGCTGGTGCTCAACGACACCCGCGTGATCCCAGCTCGCCTCCACGGACATCGAGAGACCGGCGGCCGCGTTGAGCTGCTGCTGCTCGAGCCGCTCGCCGACGGCCAGTGGCGGGCCCTCGGCCGTCCCGGGCGCAGCCTCAAGCCCGGATGCAGCGTCATCTTCGGCGACGGCAGGCTTACCGCCACCGTTGTCCGGCGCGAGGACGAGGGGATCCGCGTGGTCGAACTCGAGCACGAGGGAGACCTCATGCCGCTGCTGGAGGAGATCGGCGAGCCGCCTCTTCCGCCGTACATCGATCGCGAGGTCGAACCGAGCGACCGGCAGCGATATCAGACCGTCTACGCCCGCAAGCCCGGAGCGGTCGCTGCTCCAACGGCCGGGCTGCATCTCACCCAGGAGCTGCTCGAGCGCATCGCGGAACATGGCGTGAAGATCGGCTGCATCACGCTCCATGTCGGCCTCGGAACATTCCAGCCCGTCCGCGTCGAGACAGTCGAGGAGCATCAGATGCACTCGGAGTACTACGATGTGTCCGACGACCTCGCCGAGCTTGTGAACGATCGGGACGGCCGACTCGTCGCAGTGGGAACGACCGTGGCGCGCACGCTCGAAACGGTCGCTGATGAGGCCGGTCGGATCAGGGCCGGCTCCGGGCACACCGAAATCTTCATCTACCCAGGGTACCGTTTTCGCGCCGTTGAGGCGCTTCTGACCAACTTCCACCTGCCGAGGTCCACGCTTATCATGATGGTCGCCGCCTTCGCCGGCCGCGAGAACGTGATGCGCGCGTATCAGGAGGCGCTCGATCGCGGCTACCGCTTCTACAGCTACGGAGACGCGATGTTCATCCACTGAGAGGGACGCCATTGCGCTTTGAGATCGACCATACATCCAGCGACGGACCGGCCCGGACGGGCCTGCTGACCCTCGCCCACGGCCAGGTGAGGACGCCCGCATATATGCCCTGCGCCAGTCGCGCCGCAGTGCGGGCCTGCCCGCCTCGCGAGATCGCATCGGTGGGCGTCCAGATCCTCGTCGCCAACGCCTACCACCTGCACCTGCGCCCCGGCGAGGAGGTGGTCGCGCAGTGCGGCGGGCTGCACGAGTTCATGCGCTGGGATCGGCCGATCCTCACCGACAGCGGCGGATTCCAGGTCTTCTCGCTCGCCGATGCCAACGACATCGCTGAGCAGGGCGTGACCTTCAAATCGCCGGTTGACGGCCACGAGATTCTGCTCACGCCCGAGCTGTCCGTGCAGATCCAGAGCAGTCTCGGCAGCGACATCGCCATGCCGCTCGACGAGTGCTGTCCGTGTCCCGCCGAGCGTGGCTATGTCGAGCGCTCGCTCGAGCGCACGCTGCGCTGGGCCGAGCGGTCCCAAAAGGCCCACGATCACGAGTATCAGCAGCTCTTCGGCATCGTGCAGGGCGGCGTCTACCCGGATCTGCGCGAGCGCAGCGCGAGGGAGACCGCGGCAATGGACTTCCCCGGATTCGGCATCGGCGGCCTCTCCGTCGGCGAGGAACGCGAAGACATGCTGACCGCCCTTCGGGCCGCGATCTCGGCGCTACCGGAGGATCGCCCCGTGCACCTGATGGGAGTCGGGACACCGCTCGATATCGTGGACACCGCGGCTGAGGGCGTCGACCTCTTCGACTGCGTCCTGCCCACGCGAAACGCCCGGCACGGAAGTGTCATGACCTGGGAGGAGGGGCCGATTCGCATCCCGGGCGCGGTCAACGAAACCGATACCCGGCCTCTGTCGCAGTCCTGTGACTGCCCGGCCTGTGCCGGTGGCTTCTCACGGGCATATCTTCGGCACCTCTTCCAGACCAGGGAGCCACTCGGCTGGCAGCTTCTCAGCCTGCACAACGTGCGCTTCTACACCCAGCTCCTCGAGCGGGTTCGTGAGGCGATTGAGGCCGATGCCCTGCTCGATCTACGCGGGGAGGTGGACGCATGGAGCAGACGGGACAGGAGCTGACCATCCAGCAGCCGCCCATCGATCTGCGGGGCGCCGGTGACAGTCCGACCTACTTCGTGACGCTCATCGCCGGCCTCGAGCCAATCGCAGCCGATGAGATCACTCAGCGCCTGCCCGACGCGAGGCTGCTCGGTGCACTCCGCGGCAAGCTGTTCTTCGCATGGGACGGGCCGCCCGCCGCCGGAGCCGACCTGCTGACCGTGGAGCATCTGCTCGCCTGCGTCGCGCAGCTTTGCGGCATCCCTGCCGACGAGCGCGGCCCTCAATACATTGAGGCGCAAATTCGCGAGCTTGACCTCACCCGGGCGCTGGCGCTCTATCACGAGCTCCATGGTGAACCCGACAGGCCCAGCTTCCGCATCACGGCCTCACGCTCCGGGTCTCACGAGTACAATTCGCTCGAGATCGCCGCTGCGGCCGGAGCGGGTGTCGTGCAGCGCTATGGCTGGGACGTCGATCTCGAGCAGTACGACTACGATCTGCGCGTCTACGTCACCGATGACACGGCCGTCGTCGGCCTGCGACTGACCGAGGAGGCTCTGCATCGGCGCGCTCGTGTGAAGCATGCCGCCGCATCGCTGAACGCCACGGTGGCCGCGGCGATGTGTCGTCTCGCCGGACAGCCCGGAGATGAGGTCTTCTGCGACCCGATGTGCGGGGCCGGAACGGTGCTCATCGAGCGGGCGCGATTGGGCGGCGATCCGCTGCTCGTGGGAGGAGAGCTGTTCGAGGAGCCCCTCGCGATGGCCCTGACCAACCTGCGGTCTGCCGCCGTTCGAGCCAACCTCGTGCGATGGGACGCGCGTCATATGGCGCTTGCGACGCAGTCAGTGGACCGGCTGGTGTGCAATATGCCGTGGGGAAGACGCGTCGGGTCGCATCGCGTCAACAGGCACCTGTATCCTGGCTTCGTGCGCGGCCTCAGTCGTGTGCTCGCGCCGGATGGTCGCGCCGTCCTGCTCACACAGGAGAGACGCCTGCTAACCCGGCTCATCGGCCGCAGCAGTCGCCTTCGCTTTGTCGCCCAGCACACGCTGAGCCTCGGTGGTCTGTATCCCGTGATCTACGTGGTGGAGCCACGCGGCTGACGGCCGTACGCGAAACGGCTCGCGGCGTCGCCGCGAGCCGTCGGACTGCTCCACCCCGGCTTCTACTCGTTCACCTGGAACTTGTACCCCACGCCCCAAACCGTCGCGATGCTCCACGGAACCGCCCGGCCCTCCTCGATCTTCCGGCGCAGGCGCTTGATGTGCGTGTCAACCGTGCGCAGGTCCCCACCGCCATCCGCGCGGCCCCAGATGTCGCGGATGATCTCCTCACGCTCGAAGACCACGTTCGGCTTGGACGCCAGATACACGAGCAGGCCGAACTCCTTGGGCGTCAGGTGCACCTGCTCGCCCTGAACACGCACCTGACGCTTCGGGATGTCGATCTCAAGGTCGGTGAAGCTCAGGTGCTCGAGAGGCTCAGTGTGCTCTCTGTTGATCTTCACCCGACGGAGCATGGCGCGAACCCGGGCGACCAGCTCCCGCGTGCTGAACGGTTTCGTAATGTAGTCGTCGGCCCCCACCTCCAGCCCGATGACCGCGTCAATCTCGTCATCCTTCGCAGTCAGCATGATGATCGGGAGATCATACTTGCGCCTGATCCGTCGGCAGACTTCGAGTCCGTCGATCCCGGGCAGAATGAGGTCCAATAGCAGCAGGTCCGGCATATTGCTCTCAACGATGTCGAGGCCCTCTTCCCCGGTTTCGGCCACTTCGACCTCGAAGCCCTCCGCCTCAAGCTTTGTCGAGACCAGCTTGCTGCACTGCGGGTCATCCTCCACTATCACTATTCTCCGCGGTTCCAGAAACGACACCTCCGGCTGCTCCTGATGGACGGCTTAGGAATCCTCAACATCGAGCCAGCATCGCCGGCCACGTGATTTTGTGACAGTAAGTATATCATATTGCGGATGTTCGCGCAATCAGCGGTGAGCGCACTGTGAAAAGAACACAACTCACAGTGTCAGCACCTGCAGCCCCAATCCCCACGACGTCACATTCCCACGCCAGATCCATGCCGCTGCCACGACTCAACCAGAGATAGCAATCTCCGCCACCTCGCCGCACCGAATGTCGCCTGTCCGTTGATTACGTCCACACTCTGACATTCGCGGCAATTCCACTATGATCATATCATAGCTGTATTCGCTCTCAAAGGCAACTCCAGAAGATTACGTTTCTGAACCAGCCCCGTGACGGCCTAGCCCGCGAACTCCTCCACCTCGTCGAAGGTCGGGTTCGGTGCCGATGCCTCCCGGCTGATGCGCAGCGCCGCGGCGTCTGACGCGAAGCGTGCAGCGGCCAGTGGATCTCTCCCCCGCAGGTGTGCCGCAAGCAGCCCGGCGTGAAACGCGTCCCCGGCGCCGATATCGTAGACCACAGACACGCTCCGCGCCGGAACATGGTGGACGTGACCATCCGCGAAGACGGTTGCACCCTCGTCACCGGCGGTCACCACGACCAGCTCTGGACCGCGCCGGGCAATCGCCTCGGCCGCAGCGCCGGGGTCCTCCAGAGCTGTCACCAGCATTGCCTCCTCGCGGTTCATCAAGACGATATCTGCCGCCGAGCATGCTTGCAGCTGGACCTTTACGATCTCGTCGCGGCTCTGTCCCCGCCACGCCTCAGGGCGGTAGTTCGCCGCGTAGCACACCTCACGGCCGGCATCACGCGCCAGCTGCGCCGCACGGAAGGTCGCCGAGCGCAGCGGCTCATTGCGTATACCGGCCTCCGTGAAGTCGAACAGCCGCCCCGCCGTCACCTGGTCGGCGACGACAGAATGCTCCTGAAGGGTCGCCATCGGATCGCTGTGTCCCTCGAACCGATAGAAGTAGAACGTCTTCTCCCCTTCCCGGTCCATCCAGGCGAATGAGACGGGCGTGAGCTGGCCTGGCACAGCTTCTATGAACTCTGTGGCAATCCCGCGACGCCACAACCTGTCTATCAGCCAGCGCCCCAGCTCGTCATCACCCACCCTCGAGATCAGGCCGACCCTCACGCCCAGCGATGCCAGCACCCCCGCGAAGTTCGCCGCGGATCCCGAGGGCAACGGGACCATCGCCTCCACGTCCGACAGCGGCCGCCCCATCTCGGCCGGCACGATCTCGACAAGGGCCGAGCCGATCACGACCAGATCCAGCTCCGGCCGGCTCTCACTCTCCACGCTTACTCCCCCGTCAGCGTCTCAGGCGACGTGAACGTGCGCTCGAGCGCCGAGAGAAATGCCGCACCCTCAGCGCCGTCGGAGGCGCGGTGGTCCATCACAAGCGTCAGGTGCACAGCCGGACGCGCGACGACCTCGCCATCGATAACCATCGGCTGCGGCTTGATCGAGCCGATGCCCAGTATCGCCACCTGCGGCGGGCTGATGATCGGAGCGAATGAGTCGATACCGATCGGTCCGAGATTCGAGATCGTAAAACCCGCTCCCATCTGCAATGACGCGCGCAGCCGCCCCGCCCGCGCCATCTCCACCATCTCCGCGGTCTCCGTGGCTATCTCCTCGAGTGTCTTGGTGTCCGCGTCGCGCACGGTCGGCAGCAGCACGCCCTGATCGGTGCTCACCGCGAACCCGACGTTGATCGCATCCAGCAGTTTCAGACCATCTTCATCACACCAGGCATTGAAGCGCGGAAAATCCCTGAGCGTCACGGCCACCGCCTTGATGCTCAGGTCGTTGTAGCTCGGCACCACCTCGGCCGACTGCTTCAGCCTGTTGCGGAAATCCATAAGCGGCTGCATGTCCACCAACGTCCGCAGGTGAAACTGCGGTATTTCGTTGACGCTGGCAAGGGTGCGATCGCCGATGGCCTTCCGCACCCGCGTGTGCTCCTCGTACCTGTAGCTCTCCTCGCGCCTCGCCACTTCATTGCCTCCCCGGTCCGTTCTCCTACGCTCACGCCCTATTCTCCGGAAAGACCCCGCCGCCCTGCGTCCCACAGGGAGGACTGACACAAGACGCGGCGAACTCTCCGCGCAGTCGCCACGGATCTCCGACCAGCACAACGACCACCGACGAGGTGAGGACTATGCCGATTGCCGATCTGTCCGGCCAGACTGTGCGTCGCACCGGCGAGGACCTTGTCAGGCACCTGGAGAGCTTCGAGCTTGACCTGAAGTTCACCGCCGGCGTCTGGTTCTTCTCACCAGGCGGCGGTCGCTTCCACGACGCCTACGTGGATCAGATGAGTATGGAGGAGCGGCTCGAGACCGCCGTGGGCCTCATGGACCAGGGCCTCGTGGGTCTCGAAGCCCACTACCCGAACGAGGTCAACGAGGACAACATCGACCTGTTCAAGAGCGTGCGGGAGGACACCGGTCTTCGGCTGGTCACCCTCGTGCCCAACCTCTTCTATGACGCCCAGTTTGAGTTCGGCTCCCTCTCCTCGCCCATCGAGAAGGTCCGTCGGGCCGCAATAGACCGAACCATCACCACCCTCCAGCTCAACCTCGAACTGGAGACCGACTTCGCCATCGTCTGGCCGGGGATCGACGGCTTCGACAACACGTTCGGCCAGAACCACGTCGCCGCCCGCGATCGCTTCGCCGCCGGTCTCGCTGAGGCCATGGACGCCGTCCCCGGGGTGCGCATTTGCATCGAGCCTAAGCCCTACGAGCCGCGCCCGAACATCATCTACGGCACCACCGCCGAGGCGCTGCTGCTGTGCGAGAAGGTCGAGAGCATGCTCGGCGATGACGCGAACCTCGCGATGCTCAACGAGGGCACCACGCTGATGGGTCTCAACCCTGAGGTCGGCCACATGCTCATGGCCTACGAGGACCTCGCCTACGCATTCAGCCTCGTCTGCGAGTACGGCCGCCTGGCGCATACCCACTGGAACTCCCAGCCGATGGGCAACTACGATCAGGATCTCGACGTCGGCGTCGTCTATCCGGAACAGACCGAGGCCGCCCTGTACGCGCTCAAGATGTGCGGTTACAATCAGCACTTCGGCATCGACATCAACCCCGAGCGCATTCCGGTTGAGCGCGCTCTTACCAACTGCATGGACTTCCTCAAGGCCGTCAACGAGCGCATCAACAGCCTCGACCACGCCCGTATCGTCGAGTGCGTCGAGAACCCGGAGGAGAACCGCGGCATCCTCGAGGCGATACTGATCCGCGCCCGCTATCCCGGGGCCACCGGTCTCTCCGACCTGTAGGCGAGCCATTCCACGCATCCCGGAGGGCAGATGACGCAGTACAACCCGGCGGGACGATCCCGCCCGACACACGACGATATTGTCGCCGGGCTCAGGGCCATCGGCCTCGAGCCTGGCGACATGGTGCAGGTGCACAGCTCGCTCTCGAGCCTCGGCTACGTCGAGGGCGGCCCCGATGTGGTCGTGGACGCCATCCTCGATGTCATCGGTCCCGACGGCACGCTGATGGTGCCCACCTTCAATCACACGCGGCCCGAAGCATTCGACGACCCCGATGATCCCGTCTTCGACCCACGCACCACCCGCTCGGTCAACGGGGCGATCACCGAGGCCGTACGCCGCCGTCCCGGCGCACATCGCTCGCTGCACCCCACCCACCCCTACGCCGCCATCGGCCCGCACGCCGAGTGGCTCACCAGCGAGCATCTCGAGCTGACGACATTCGCCGAGGAGAGCCCGCTCGGCAAGCTCATCCACGCTGGCGGCAAGATCCTGCTGCTGGGCGTCGGCATGAACTCCAACACCGCCGCGCACGTCGCTGAGACACGCGCCGGCGCCCGCTGCATGGGCTACCGCCAGATGCCGCGCAGGCTGCGAATGCCCGACGGCGAGATCATCACCGCGTGGTCGGTGCAGTGGCGCGGTGAGGGCGACTGCCGGGTCGAGTGGCAGCCCATCGAGGGCGAGATGCGTCAGCGCGGCCTCATCCGCGACCGCCGCATAGGCGACGCCCACGTGATGCTCATGAGCGGCCGCGATATGCTGGATGTGACGTATGAACTGTGTCTCGCGCGCTGCCCGGAGTGCCCGGTGCGCCCGCGCGCATGACGAACGACGCCCCTCTCCCGACGCTCCCTAAACGGATGATATGATGCTTTACGTCTGCGATCTGCACGTGCACATCGGGCGCTCCACATCGGGTCGCCCGGTCAAGATCACCGCGGCGCGCGACCTCACATTCGAGAACATCGCCATCGAGTGCGCTCGGCGCAAGGGCATCGACGTGGTCGGCGTGGTCGACTGCGCCTCACCGCCGGTGCTGGACGACATCCGCGAGCTCGTCGATTCCGGCCAGATGGTCGAGCAGCCCGGCGGCGGCCTGCGCTACGGCGACGACGTCTCGGTGATCCTCGGGGCCGAGTTCGAGACCTACGAGGAGGGCGGCGGGCAGTCGCATCACGTCAGCTACTTCCCAACCGTGGATGCTCTCGCCGCGTTCTCGGCCGAGATGTCGGCGCATGTCACGAACATGGAACTGAGCTCCCAGGCCTGTCGCATGCCGGCCCGCGAGCTGATGACGCTGGCCTCGCAGTTCGGCGCGATCTTCGTCCCCGCGCACTGCTTCACGCCCCACCGCAGCCCCTACGGCTCCTGCGTTGACCGTCTCGCGGAGATGTTCGGTGACGCGTGGGCACATATCCCCGCGATCGAGCTGGGGCTCTCCGCCGACAGCTTCCTCGCCGATCGAATCTCGGAGCTCGCCCCGAAGAGCTTCCTGTCGAACTCCGACGCGCACTCGCTGCCGAAGATCGGCCGGGAGTACAATATCATCGAGATGCAGGCTCCCACCTTCGATGAGCTGCGCATGGCGCTGCTGCGCGAGAACGGCCGTCGCGTCGCCGCGAACTTCGGCCTCGATCCCCGGCTGGGCAAATACCACCGGACATTCTGCGAGGACTGTGAATGGATCGCCCGGGGCACGCCACCTGTGCTTGAGTGCGAGGCGTGCGGCTCCGGAAACGTGACCCGCGGCGTGCTCGATCGCATCATGCAGGTGGCCGACAGGCCGGAGCCACAGGCTCCGGAGCATCGCCCGCCCTACCAGTACCAGGTTCCCCTCGAGTTCGTGCCCGGCGTTGGCGCCGTGACGCTCAACAAACTCATCAACCGCTTCGGCTCTGAGATGGCCGTCTTGCACGAAGCCGGCCGCGACGAACTCGGC
>JALGTR010000170.1 GCA_029821265.1 Candidatus Zipacnadia bacterium
AATCGCGATGATTGGCACGTAAGGGAAGAACGGGGTCAGATAGCCGTAGGCGAGCTTGTCTCCGTACTTCTTCCGAATGGTGATGACCGCCACGTTCACCTGCATGAACAGCAGGATGAACATGATGTTGGCTGCCGCGGCGACGTCATCGATGCCCGGGATGAACACGGCCATCCCGATGATGAGCGCGCCGGAAAGCAGCAACGCGAGGTAGGGTGTGCGCGTTTTTGGGTGGACGGCGCCGAAGATATCGGGCAGATTGCGATCCCGGCCCATGGCAAAGGATACGCGGGTTGAGGAGTAGGTTGTCGCGTTCAGCGCACTCGTGGTGGAGAACAGGGCGCCGGCCAGCAGCAGGATCGCCCCGAGGGGCATGAACTGCTCCGCCGCGCGCAGCAGGCCGAGCTCTCCCGCCTCGCCAAGCCACAGGTAGGACGGGCTTCCGTCCGGCGTCTGCACCGCACCGATGCAGACGAAGCCGACGAGGATGTACAGCGGCACCACGATCATCAGCGCGAGAAAAACGGCCCTCGGGACGTTTCTTCGGGGGTCTCTGACCTCCTCACCGGTCTGTACGATTACCTCGTAGCCCTCGTAGGCGATATAGGTCAGGCCCATGGCGCCGAAAACGCCGCCAAGGCCTTCAGGGGCGAAGGGCACGAATGACTGCATTCGCTGAGGATCACCGAGGATCGCCGCGATGCCACTGACCACGAAGATGCCGATGATGACGATCTTGGCCATTGTGACGATGTTGCCCGCCAGCCCCGTTTCGGACGCGCCCTTGTAGTTGATGTAGATAAACAGCAGGGCGATGGCCACTGCGACGGCCTTCTCGGCGATCGAAGGGGAGATCATCAGGGAGCCGACAGCGATCCGTTCGACCGCCTCCCCGGACGCAAGCGTGACCTCGGTGAGGGCGATTGCGCCGGTGAGCCGCAGGGTTTCAACGAGATACGCCGCGAATCCCAGTGCGTAAAGACTGCCCGCGACCGCGTGGGCGAACCAGCTCATCCAGCCGGCGAAGAATGCATTGCTCCCCGGAAGGCCCTGGCGGACCCACAGGTAGCCGCCCCCGGCCTCCGGGATCGCAGATCCGAGCTCCGCGTACACCATCGCCGTCAGCAGCGTTACCACGCCATTGAGAGCGAACGCGACGATGAGCGCCGGCCCGGCCTTCCCGGCCGCGATGCCGGTGAGAACGAAGATACCGGCGCCGATCATCGCGGCGACGCCGACCATTGTGATGTCGAAAAGCCCAAGATCGCGGCTGAGCTCGGTTGCGGGGGACTGGATGTCGCCTGCCTGCTGCTGTGCCATCTGGCTTCCCTTGCTCCTCCACTCCGTCGCGCCACAAAAGACGTAGGGCGTCATGCAGCGCGGCCAAGAACTTACAGCATGCCGCCTCGACAGGCCGGGGTCAGCCCCGGGATGCGAGGCGGCGAGATCGCGTGAAATGTACCATTTAGCCCTCCGACTGTCAAACCTGGCAGGGCGTCTGAGGCCGGCCGATGCCCCGCCGAATCGGGGGTGCGGGCATCGCGGGTGGGTACGGTCTGCCGGCCGGAGAGCAGATGTTCGGCCCCCAGGCCGCCGTGGCTCGCAAGGGCCACGATCTGCCGGCTGCGGTGGGCCCGAGGTTGCCGCACGCGGGCAGGATATGATACCATCTCAACCGCACTCCCAGCGTGCATTTCAGGGAAGGGGTACGGGTATGCGACACGACGCTCCCGAACGGCAGCTCCGGCGCCGCGTGCTGCTTGCACTCATGCTGTTCGTGGGCATCGCCGTCGTTTACCTGCTGTACAACGTCAGTCGCTTCGATCGTCTGACGAATGTGAACGCGATGGATTACGCCCAGGTCGCGCGGCACGTCATGAGGGGCGAGGGCTTCACGACCAGCTTCATAAAGCCGTTGAGCCTCGTGTACGCCGAGCGGATCGAGGGCCACCCTGAGCTGACTTACCCTCCGCTGCACATCCTGTGGACGGCCGGAATGATGGACTTGCTGGGCGCCACGGATCGCGCCGTGTCGCATGCCTCCGGACTTGCATTCCTGCTGACCGTACCGCCGATGTTCTGGCTGGCGCTGCGCCTGTTCGACTGGCGAACCGCTGTGTTGGCGACCGCGGTCTTCGGAACGCATATCGCGAACCTCGCCTACGCGATATCGGGGCTGGAGACCTGTCTGCTGATGCTCGAGGTAACCCTGCTGCTGTTGCTGATGCACCAGATCTCGACGGATGACAGACCGCATCGCGAACTGGTCTGGGTCGGGCTCGCCGGCGCGTTGATGGGGGCGTTGTATCTGACGAAGTATGTTTGGCTCGCGGCGGCCATCCCGGTGATCGTCTTCCTGATCGCGGTGAGGAAAGAGCGGCGTCTGGCCCGTGTTGGCGTCTTCGTTGCGCTGACCATCGCGGTGGCCACTCCGTGGCTGGTGCGCAACTACAACGTGATCGGCGATCCATTCTTCACGCTGCGCACAAAGGAGATGCTCGGGCAGACGCGGGCATATCCAGCGAACTCGATCTACCGAACATTTTCCGAACACGTGCCCGGGTACATGGTCTTTCTGGTCAACAATCCACGAGCTGCGTTCGAGAAGGTTCGCACCGGCTTCGGGCAGCTCTACACGGCATTCCACGGTCTGGGCGGCATCTTCGTGACGCCGTTCTTTCTGGTTGGTGTGCTCGTGCGTCTGGGGAATCGCCGGCTGGAGATGCTCCGCTATCTGGTCTACGGGATCCTCGTCGCGGTCTCTCTGGCGTTGATCTTCGTGATGGCCTCCCCCCGGCTGATCGCACCGCTGGGGCCGGTTATTACGATTCTTGCCGTCGCGTTTTTCTGGCGACTGCTCGATGCCCGGCTGCAGGAGCTGGACATCCGGACGGCAACGCGCTGGGCCGTGGTGGCCGTGGGGCTGCTGCTGGTGCTGCATATGCACCCGTATCTGACCGAGATCACGCCAGACGAGCCGTGGTACTCGGCGGAGGACGACTCGATCGAGCAGGCGATGCAGCAGCTGGCAAGCACCGTCGATGAGCCCGTCCTGACGGACTCACCGTGGGTGGTGGCATGGATGGCAGATCTGCCGGCCGTCTGGCTCCCGCAGACCACGCAGGATCTGCTGAGGCTGGAGGATCGCTACGCGCGCTTCCGCTGGCTGGTCCTGACGCCTGCGGTGACGCAGATGGCGGGCCCCGAACAGATGGAGGAATGGGCTCAGTTCTGGAGCGCCGCCTACCGGCAGGTTCCCGGGGCGGAGTACAATGGCTTTGAGCCGTTTGCAAGGCTGGGGGACAACCAGGAGTATATCCTGGCGCGACGCCGGCCGAAGACGGATGGATGACGGCGCAGGAGGGGAGCGAGACGCCTCGCCTTGACGCAGGCGGCGGAGGCTGGCGGCGATGGATGGAAGCGACGGACGAGAGAGCTCAGACGCGACCGATCGTGGGGATTCAGGCGCGGAGACCGAGAGCTATGGCGTATGCGTGAGGTGCGGAACGAAGGTCAATGATGGCAGCGACAGGTGCCCATCCTGTGGGGGGCCTGTTCGACGCGCATGCACCTGCGGATGGGAGCTGACGGCGGCGCAATCTGAATGCCCGAACTGTGGCACGCCGCAGGCGCACGGCAAGGTGAGACGTTCGGTACGGCGAAAGCGATCGAGCCGGCTGAGGAGCTCAGAGGCGCTGCGACACGCGGCGCTGGGCGCGCTCGGAGCGATCGCTGTTGCCGGCCTGGTTTACGCGATCGTGACAGCGCTTGCTGCCTCGGCCGTGCCCGCCGACGAATCGCTGCCGACGAGCTTCGGTGAGCGCCTCGTCCTGGCGGGACAGACGGTGAGCCTTTACGTCTCACGCGTCGCCGAGAAACTGTCGCGGGTGGCCGTGCCAGCACTCATCGTGCTGGGTATTGCCGCAATCGGCGCCGTAATCGGCCTCGTGTTCTACGTGGGCTCGGGCCGCCATTCCGGAATGACCTCGCGCCGCGATTCGAGGAAGGTGCGACGCAAGCGGCGTCGCTGAAGAGGTCGTCGCATGACCGGGATCTCAGGACAATCAGCAGACGGCACCGCACCGGAGGCGGTCGAGCAGCGCCGGGGAGAGCCGCTGTCCACGCTCTTGACCGCAGCGGTCGGGGTCCTCTTCATCGTCTGCTTCGCGCCCTACCTGCGGTGGATGTGGGAGATCTGGATGAAGAGCGAGTACTACGGTCATGGGCCGCTGGTGCCGCTGATCTCCGGGTATCTGATCTACACCCGACGCAGGGAATTCGTGGAGGCTGAGGACGGGCATAACTGGGTCGGGCTCCTTGCCATGGCCCTGGGGCTGCTGGTCTACGCGACCTCGATCTACCTCGACGTGAACTTCACGCAGGGCTTCTCGATGGTTCTCGTGCTGGCGGGTCTGATCGTCTGGCTGTGGGGGTGGGGTCGGGCCCGGGTCATCGCGTTTCCGATCGCGTTTCTGCTGTTCATGGTGCCGACCGGCCGGCTGTTGGTCACGCAGTTCTCGAACCCCCTGCAGGTGCACGCCGCAGCGGTGGCGGCAGCGGTGGCCAGGTTCATCGGCCTCCCCGTGTTGCTCAGGGGCACCACGATCACGATCCCCGACTACACGTTCGAGGTCGCTCAGGCCTGCAGCGGACTGAAGTCAGCGATCGCAATGACGGCGCTCGCTGCGCTCTTTTCCTACGCTGTGGAGGGACCGCTGTGGAAGCGCGTTACACTGTTCGTAATGGGCGTTCCGGTGGCGCTGGCGGCGAACTCGATCCGCATCACCTTCACGCTCTTTCTCGGCAGGGCCTTCGGCAGCGCTGCGGCTGAAGGGTTCTTTCACGATTTCTCGGGGATTCTCGTATTCCTGCTCGGCCTGGTCGGGTTGTTCGGCGTTGCGAAGGTACTCAGATGCGACAGAATGCGCGACGACATCTTGTAGCGATTCTCGCCCTCCTTGTCGGGGTGGGGCTGGCGTACGCGGCGCGACGCCTGCGCCCGGAGGAGACCGTGTACCGCGCTGATTTCTCCCGCGTGCCCATGCAGGTGGGCCGCATGGAGGGCTCGGAGCTCCCGGAGGAGCCGGAGGTGGCACAGTACCTGGAGGCCGAGCAGATGCGCAGCATCGTCTACGGGGAGCCGCCCGATCAGGTGGTGCTGAGCCTCATATACGGAGGAAGCTGGCGGACGGTGCACACGCCTGCCCAGTGCTACCCGGCGGCGGGCTGGCGGATGGTGTGGGAGGACGAGGTGACGCTCCCGATCGACGCGGATCGGCTTCCACACCCGGGCCCTGTGATCGGAAAGATTATGCGCGTGGAGCGCGGCGAGCAGGTCCAGATGGTTATGTTCGTGTTCGCCCACAAGGGCGGCGTCTCCGTGGATTACACCGAACACTCCTGGGCGGTGGCGACAGGACCGCCCGGCGCCGGTGGCCTGTCACTGATGCTGAGCACGGCGATCTACAACGACGACGAGGACAGCGCGCGCCAGCGACTGATGGATGTCGCGGCCGCCGTCTACCCCTCGGCCGTCGCTTTCTGGTATGAGGATTTCGAGCCGGGCGACCCATGACGTCCGGGGAGCCCCGTGAGGCGCACGACAACCTTTGAGTTTCACCGCGCTGTGTGCTATACTGAAGCGGAATTAGCCACCGACGCGTATTCCCTCCCTTCCGGAAAGGGGCGCTTTTCTTTGGTACTACGTCATGCATTAGCAATGACCGCCGTGGCCGCTATTGTCGTGCTCGCAGGTTGCGGGGGCAACCCCGTCGCAACGGTCGACGGCGTGGAGATAACTCAGGCGGAGTTCAACGAACGTCTCGTGCAACAGTACGGCGAGGACATGTTGCGCGAGATGATCGACCGGGAGCTGCTTCGTCAGGCCGCAGAGGACGCCGGCATCGAGATCACCGAGGAAGAGTTGCAGCAGGAGATCGAGGATTTCAAGAGCCAGTTCGGCAATGAGGAGAACTTCAACCAGTGGCTCGCGAGCCGGAATCTGTCCGAGGAGGAGTTCCAGGACCAGATGCGGATGGCGCTGGTCTCACGCAAACTGGCCCTCAAGGACGTGCAGCCGAGCGACGAGGAGTTGCAGCAGTACTTCGAGGAGAACAAGGAGGCTTTCGCGCAGCCGGCGATGGTCTCGCTCAGCGAGATCGTGGTCGACTCTCGCGAGGCCGCCGAGGAGGTTCTGAGCAAGCTCGAGCAGGGCGATTTCTCCTTCGAGGACCTCGCGGCGCAGTATTCACTCTCGATCGCGAGCAAGAACCGCGGCGGAGAGCTGCCGCCGATGCCCCTGCGGGACGTGCCGCAGGAGCTTCGCGAGGTCGCGCAGTCCCTGCCGGTCGGCGAGGTCAGCGACCCGATCCCGGCCAACAACGCCTGGTACATCATCAAGGTTCGAGACCGTCAGCCGGCGCGCGAGGCGTCGTGGCCGGAGGACAAGGAGCGGGTGCTCCAGCGCTACCAGGCGGAGCACGCGCGTGACCTGCAGCAGGTACTGCGCGAGCAGCTACAGAAGACGAACGTGCAGATTATCGATCCCCGGTTCGAGGCACTCAACGAGGTGTACACAGCGATCCCGACAGAGGTGCCTGAGTTCGGCGCACAGGGGCCGCAGGGCGCAGCTCCCGACGCGGAAGAGAACGCTTCCGAGGCTCCAGAGGAGCAGCAGCCGGCCGGGGACAGCCAGTAACCACAATAGCCTGTATGACACGCTGGCCTGCGAGGCCGGGACAGCAAACTCATGGAGCAGTTCGATGAACTCGTCCGGGTGATGGCGCGGCTGCGCTCACCCGAAGGGTGTCCGTGGGACCTGGAGCAGACGCACAGCTCTCTGCGCCCATATCTCCTGGAGGAGACCTACGAGGCGCTCGAGGCGATCGACGCCGAGGACTGGGCGCGACTGTGCGACGAACTCGGCGATGTTATGCTGCAGGTGGTCTTCCACGCTCAGCTCGCGTCTGAACGCGGCGACTTCGATATCGGCGACGTCTGCAACGGGATAGCCAACAAGCTCAAGAGGCGACACCCGCATGTCTTCGCCGAGGAGAGGGCTGAGACCCCGGATGAGGTCATCGATCGCTGGGAGAAGCTCAAACGCGAGGAGAAGGGGTACGAGGATCGCCAGTCCGCGCTGGACGGCATCCCCGAGGCACTTCCCGCCCTGCAGCGCGCCCACAAGCTGCAGAAGCGGGCTTCGCGCGTGGGCTTCGACTGGGACAGCATCGAGGGGCCTCGCCAGAAGATCGACGAGGAATTGAACGAGCTCGATGAGGCCGAAGCCGACGAGCTGGAGCACGAGGTGGGTGACCTGCTGTTTGCGGTGGTGAACCTGGCGCGATTTCTGGGCGTTGAGCCCGAGAGCGCGCTGAGGCGCGCCAATGAGAGGTTCTCGCGCCGCTTCCAGGCCGTCGAGCGCGCGGCGGGTAGCGCTGAGCGGCTGGCCGCGATGGACCTCGACGAGATGGACCAGCTCTGGGAGCGGGCCAAGACGGAGGAGAGCTGACGAGCGGAAGGTTCCACCGCGCGCCCGTCGAATTGATGAAAGGGACCGGGCGGCCGGTCTCGAGATGGTGGAGGGCCGGGAGACGAGTAGATGCGACTGGATAAGTTCCTCAGGAACGCAGGCATCGTCAAGCGCCGCACCCTCGCAAAGCGCCTCTCCGACGAGGGTAACGTGGAAGTTGACGGCAAGACGGCCAGGCCCAGCACTGACGTGGAGCCGGGAGCTCGCATCCGCGTACAGATCGGGATGCAGATAGCCGAGTACGAAGTGCTGCAGACTGCGGATCGTCCGGTGCCGAAGAAGCAGCGCGACGAGTACGCCCGGCTGGTGCACTCCGAGCGGGTGCAGCCGCTTCAGGACCTGGGGCGCGACTGAGGACGATGCGGGGGGTTCACATAACAGGCAGTCTTGACGCGCAGCCGTTCAACCACGATTACGGACGCTACCACTGGAAGCGAGAAAGCAGGGAGAAAGCACATGGCTCTTGACAAGCACGTCTTTCTGTTCAGCGAGGACGCTGAGAAGATCACCGCTGAACTCGAGAAGGAAGGTCGCGAGCTGAGGGACCTTCTCGGTGGCAAGGGCGCCAACCTGATGCGGATGACCAATGCGGGGATCCCGGTGCCGCCCGGCTTCACAATCGACACCGACTCCTGTCTTGTCTACCTCGAGAACAACAAGCAGATCCCCCCGGGTCTCGAGGACGAGATCCACGAGGCGATGTCTCAACTCGAGGAGCAGACAGGCAAGAAGTTCGGCGATCCTAACAACCCGCTGCTCGTCTCCGTCCGTTCCGGCGCGAAGTTCTCAATGCCGGGGATGATGGATACGGTGCTCAACCTCGGACTCAACGACGAGGTGGCCGAGGGCATGGTGAAGCTCACCGGCGACGAGCGCTTCGTCTACGACGCATACCGGCGCTTCATCATGATGTTCGCCGATGTCGTCAAGGGCGCGCATCGAGAGATGTTCGAGAAGGCCCTTGTTGAGGTCAAACAGGAGGAGGGCGTTGAGGAGGACGTTGACGTCTCCGCCGAGGGCCTCAAGAAGGTCGTCGAAATGGAGAAGGAGATCTACAGGCGCGAGGTCGGCGAGGAGTTCCCCACGGACCCGAAGGACCAGCTCATGCAGGCCGTCGAGGCCGTGTTCTCCTCGTGGGACAACCCCCGCGCGATCGACTACCGGCGCATCCACGGGATCTCGCACTCGCTGGGCACCGCCGTCAACGTGCAGATGATGGTCTTCGGTAACCTCGGAGACGATTCGGGCACCGGCGTCGCGTTCACGCGCAACCCCGCCACGGGCGAGAAGGAGATCTACGGCGAGTTCCTGTTCAATGCACAGGGCGAGGACGTCGTTGCCGGCGTGCGCACCCCGCTTCCGATCTCCGAGCTCGAGCGTGAGATGCCCGAGATCTACAAGCAGTTCACCGATATCTGCGAGAAG